>JAPLGT010000177.1:0-34567 GCA_026390035.1 Chloroflexota bacterium
AAAACGCAAAGTTCTGGCCTTCATCGAATATTACAACCTGACAATGGCCAAACCATTCAAGTGGACTTACCAGGGCAAGGCCTTGAATGCCTAGCATATCCACTATTTACGCCTAACTGTACTAGCTACATTTTTCTGGAGGCTGCGCTTGGACACAAAATAATTTTGGCTCTCATCAGATTAGTGAGAGACAATCAATCAGCGCTATTCCGGAGCATCAACTTTAACCCTGCATGCTGCACCACGCGAGTTTATGGCAGCACTTTTCCGCAATATTTTCCGAAGAAACTGCGTGTCATTCGTCCATTCGGACTTATTCGTGATAAAAACACCCACAAAAATCCCTGCAATACCTGCGCTTGTTACGCACAAACCACAGGCAGTGCAGAATAAATATTTTTTCCCTACGAATCTGGGGAGAACCATAATTTTCAACTTTAGGCAATACAAGATGTTTGCAATTTTGGATAATTAGGAGTATCATTTTCTTAGAAACTTTTATTTGTACCAGATTTACCTTTTTTAGCGCTTATCTTATTCATATCAGGAAACCATGAACTCCTCTATCATACGCTATTGTCCAGTCTGTAAATTTGAGAATGCCATTGACGCGACCTTCTGTGTAAACTGTCAGGCTACTCTTATTAATATTTATTCATCCCAGATTTCGACCAAACAACTAACCGAAAACGGTGGCCCGCCCTCACCAGACGAATTGGATACCCTTAAAAAATCGTTGATCCCTGCAAAAGGGTTGACGATTTACGTTATTAATACCGGCGAGATCATTATCGTGGGGGAAAAACAAAAAGAGTTTATTCTGGGGCGCAAAACTGCGGAAACCGATGAACCGATCATCAATATTGGCTCATCGGATGTGTTTGTCTCACGCAGACACGCTAAAATCAATAAAACCGCGGATGGCTATTCCATCCTGGATGTAGGCAGCTCGAACGGCACCTGGCTTCAACAAGAAAGGCTGATCCCCCACAAAACCTATCCACTTGAAAGTGGAGCGCAGATTCGCCTGGGACATATCCAGGCGCTGATCCATTTCTCATGAACGATCTTCAATTTGGCAGATCCCTGCCTCAAATCAACCAGGCTGTGCGGTTACAATGGCAGCACTAAAATCAGACCCGCCACGCAAGGGGGACGACGTATCCAGCCGCTATTTATCCATCGCGGTGGGGGTACTCAGCCTGGTGTGCCTGGGGCTATGGGGACTGGCGCTCTATCGCTCAAATTACATCCCCGGTCTTTCACCCAATGCGCAAATCACTCCGACACAAATTGCAGCGCCTGAGCGCAGCTGCCAGGACCTGATCAACCAGGCCTTGCATATTTCTGGAAATTATTGCGACCACATCAGCCCCAATAAAGTTTGCTACGGAAATACCAACATCCAGGCAGATCTATTGCCAAATACACAACAGCGCTTCGCAAAAGCAGGAGATGTGGTTGATATCCAGACCGTACAACACATCTCCACATCCCCGCTAAACTTGCAGAAAAACGAATGGGGCATTGCGGTATTCAACATCATCGCCAACCTGCCGCGCTCGCTGCCAGGCGAAGCAGTAAAAATGGTTGTATTCGGCAACACCACTCTGGGCAATAATGGGGTCCAGGATATTCAGTCTTTTTATTTTTTTAGCGAGCTGGGACAAATAGCCTGTGACCAGCTCCCATTTGATGGCATCATGATTACCATGCCTGATGGTACCGGTATAAACCTTAAGATCAATGGTTCAGACCTGCTCTTGATGGGGGATGCCAGTTTGAGCGCGGTTAAAAACGGCAATATGTCTATCAACCTGTTTAGCGGAACAGCTTCAATCACATCTAATGGTCAAACCCAGTATTTTGGAGCCGGTCAAAAAGTGCAGGTACCCCTGGGCGGCACAAACGGAACAGATGCGATTGGGCCGCCTTCAATCGCCACAGTCATCGAAACCACAGAAGTGCTGACAGCTTGCGCAATGGCGGGTATTTCCTGTTTGACAAATACAATTCCAACCATCGCAGCGAATGTTGCACAAGCCACCCTGGATGCTAACAACCCTACCATGCCAGCTGTTCAAGCCACGCCAGGCATCCAGGCAACCATCAGCAGCCCAACCAAGCCGCCAAAGAATGATGGGGATGTTGGCCCCGCCCCTGCACCAACCGGCCATGTCAGAAACACACCGTACCCAGAAACTACAAGAAGATCGCCTCCCGGACAGGAAAAGAAAACACACACACCAGAAAATCATTCGCCCAAACATTAAACGCCCTGAAAATAAGCGGGCTGCCGACAGTACCTGTTTTAACCGCTTTGTCAGTCCCCCAGGCTGCTGAAGTCATCACGCTGATACAAACGAGGCGAGTCACCTTTGCAAAATCATTTTTCGCCGGGAAGTCAATTCCGCCAGTACAGGCTTCTCGAACAGATCGGTGCCGGCGGATTTGGGATGGTCTGGTCTGCGCTTGACCAAAACGAGAATCGTATTGTTGCGATTAAATTATTTTTTGTCGATGGGGAAAATCAGGACTCTAACAACCTGTTCGACCCGCATTTTACCAGTCTGCATCACCCGCATGTCGTCCCAACCTATGATTTTGGCGCCTGGCAAAATATCCGGTTTATCGTTTCGCCATACATTCCGGGCGGCTCTCTTGAAGATAGGATCCACGCTCGAGAAGCGCTGCAAATCCAGGATGCCATCAAGTACGCCGCAGAAATTGGCTCCGCGCTCGATTACCTGCATGCCGAAAATATCATTCACCGAGATCTGAAACCTGCCAATATCCTGATCGGTATCAACCAACATTTATATGTAGCCGACTTTGACCTGGCGCGCGTGGTATCCAAAACCACGCAGGCCATGCATACCGGGCGAGGTACCCCGGCTTACTCTCCACCTGAACAACACAACATGTCTGCCATTACCCCACAATCCGATATTTTTTGCTTCGGGATTGTTTTGTATGAATTATTTACCCACAAGCTGCCATGGAACAATGAAAAGTATCTGGGAATTCAACTGCTCTCATCCAATGAACAAATCCCGGATCCTGCCGAGATCAACCCAGATCTGCCAACCGGATTGGTAAAGATCCTGCGAAAAATGACGGCCGCAAATCCAGCTGAAAGACCAGCCTCGGCGGGTGAAGCGCTGCAGATGATTTACGCCTGCTTTGGAATGGAGCCCATCGCTCCCGTGGATGACGTTCAGCAGGATACACCCACACGCAGTCTCGAGGCGCAGCTTGCCGAAGCCGCCGAACTCATCAGGCAAGGCCTAGAAGGCTGGGAAAAGAATCGAATGGAGGTCAGCCTCAATCTGACAAAATTTGCCATCATCGATATCAAATACAACACGGCGCAGCCAGGCACGCTGCCCGCCAACACATTGCGCTTTCTACTCACACACGCACTTTACTATGGTTACAAAGATGAATATTGGTGGGATAAAACCGGTCAGACCGAAAGACTGGCAGTTGCCCGTCAGTATCTAAAAAAAGGCAACGAAAGCGTGGCTGAACGCATCATCATTCAGCTTGAAAAAGATCACAAAATCCAGGCTTTGAAAATAAAAATTACGGATGAACTATCTGCCGCACTGCTAAAAATAGCTTTCAATACCAATAAAGATGCGCTCCGCGATCAGATCCTGGCGCTCCTACCTAAAATCATTCAAGCACCGGCGCGCTGGCAAAAAATCGCCTTTAGCGCCGAATATGACCCGCTGCTCGCTGCGCTGGCAGTGCAGGAAGACCACAGCGGCGATCTGGCGGCCCAACTGATCGGACATGTGCATTCAGAGGATGCGGTGATGGCCGTACTAAAATCCGCAAACAAATACCAGCGCATGCCCGTTTTCAATACCATCCGGAAGAGCGCAGGCAGCCTGCCATCCAGACTCCCGCTCA
Source organism: Chloroflexota bacterium (assembly GCA_026390035.1). Lineage (GTDB taxonomy): Bacteria > Chloroflexota > Anaerolineae > Anaerolineales > Villigracilaceae > UBA5195. The sequence continues at coordinate 3,919 of JAPLGT010000177.1, forward strand.
AACTACGCCTGGGCGTGACCAGTATTTGGCTTCAACAAATCCTGAGCGCCCGCCCGATCAGCCTGCTTTCGGTGTTTGGGATGGCTTTTTTAGGAACCAGCCTGGGCACAGGCCTGCAAATATACCTAACCTACCGACTGCCAAGCTTTATGGACCTGGAACGGATCGCCATCTCACTGGAACGTGGCGGCCTTCTGGGCCTGATTTTCGGAACAGGGATTTTGGTGAGCCGGTTGATTGCCGAGCGTTTATCCATCTTGAACAGCAGTCTGCGAGTTTTCCTATCCACGATCCTGGGTGGATTATTTTTGAATATTGGGTTGTTTACCTATGACGTACTGATATTGAAAAACGTGCCGGACGGCTTATTGATCAGCGCTGGCTGCCTGCTTATTGCCTTTGGGTTTGCTATCAGGCCATACTTGCGCAGCATCTCAGCCAAAATGCTGGTTTCAGCCCTGGCAATCTGCACAGCATTGGCCGGTTCTTGGTGGGTACACACCAGCCTGGCCAGCAGCCCAACCAGTCTATCGCCAATCTTCTTTTATGATTATACCTGGTCAAACCTCCAGGTGTTTGGAACCGTGCTCCTGGCAACCCTGCCAATTGCCATCCTGGGGAACCTGTTCGATCTGTCGCTGAACCCTGATCAGCAATAAATTAGGCTTCGCCGCGCGTAATTTACAATGGACAATTAATGATTAACCTCAACACCCTCCTGGTGCAGGTTTTAATCACCACAAGCACTGTCGGTGATTTGCTCTGCAAGTGCTCATCGCCAGGTGAGAAAATTATCCCAAATCAGTAGATGCATTTTTCCGCAGTACAAATCCTCGCTTCTCGTCCAGCTTGACGGCAAAATATGGATGGCTCCCAATCGCGCCCAGGCTCCAAAAATAACCTGTTTTATCCACGCGAGGGAAGTGTTCTCACGACCGGCTAACATCTCTGTAAACAAAGCCAGGTAAGCTAAATCTCATCACTGGCACTCTCACAGGGGGTAAAATACAAGCATGCAAACCCTGATCATTGGCGATATCCATGGTTGTTACGCTGAACTACAGGCCCTGCTGGAGAAAGCCGGCCTGGCTGATGGCGACATCATCATCGCCGCTGGCGATATTGTTGACCGCGGCCCAGAGACACCCCAGGTGCTGGACTTTTTCCGGCAAACGCCCGGTACTCGCAGCGTAATGGGCAACCACGAGCGCAAGCATGTGCGCTATGCCCGCCACGAACTAAAACTTGCTGCATCCCAAGTCATTAGCCGCCAACAATTTGGGAAAGCATACACCGAAGCAGTAAGCTGGATGGCTGAATTACCCTTATATATTGACCTGCCCGAAGCATTGATCGCACATGGCTACCTCGAACCGGGGCTGCTGCCCTCAGAGCAACACCCATCCGTCTTGTGCGGCACCATGGGTGGGGATAAGATCCTGCGCGAGCGTTACAGCCAACCCTGGTATGAACTATACGATGGTGAAAAACCAGTCATTGTGGGACACAAAAATTACAACCACACTGAGCAACCATTCAACTATAAAGACAAAATTTTTGGGCTGGATACCAACTGCGTCAACGGTAAAGCGCTGACGGGACTGCTGTTGCCCTCCTTCGAGTTCGTCTCTGTGCCCAGCCGTGGTAACCTGTGGCTGCAGGTGCAGCGCGCACACCGGCCTGCCCCGGCTGCGCCGCCCAAACCTGCCATCCCCTGGTTGGAGCAGGACAACCTGGCCCTGACGCAATTAATCGAAAAGGTGGAGCAAGCCAACCTGAGTTTGCTTGCTCGGGTGCAGGCCAGCCTCGGTTATATGGAGTTACCCCCACGCCAGCAGGCCAGGCTCTATTCAGCCCAGGCCGGGCAAGGGCCCTTTGCCAACCTGATGCAGTTGGCGCGTCTGGGCCAGTTGGAACCTGAAAGAGCCCGCAAAATGCTGCGTGACCCAGCCGCAGTACAGCGCCTGCTGGATACAGAGCCATAAAAAATGTATCCACCTCAAAATCCGTGTATCCACTCAATAAATAAATGGACCTGGCACACAAATAAGTACTTGTAATCCGAGTGGAAGATGGTATAGTAGAAATATAAGCCAGCCTGCCAGGGCGCGGTCCGATATCCTTCGTCTGCACCCGGAAAGGTCTCCCCCACCATACAGCAGCTCGTAGAAAGGTAATTCCATGCAAATTGTGACTGATACCGGTATGGATATGTATCTGCCCCCTGAACTTATGCCCGAGATCCCCATCCATGTGGTCCCCCACACCATCACTCTGGACGGAATATCCTACCGCAGCGGCGTTGACATCCAACCAGATGAGCTTCAAAGAAAACTGATGGCTACACCCAGTTTTCCGATCACATCGCAACCAGCCGGGGGCGAATTCGCGGCCATGTTTAAGAGTCTGGCTGCCAGTGGTGACCGCGAAATTCTCTCGATCAATATGTCATCCGGATTGAGCGGCACGGTTAACGCCGCACTCGCCGGGGCAGAAATGACCCCCGAAGCCGACGTGACGATTATCGATACCAAGACCCTATGCGCGGTGCAGGGCTGGCAGGTGGCGGCGGCAGCACGCGCATTAAAGGCTGGCTGGGGTAAAGAACAGATCCTGGGGTTGATTAAAAAAATTGGCGACGCAAGCGAAAGTATTTACACGCTTGACGAGCTCAAATACCTGATCCACGGCGGGCGAATCGGTCACATGAAAGGCCTGATAGCCTCCATGCTGCACATCCGACCAATCATCGGCGTAGAAAAAGTCGGCGGTACCTATTCACAGCTCGGTAATGCCCGCACCTTTGACCAGGCCTTGCACGGACTGGTCAACCTGATGCTGAAGTACCACAAACCTGGCAGTGATCTGCGCGTGCAAGTTCTGCACTCGTATAACGAGAAAGCCGTGCTGGCTTTGCGCGAGATGATCGCTCCGGTCTTTAACTGCAACTTCATGCCAATCAATTACATGTCACCAGCCCTGGCAGCCCACACCGGGCCAAGCATGGTGGGTGTGGCTTTCGCATCCATGGATATCTTCAAAGACCTACCCTGAGACACTCCTAAATACAGACCCGGGCGTTCACAAATTTCGCTTTTTTCCTGAGTGAAAAAGCACAGCTTGTGATCATGGGCTTCAAAAATACCGCAGTGACCGTTGAGCATTTTCAGCGGCACCCGCGGTATTTTTTTATTTAACCAGAATCATACGGCAAGGGGTTCTGGAATGGCAAACAGCGTAAACCACTAATAGAACTTCACAACCTGTTTTTTATCAAAACTTACCCAGCTATTATTGGCGTTAATTACCCATCAGAGGCTTTATGACAGTTCCTGGTTCACGCATGCATGTGTGAACCTTAAATAATATGATTTGTTAAGGTTACGGGGGATGACATTTTAGAATTTTTGTTCTAATATGTATATTGAAATTTGATTTAGTTTAAAGAGGCGCGCATGCTGATTTTCGTGATGGTCAGATGAGAGCACCTCAATCTTTGTTGCAGGGAGGCTGTATGAAAAACCAAAAAGAAGTTGCTGATATTTTCGATTCCTGGGAAAAAACGCTCTCACCCTGGCAAAAGGAGTGCTGCCGGAGGGCACTCAGGAATGCGAATATCCGCCTACGAAATATTGGTGAACAAAGCGCCAAGGAACTGCTTGTTACAGTTCTTTTGTATTGTGAAAGCAAGCCGGAAAAATAACCAGCCTGCTCACCACCCTTGGGAGTAGTTCAGACGTGAAAATAGGAGGCCATATGCTCGAATTAAGTGTTGCCAACATCAGAGAATTGAAAGGCGCACCACTGGCAGTACTGGTTCTGCTGTCGATCTCAGCCCTACCGGTCAGCCAGGAATGGCTGTCTCGTTCAAGCGGATACACAGATAAACCAATCCACCAGGCCTGCCAATATCTATATGAAAAAGGCCTGATCGATCATTCGTCATGCGGCTGGTTCATGCTGCAAGACAGCCAACTGCCTCTGGGTATTCGGAATTATTCCGACCAAACAGCTCAACTTGAAGCCCCAAACACGCCTGACGATCAAGAGAAATCTGAACCCTGGAATAATTCCGACTCTGATAATGATTCTGATTCGCATTTTGTGCATGCTTGCGGCGATGATTTCGATCAGGGTGATCGATTTGACCCATGCGCAGATCCTGATCCTGACGAAAATTCAAGTTATGAGCCCGATTTTGACCCGCAAAATGAAACCGCGAGTCGGAATAATTCCGACCCACTAGGTATTAGTAGTATTAATCTCTTAAGATCTAAAGATCTTAAAGACTTAAATACTACTAATACTACTAATACAAGGCCAACACGGAAAAAATCCGACTCGGAAAAAGCCGAAATTTGGGATGAACTGAGCCGCCTGGATGTGCACAAGAATCCACGCACAGATGCCATGATTGAACTCGAACATGTCACGGCTGCCTACATTCGCACCCTGGCCAGAAATTTGAAAAATGCTGGATGGGGCGGACCACAAAACACAGGCCTGTTTATCCATGCCTGCGAAGAAGCGCGACCAGTCGACGAGCCCGCCACATCTGGCAAAAGTGTGGAGGACAAAGTGGCAGCGTTTTTCAACCGGAAATTTTAAACCAACCACAAACTAATATTCCGTATCAGGCTACCCGCGGTTAGACAGCCCATCAGCACCGTAAACGGGACCTCGCTAACATCTGCGGTTGGAGCAACCCAACCTAACCCATTCTAAAGGGGCGTGACATGTTGATCAGAAATATATACGGGAGCACCTTCCACGTTGTTTGCGCTGAGACACGTAGTAAGAAATTTTTTGTCACATTGTGCGGAATGCTGGTGGATAAAAGCGACCTCAGCCTGCAGAGCAGGGCAGATGGCGCTTATTCCAGATGTTGGACTTGCCGAAAAATCCAGAATCAAAAAATCAGAAAGTCGCGCCCCGAGGCCTTCGGGATGGCAGCGAAACACCGGCCCAACAATCAGGAGCATTAGCTTGCCGAAGAAAAAGCTGGGACTCTCGCCCAAAGAAGTTGAGATCATTCAGAACCTGGCACTTGGCAAGACCCGCGCACAGGTGGCAGATCATCTCTCGATCTCAACCCACACACTCAGCACACACCTGGCACGCTCTTTTAGATATTTATCCGCTGTCAACGTGGTCGATGCGGTCTTGAAGCTGCAAGAACCACTGGTTGACAAGACACCCGGGCAATCAGCACAGTTCGCACGAATCCGGTTCGAAGATGGCCGGCTGCTCTTAACCTTTGAGCTCTCGGTCAAACTTCCGGTGAAAGCTTTGGCGGATGGGCTGGGAAGTGCCTACGAAATGCAAGCTGTGGAATGTTCCAGACTATAAAACCATCAGTACACATCCAAAAATGCCAGTCCGCTGCCGCATCAAACTAGGAACAATTCCTTGATACAATAAGTAATCCCGCCTGAGGAGTGCTGATGAAACGATTTTTGCCAATTATTTTACTTGCGTTATTGGGCTTCACATCCCTGGCCTGCCTGGCAGCGACACGCGCTTTTTCCAACTCGACTCCCAGTCCGGTGGTCATTCCATCGGAAACCCCAACCCAAATTCCGCCATCACCAGTCCCGCCAACTCCAACCCTGATACCGAGCCCCACACCAGACACCTGCCCGAATGGAGATTGCATTTCAGCCTGCCTAAAAGAGATGGGCGACATCACCCAAGCCAGCAGCGCTGATGGGGAATCCAAACCAATACACAAATCCTTCGTTTTAGACGAAGAATACACGCTGGTCAAATATACGATCAATGCTGACCAGATCACAGACCCGGTGGATAAAGACGGGCTGTCAAATAGTCTAAAAGACTATCAGAAGGACCGCACGGCGCAGGAACAAATCTGGAATTATTTTGCGGCCATCATTCCCTCAGATTACCGCAAATTTCTGACGGAATATATCATTTTCACTGATGGCAAAGATAACCTCCTGGCAGCGGTGGAACAATCAGATAACTCACCATCAGAATGGGCTTTGAGCGTCGATATTATGGATGCCTCCAACCCGCAGGATTTGACTTTTACCCTTATCCACGAATATGGGCACTTGCTAACGCTCAGCCCCGACCAGGTGATCCCTTCGCAACGCATTTTTGACAACCAAATCAGCGAGTCAATCTACCAAAAGGAAAAGGACGCCTGCCCGACGTTTTTTCCTGGTGAAGGTTGCAGTAATGTAGATTCTTATATCAACCAGTTCTTTGAGCGCTTCTGGCCTGAGATCTACCCGCAGTGGCAGGCCATTAACAATATCGAAGATGAAGACGATTATTATTCGGAGCTCGATAAATTCTATATAAAACATAAAGATCAGTTCGTCTCAGATTATGCGTCCACTGATCCATCCGAAGATATTGCCGAAACATTCAGCTTTTTCATCCTGGAACCCAGGCCAATCGGAAAAACGATCGCAGATCAAAAAGTGCTTTTCTTTTATGGTTTTCCCGAGCTTGTTCAACTGCGGGACCAGATCGGCCGGCGCCTGTGCGCACAACTCAATAAATAAGTTCAGCTGATAGCTGCCAGGTCGATCAATGGGTATCAGTTATCAGTTGTTCTCTTGACATACAAATTAGTCCTGTTTTTTTCCCATAGTTTGAGATACTATTAATATAGACATGACGAATAATTCAGAATAACCCAGCCCTGGGCATAGATGTTTTCTCTTGAGTTGTAAAGCCCTTTTTGATACGGAGAGCCTGTAATGACAGAAGAACAGGTACTTGAAAATATTCGGGCTGCCCAAGAGCAATTGGCAGCCCTGGCGCGGGCCCCAATTCAACATATCGGAGATCTACGAGAAGCGCTTGAAAACCTGAATACGCTACTCGCAGAGATTACATTTGAGACAGGCTGGTCACAAACAGAGGCGGCCAGCCATCAGGGGGAATCACAATCCGGCGCGGATAATCTCCAGCAATTATGGACATCCAGCACCGATTATGTCTACACTGTTACCATTAAGGATGGGCGTTCCGTCAACACAATTCACGGCCCGGGCTGTGCAGCCGTCACCGGCTACACAGCCCGCGAATACGCATCCGACCCCTATTTATGGTTTCATATGATCCACAAGGAAGACCGAAAACTGGTACTGGAACAGGCCAATCGCGCCCTGGCCGGAAAAGAAACCAGCCCGGTGGAACATCGCATCCTGCACAAAGACGGAAGTCTGCGTTGGATCAGAAATGCCCCGGTACCTCGCTATGACGAACACGCCCGGCTGATTGCTTATGATGGTCTGATCACCGACATCACCGAACGCAAAAAAAATGAGATGTACATCCGCGAAAGCGAATCCAAATATCGAGCCTTGTTCGAAGCTTCACTAGACGCCATCTTCCTGGAAAGCTTGCAAGGCCGCATCCTGGATTGCAACCCAGCAGCTTGCAGTCTGCTGGGCTACGAGAAAGGCGAATTGCTTAACATGGATGTCGCCGACCTGCTGCCGCCAGAAATCGCCAACAATCTTCCCGCTGTGATCTCCAAGGAACTGGTTGATGGCGGGATTATCATGGAAACCTTCAACAGACGCAAAGACGGACAGCTGATTGCCTGTGAAATAAGCACGCGCCTGATCGCCATGAGCGGAGAACAACGTGTAATCGCCTTTGTCCACGATCTAACTGAACGCAACCTGGCAGAAAAAGCCCGATTGGGCCATATGGAAGCCGAAACCCGCGCGGCAGCGGCAGAAACAGCCTGGCAGATCATGGAAAAAGAGGTGACTGAACGCCGGCAGGTGGAAGTGGCTCTGCGCGAAAGCGAGAAACGTTATCGCACCCTGGTAGACACATCGCCAGATGCCATTTTCTACATCAGCCCTGAAATGCGCGTGATCTTTTGCAACCAACGCGCTGCAGAACTTTATGGCGCCGAGAATCCCGGACAAATGTTGGGCATGAACGTGCTCTATTTATTTGGGTTGGAAAACTATCCATGGATTCCGTCGGAAAAAGAAATTGCCCACTTTGCAAAAGACTGGGGTGTGCGCGGACAGGAATTGACCCTCACCAAAAAGGATGGTTCCCATTTTCCAGCAGAGGTTGGCGCTTCACTGGTAGTCAACGAGCAGGATGAACCGATAGGAATTATCTGCATCGTGCGCGATATTACCATAAGAAAATCCATGGAACAATTTATGGTACGCACCGAGCGTCTGACTGCCCTGGGCAAAATTTCGGCCGAACTGGCGCATGAGATCAAAAACCCGCTACAATCGGTTCAGAGTAACCTGGAACTGGTGCTGGATTACGCCCTTGACCCACAGGAAAGCCAGGCGCATCTGCGGCTTTGTTACCAGGAGCTCGAACGCCTGGTCGACCTGACCAATCGCTTGCTCAAACAAGCCAACCAGAACGATGTGGCTGCAAAACCTGCCGCGATCCCAGAACTTCTTGAGCGCACGCTGATGCTGTTGGAGAATTCATCCCGGGATGCAGGCGTACATACCAACCTGCAGGTGCCTGATAAGTTACCCCTCATCACGGTCGACCCCGACCAACTAATACAGGTGCTTCTAAATCTGAGCATCAATGCGATCGAAGCCATGCCATTAGGCGGGGAACTGACCCTTGAAGTCGATACCACGGATAGGGGCATCCTCCTGAACATTATTAATGACGGTAATATCAGCCAGGCGGGGTTCGAGAACATCTTTGAGCCTTTCTATACCACCAAGAGCGGTGGCACCGGGTTGGGTTTACCCATCAGTTACAACATCATCCAGAAAATGGGAGGCAGCCTTAACGCAGTCAACCTGCAAAACCCAGACCGGGTAAAGTTTACCGTTACATTACCCGACAGCCTGGTCATACCGGCAGATCAGTCCAGTTCTCTACCAGAAGAGAGCCGCAACGATGACAGCTCGGAGAAAACACAATGATCAACCAGAAAATCTTGATCGTTGATGACGAACTGGGGGTGGCGCAACCATTAAAAAGGGCACTGGACCTGCTCCCCAATACAATGCAGCAGGTGGAGATCTGTTCCACAGGCGAGGATGCGCTTGAACGATTGCGCGCCAAACACTTCGATCTGCTAATCACAGATTTTCGGCTGCCAGGCATGGATGGGCTTACACTGCTGGAACAAGCCCGACAGATTGCCCCCGACTTGCTAAGTGTGCTGATCAGCGCCTATGGAAGCCCGGATCTTGAGGCGCGGGTCCAAAAACTAGCCAATGCCTTCATCCCCAAGCCCTATCACTTGCGCGATATTATCAAGGTTGTCCAAAAATTACTACTAAGCGCAGCTCCGCCACCTGCCAGCTTGCCGGACGCACTGGCAGATAACCTATCAGGCACACAAATCGTCACCCCCATGGTGGAACGACGCAGGCATACGCACCTCAAGATTCTGGCATCCGACCTGGATGGCACGCTGGCTCGCGATGGAGTTGTTCCCCTGGGTACCTGGGACCTGCTACGCCAGGCCAAACTGGCCGGAATTACACTCATCCTGGTTACGGGCCGGATCCTGGAAAACTTCATCGATAGCGGGCCTTTTGAAGAAATATTCGAAGTGCTGGTGGCCGAAAATGGAGCAGTGATTTTTTTCCCGAGGAAAAACCAGATCAAACAGCCTTTTGGGCGGCTGCCACACCTGTTGATCAATCGTCTCGAAGAACTGCTCATCCCACTTGAGCGCGGCATGAGCATCGTCGCCACGCGCACCCCTCACGACGAGGCTATTTTGAAGGTTTTGCAGGAGCTCAACGTGGGTGCCACAATCGAATACAATAATGGGGCGGTCATGCTGCTGCCCCCAGGCGCCACCAAGGGCACCGGGCTGGCCTTCGCGCTGCACGAGTTGGGCTATTCAACACACAACCTGATAACCTGTGGGGATGCTGAAAATGACGAGAGCATGCTGGAGCTGGCCGAGTTATCGGTGGCTGTGCCAAATGCCTTACCCAAGATCAAGGCCCTGGTCGATGTGGTACTGCCCCATGATCCTGAAGACACTGGAACCGGGATCAACCAGCTTTTGAAGCAGCTGTTAAGCCGGCGTGGGCCGCAACATCCCCAACGTCCGGAGCGGCGCATCGTGTTGGGCTACACCAGAGACGGTGCCCCGATTTACATCGATCCCATGAACCTGGTCGACAGCCAGATCGGCATTTTTGGTGACAGCAAGAGCGGAAAATCCTGGTTGTCAGGGCTGCTGGTCGAAGAATTGTTAAGATTGGGATACCAGGTTTGCGTGATTGATCCGGAAGGTGATTACAGCACCCTGGCATCTTCCACCCACTGCTTGCACGTTGGCAGCGCCGATGCCCCGCTGCCATCTATCGCGGACCTGATCACCCTGATCGAATGGCATGATGTCAGCGTGATCATGGATCTTTCGACACGCTCGCCGGAAGAACGCCAGACGTATATGCTGGGATTCCTGCGGGCCTTGCGCGGCACCAGAACCCGGCGTGGGCGCCCGCATTGGACACTCATCGACGAAGCCCACTACTTCTGTCCACGCGAAGGCGGCGAGTTGACCAACCTGCTGCAGGATTGCCAGCAGGATGGGATCAGCATTGGGCTGGTAAGTTACCAGCCCAGTCAGCTGGCATCCGGGCTGATCGAAAAGCTGGACGACTGCCTGCTGACCCGGCTGAATAACCAGGCCGAGATCAATGCACTGAGTCCCTATCTATCAAAATCAAAAAACAATCAAGATTTACCAGGACAGCTGGCCAACCTGACAGTCGGCCAGGCCTGTCTATGTTCAAATACCTTCAAACCACTCACTGCTGAAATACTCGCCACGGGCTGGCATCCGGTCATCTTTCAGGTCGGACCACGCAGCATTCCGCATATTCGCCATTTGCAGAAATACCTGCGCGCACCGTTGCCAGAGCATAAACGGTTTTATTTTTGTGAGGCCAACGGCCTCAACCTGGGTCCCACGGCCGCCAGCCTGTGGGAATTTCGCGAAATTCTTGCCACCGTCCAACTGAACTCGCTGCAGTACCACTATTTGCGGCGCGATTTTGAGTTCTGGATCCGCAATGTGCTGGGAGATGGCGAGCTGGCCAATCAGATCAATAAGCTGGAAGAAAATCTAAACGGTGAAGACCTGCGTAATACCCTGCACGAGCTGGTCGTCCGTCGTTATGACGAGCTGGAGAATTTGATGTAGCGAAGAGCAGCCAATAGCTAACAGGCAGGCCAAGAGCTATGACCTGCCTGGATTATCAGTTATCGCTATTCTTATCAGCTTACCGAACGACGACCCAATCGCTGGCACTGCGTCCAAAGACCTCTGGGGAGTACATCTCTTCGGCTTTGCTGGGCGGAACAATGAAGGTGCCTGGAGTAGTGGCGCGGGTGATATAGGAATAATCATAGACGCCGTCCCAGAGCAGCGAGGCAAAAGCCTCGGCGCGGTCATCACGCAAATTCTGATGTTCATACCAGGTGCCGCGCCACCACCACCCATAACGGGTATTCTGGCCGGTTGGATCTTGCGGAACGCTACCAGAAACCGCCAGGGCAGGATTGATGATCTCCAGCCCGGCCGGCAGCGGGTCAACGAGCGCGACATGGTAACGACGATTATCTGCAACCATCGAAATATGCACGCGCACCCTGGCACCGGCCTTGATCTGCCAGACACCATTCGCATCACGCGAGACATCCGCGGGGTTATCAACAGCTTCGTAAATGCGAGTGACCACAAAGCCCATGTCCAGCGGCTCCAGGCTCAAATCAGTGGGGGCATAGCGCAGCCCCAAGCGGTAATACAACCGCCCAGGACCATCCTTGCTCAGGATTAAATCCTGGCTGCCCGCAGCAGTTTCAGCCAACACATAGTTCATCGGAATGGTGGTCTCATGTAGTTCAGTGGTACGCCCGCGGAATTCGCTGCTACCGGCATAGGTGTCGCCCAGCCAGAGCCGCGCGACGAAATCCGGGGTCTGGGATTCGTAGGTATTGAAATAACGATCGAGCGCAAGGAGTACAAAGACATTCTCCTGAGTATTGCCCCAGCGTCCTTTGGTACGGTGTGCCAGCAGCCCAGTCACCAGTTTGGGGATCAAATCACTATCCGGGCTATCCCCGATCAACGCATCCAGCAAAATAGCATCAGTGCGACGGTCAGAGCTGAGCAGCAGGTAAGTCTGGTCATCATAGGCAGTTGTAAAATTGGCTGCACCGGCAGTCTCGACCACATGGTTGGTCACAAAGCGGCGGATCTGCTCCAGCTGACTGGCATCATCGATGACCGGCCAAAGCCAGCCAATTGCCTGCATGGAAAGATTTTCCAGCCCGGCTTCCTGAAGCAAAATCTGGGCTTTGGATGCATCGCGATCGCCCAGCAGGTTACGGACATAAAGCGCATAGGCGCTCAAAGTACGGCGGGTTTCAAGCCCGTACCAGGCCGGGTAGTAATTCTCAACCTGGCGCAAATAGTTGAGCACGTTCTGTTGCATTTCTGGCGGAACACCAAAGCCCTTTTGAGCCGCTCGGGCCAGGGCATGCGCGACGTGGATGGTATTGAAAGGACTTGATTCGAAACCGCGCGCCCAGTATGGAAAGCCGCCATCGTAGTTTTGCATGCCCGCCAGGCGCTGAATATCGCGATCAACAGCCGCCTGCATTTCAGCAGGCGCGGGTAGACCTTCGGCTTTGAAGGCTGTCAGAACATCACGCAGCGCGGCCACCGCCAGAATACGCGAGGCCAGTTGTTCGGAACATTCGTACGGGTAGGAGACCAAATACAAAACTGCATCGGTTAGAGACTGCAGGGCTGTTGAGGATGTGGTCACCTCCAACCCGCCGTACTGGGCAAAAACACCCTTGGGGTACTGAACTGCGGTCTGCACAGCTTGGACCGCCACACTCGGTTTGCCAGGCAAATCACCGATCACACCATAGGTGGCAAAGGCCTCGCTGGTGGAAGGCGTATAGACCGGCAGTTCAACCACGGCAGCATCTGAATAACCACCGGAAACAGCCGCGATCTGGATTCGGGCGGTACCCGCCATCACCGTGGAAGCCGGGAAGCGCACCTCGATCCGGTCGTTGGGCGGAATGGTAACATGCAGCCCGGCGCCGAGCAATTCCAGATTGGTAGCACGCGCCGCCACGTTGACTTCCAGGACTTCATCCGTTTGATTCTGAAGCACGACCGGTAATTCAAACCGATCGCCAAAATTGAGGAACCGCGGCGCGGATGGACGTACCATCAACGGCAGGCGAGCTGTAATGCTTGATTCGCCCGTACCGAATTGGCGTCCCAGCGAATCAACCGCCACAACCATCACCCGGTAACGGGTCAGATTATCGGGCAATTTAACCGGCACCCGGGCACTGCCATCGAAACCTGTGCGTACTGTTGGGGCAAAAGCCGCCAGCGGGTTAAAATCTGAGCGCACCTGAATGGGAGCCGCCTGCTCACCGGCAGATTTCATGGCAGGCGCAGGGGCAGCCTCCATCGCCATGGCCTGGGTCGCCATGGGCATGGCGCCACTCATCCCATCTCGAGCCAGGCCCTGGTTGGCGGCCTGTTGGGCCAGTGCCAACGGATCAGCAAGAATCAGACTGGAGCGGCTGTAAACAGCGGCCAAATAAGCCGGGCGCGCAGAATAGAAAATGCTGAGCGGATCGGCCAGCTGATAATTAGTAAGCGCCAGGATGGCATCATCGACAACCACAACAGCCAGTTCGGCATCCGAAACCGGTTGACCGAAAGCATCTTTGACCTGCACGGTCAGGGTCGTTTCGGCACCGGGTTCCAGCTGGGCCTGGTCAGGCTTGACCTGCAGGGAGAGCGTGCGCTGGCGCGGCGGAATACTCAAGCTGAGAGTACCAGATGCAAAAGCCGGGCGCGCGGGCAGGTTGGCAAGCGCAGTGAAACCATCAGCACCTACACGCACCGCCGATCCGAGCAAATCCACCTGGATCTCCAGATTAGGAATATGAGCCTGCTCAATCGGAATTTCCAAGGTTACGGAACCGCTTTCAATACGGAAACGTTTGGTGTAAAGCGTGCCGCTGCGGCTGACCGTCAGCAGGCCTTCGGCCGGGCTAAAGGGCGATTGAACCAGAATACGGGCTGTATCACCGGGCTGATAGGTTTCCTGATCCGGGATAAGCGTGACTTTTTCCTGCTCCACCTTGCGGGAAGCAGGCAGTTTGCCGCCGGAGACCCAGCGCGTAAAGCGTGTCTGGTTAACACGGCCGAGCTGGTCGGTAACAGTAGCGGTAATTTGGTAAGTGCCGCCAACCGGAGTTTCAAAACTGCAGGTACCGGGTTCGTTTGTAGAAATCAGGCTGCCAGCACTTGAACCAGACTTAACACAGATCTGTTTCTCGACTTCTTGCTCAGACCAGGTACCGTTTCGGAACTTCCACTCCAGGCGGGCAGCTGTAATCTGCAGCGGGCGGTCGGGGATAGGGTTACCATCGAGATCGGTGACAATATACTCAAGCATGAACGGTGTGCCGCGTTCAACAAAGTAGCGCTCACTGCGCAACCCGATATAAAGGTTGGCAGGATGAACCAGCAGGGCAGTCGAACTACTCCAGGCCTGACGGTTAACATCCATAACGGTCGATTGCGCCACCACGCTCTGCGGACGCGGGTCTACTGTTGGGTCACCCTGCTGTTCAAAGTTCAAGCGCAGATAATGACTTCCGGAAGAGTCAGTCTTACCTTTGAATATTTCTATCTTACCCGGATCACCACCAGGATAACCATAATCGTAGAACATCCACCAGGGTTGCCAGGAGCCAAAGGTGAATTCCGACCAGTTAGGGGGTGAGTAATTAGTGGGCGTTGTCGTCACCTGCCAGGTGACTTCAGCATTGGGCAACGGACCACCAGCATAATACTTGGCATCCACCGCCACAACAGCCTGGTCCCCTGCGAAATAGGGGCCGCTGGTTTCGTTGCGAGCAATCACTTCAAACTCGGGACGCCGGAACTCTTGAACCTGGAAGGAGTGATAATACTGCCAACCTTCCAACCCGCGCAGCCTGTCATCGACGTTCAAACTCAATTGGACAGTCCCCAGATTTGAATTTTTTGGTAAAGTAAATACGAAATCAAAACCACCCAGGGCATTAACATCCAGCTGCCCGCTTCCGAGCGCATTACCCTGCGGATCTGTAAGTTGATAGGTAACCAGGCTGACGTCATTACCCACCAGGCTCACATCCCCTGTCTGACGCCCGCCAATCAGGCGCAGCCAGCCTTTGATATGAACATCTTCACCGGGCTTATACATTTTGCGATCGTCAAAAACATACCAGCGCAGCTGATCGCCAGGGGGGCTGGCAGCCCAGGCATCTTCTCCCCAAACAAACAAGGAGCGCGGCAGCAGCGCCTGGTCAGCACCCAGGCGGGCCAGCAGATAAGTTGCCCCGCTGGGGATCTCGAAGCGCACGGTTCCATCCGCGCCGGTGATAAATTCCTTACCCAGACCAGAAGCTAAATCAGCCATCGGCTGGATACTCACACCCGAAAGCAGCGCGCCGTCCTTGAGATTGGTTGCCCAGGCCAGCATGCTGCTATGATCTGTAAAAGCGTCCAGTCCGATCTGAGTAATTTGCACCCAGGTCACTATGGTTTGCGAGAGCCGCCGGTAGCGATCATTATCATTTTCAAGAAGGCCCTTAGGCGGTTCAACGATGACGGCAAATTGCCCTGAAGCACCGCTCATGAATTCGCTCAGATTGATATCCACCTGTGTGAGTTCATCCGCCGGAATATCAAGGCTGAGTGGCTTGTCTGAGACGAGCCGGCCAGGCATTTTGATTTGAACATCCGTCTGGCGCCAATCCCGCAGGTATTGTTTGAAAGCAGGCCAATCGGCAGGCTGAACAGCATAGATCTTCAGGTTGAGTTTTTTATAATTGATGGCATAGACCGAAAGGACGGGCCGGGAGGCCGCCGGATCAAGCGTGATGAATGGCAGGTCCGGACCCACCAGCACCGGGTCGGCAGCACCGACCTTAAAGGTCAGGCGGGCATCCGCACCCAACTGCTGGCCAAAAACATCCTGTATCTTTGAAGAAACCGTGATGGTATAGGTTGTACGGCCTTTGGTCTGCCCGCGAACCTCAATCGTGTTGCCATAGACACTGGCGGTCACGCCCGGAATGGCAGGCTCGACCCGCAGCATGTCATCACTAAAGGCCTCTGCATTAAGCGGGTTATTAAAACGGATAAAGAAAGAGCTCAGTGGCGGGCAATTATCGCCATAAGAACAACCATGCTCTTCAATCCGCAGTGGTGCATATGTAGAAAACTGGAATGATTGGGGCTCCCTGGTTAGCAGCGGCCCTTCAGCAGATGGGGTACCTGGCCCAATTGTGACCGAAATGACAGTTTCAGCGGGAAAAGCCGCCGTTGCGCGAAACGCCAGCCAACGCCCAGCAGGCGTATCTTTGGCCTGCTGACTGATAGCGGTGTCCTGTTGTAGTTCGGCATCGGTAGCCAAAACAAGGCTGACCGGCCGGGTACCGGCAGTGACCCGCACGGTTGCCAGAACGGAAGCAGGATCGATGCGCTGGTCAAATGTAACGAAAAAGAGCGGCGTAAGCGGCTGAGGGGAGTCAGGTGGGTACATACTTGCTACCCGCACGGGAGGCGTGGTAAAAGTCCAATTAACGGACTCGGCCAGTACACCTCCAGCTGTTGATCTGGTGCCGGCTGGCACAGTCACGCGGTATTCGGTCGCCTTGGGCAGGCGATCAATCAACGCAGAATCATATTGAAAAGTGAGGGTTTTGGTACCCAACCAGCGCCAGGTACCGGCTAAAGATGGTTCGATCTTGACTGGAACATCCAGGGCAGCCAGATCCTGAAGAGTTCCAAGCGGCACCATCGGCTGGTTGAATGTGATGCTGATGAAAGGCGCAATCGGAATTTCGCCTTCCGGGGCAAAGCGCAGTACCTGCAGCGGGCCAGGGTCAGCAGGGCCAGGTGCGGGGTTGGCTTCAAGAGGCGGGAAGCTCTCTACAATGGTGACGCCGGGCCGCGGTGGCGGCAGACTTTCCGCCGGACGGTTAAATACGGCCTGCTCAGCAGTAATCGCGGGCAGTTCGGGCAGGCGTGCCAGAAGCTGGGCGATCTCTTCAGGGGAGAGCGGATCACCGGTCGTGACAGGTAACGGTTGGAACACTTGGGTTTGGGGCTGACCTTCGCTCAATCCAATATTCATACGATAAGCTTCTCCTTGCGCCAAGCTGCCAGCCTGCCCCGTGGATTGCTGTGCCTGGCCATTATCAACTGTAATGGGCACCGATGTAGGCGCATTCAGTGTGATCAAACCAGGTGGGTAGAGCTTGAATAAAATAGCGAAAGCGCTAATGCAGACAACAATAAGAATGCCGGTAAGGGCAAGGATACGTTTGGAGCTGAATAGATTGTTTTGACCGTTTGACATGGCGAAATCCTCCTCACACTTGCATGACGCTCCAGGGCCAGGACAGGTTCCCGTTTTGACAGGTTGGTTTTGGCACATGCAAAATAGCATAGCACGCACAAACACCACCCCTATCCTGTTACCACAAGCAGTCATGCCAGATATATTGTACAACGCATTAGTACGTCAAGAGTGGGGGGATTTGCAAACAGCAACGATACATACGTTGATAATAGCAAATATTCGTATAGCAGCAATCCCTGGCTCGGGTATCTTCTGACCTGGCAAGAGATCGCTGGGCTAAGGATTGCTACGCGGACCACTACGTACATTTTCTAACAGTACTTGTGATGGTTGAGTGCCAAAACGAAGAGCTCGTGGGTAACGAGCACCAGTTCATAGAACAGATGGTTATTCTGAGATTGTCAAAATAGATGCAAGCAACGAATAGAACGCTGCAAAGCTTATGCACAGGTCTGTGGATTCTATTTGGGAAATAAAAAATGCCCGGCTTTTGACCGGGCAAATGTGGGGAGGGTGCTGCTACGGATAAAATACCGTTAATTTGTCAAAGGTCAGCAAGTAGCCTGATGGATTATCGAATACCACCACCAAGGTATGCTTGCCGGAAGAGAGCTTATTGGCAGCGCTGAGCGTCCAGGTCTTCTGGTAGTTAATCGTTGATGAATTCTGGCTGATGGAAGCATAATACTTGCCATCCACGTATAGCTTGAAGGTGCCGCCCCTGGATTGGGTCCGGTAGGTAAGGCTGAAAGATGAGCCAGTGAAGGTATAGCTGACTGAACTTTTGAGGGTGCTGGTTTGAGCATAGCTACCACCTGAGGCTTTGCTGTCGGAAACAGTTTTCCAACCAGATGAATACGCAAAACCCGAGTTGTTATTTTCATAATTGGTTATGGTTTTTACCAGGGTAGGCACCGCGGTGGCAGTCGGCCTCACAGCAGTTGCAGTCGGCCTCACAACGGTTGCGGTGGGTGGAACAGCTGTCGCAGTCGGCTTCACAACAGTGGCAGTGGGTGGTACAGCAGTCGCGGTGGGGCTTACAACAGTAGCCGTGGGTGGAACAGCTGTCGCAGTCGGCCTTACAACGGTTGCAGTGGGTGGTACAGCAGTCGCGGTGGGTGGAACTGAAGTAGCAGTGGCAGGCAGCACAGTCGCGGTGGGTGGAACTGAAGTAGCAGTGGCAGGCAGCACAGTCGCGGTGGGTGGAACTGAAGTAGCAGTGGCAGGCAGCGCAGTTGCAGTGGGTGGAACTGAAGTGGGGGCAACCCCACTGGCCACCACGATGGATACTGCATGAGTGCCAGGATCAACACTGACTGAACCATTTGAGAAATCCCTTTTCCAAGCGGTTCCAACCTTATAACGAGCACCAAGGGGAGTACCCAGCTGCAGCTGATAATTATCATACAGCCAGGCCTGGTTGTAAGCGGCGCTATCGGCATAGCGGAAGGATACATTATTATTTGCAACCAATAAATAGGATGCATAAGCAAAGTTTTGCAGTTCCAGGTCGGCCTGGGTGCCGTGCGAAACCAGGAATAGAGATTTGCCCATGGCCTGAGCCTGTTCAACCAGGGCCAGGTGGGTTTCCCATTCGGAAACCGACCGCCAACGATTTGGGTCATCAATCGCCCAGCCCTCGTGCATGGCTCCATCCAGGAAGGTCATATAGCTGGTAAATAGGGTGTCATTTGTACGCGAGATAAGATTGGCGTACAGCAGTTTTCCCTGCGGCTGAAAAAAATTGATGCGCAAATACTGCAAAAATCCCTGAATCGCAGCCTGAAAACTGGCATTATCCGGATAGGCGGCCATGGTTTCGCCGGCGCGCACATGGAAGATATTAGTAACTTCGACGTTGTCCAGGAAAACGCCATCCCAAACTGGATCAGCAGCAAATGCCATGCTGATCCGCTCGAGGAAAAATGCGCGCCAACCAGGGTTGCCCGGATCCATCATATAGAAAGATGTTGTACCGGTGATATGGACGATACGCTGCCCGGCGGGGGTCAATAAAAACCAGTCAGGGTGTTGGGTACTGATATTGCAGAAATCACCGGGCAGGTAAGCAACATTGTTCTGCCAGGGTTTGGCTGTGCACGAACCCGGGTCCATGATGGCTTCAAAACGTAGATATTCAAGCATGGGCGCCTGGGCACCCAGGGCAATCAACTGGTCGCGGGTAGATTCGTTACCTTTGGTCATGATGTACGTGCTGTAGTTTTGAGCGATCAGCGCCAGGTTACCATCAGCTGGGGGTTTGTAGAACCAGGCTAAGCGGGTGGAATTACCGGTTGCCTGGGCCGGTGCAGGGGAAGTAGAAGCATGCGCAACAAGGTTACTACTGATCGCAAAAAGAATTACGGCCATCAAACTGATCAAACGATAAAGGTTATTCTTCAACATTGTTGTAATCTCCTGATTTTGGAGGCCGGTTAAAAACAAAACGGCCTGTATGTACCCAGGCCGACAGAAAAGTCATGGTTGGCGACCTGGCAGTCATAGCCCGGAATTTGCGGCTGAAGACCCATAGTTTTGCGTCCCCGGTTTTCACCGGGTTTACCTTTTTCAATTCAAGTGTTTTTTTACTACTGCTACCAACAATTCCCATTATAGAGAACTAGAGCTGGTAGTGGGAGAGTACTAGAGTCCTAATCCGGCTTACAGAAATGTAAAGTGAAACCAGCGGTCCATTGGTACTAGAAGAACAGTTGATAACTCCCAGACCTTGACCTTGCCTCTGGCCTCCAGCTAGCAGCTGCTCTTCCTGACGATATTCATCTGGATAGTTATGCATAAACGTTGTAAAATGCTTATAAATTTGCATAGACAATTCAGCCTGTTTAACATATCCATCAGACTGGTCACATTATTAATAGATTAGGGAGAATAAATGCAAGCGCTTAAAGACAAGATATTAAAAGAAGGCAAGGTGCTAGGTAACGGCATACTAAAGGTCGATAGTTTCATCAATCATCAAGTCGACCCGATGTTGATGGATGCCTGCGGGAAAGAATTCGCCCGCCGCTTCGCTGACCTGCACGCGACCAAGGTGCTGACCGCCGAGATCTCGGGGATTGCCCCCGCACTCATGACCGCCATCCACCTCGGGGTACCGGTTGTGTATGCGCGTAAGACCAAACCCATCACGATGCCAGACCAGGTGTACCTGACCTTGGCGCCTTCACACACCAAAGGGCGCATGGTGGAGTTAATCATCTCACCTGAGCATTTACAAAAAGGCGAACGCGTGTTGATCATTGACGATTTTCTGGCATCGGGAGCCACCATCCTGGGGCTGGTTCGGCTGGCAGAAACCGCCGGAGCCGAGATCGTCGGGATTGGCGCGCTGATCGAAAAGAACTTTGAGGGTGGACGCGATGCGCTCAAGAAACTGGGCGTGCAGGTGGAATCTCTGGCAGTCATCTCCTCGCTTGATAATGACACAATCACTTTTGCGGACTAATCTAATGCGCGCTGCGAAATACGCAGCGCGCATTAGATTTATACTGGCCAGGCTGCTAAAATATAGATCATTCGCCCTGCCACTCGAATTCTTATCCGAGACACCCACTCTGCTGGCCTTTCACTACCTCACGCCGGCCTACCCGCTGCACGTACTGTTGGTTCCCAAAAAATCGGTCGCCAACCTGAGCGCGTAAAGGCAGACGGCTGTCCGCCTTTACGGCATTCACCCAAGACAACAGACAAACAGGAATTTTCAAGATGCCCCAAGCCATTGCCATCCTCGATTTTGGTTCCCAATATGCCCAACTAATCGCCCGACGCGTCCGCGAGGCCCACGTGTACTGCGAGTTGTTCCCGTGGGATACCCCACAGGAAAAAATACTGGCGCTGGAGCCGCGAGGCTTCATCCTTTCGGGCGGGCCAAAATCGGTCTACGAACCAGGTGCGCCAACCATTCAGCAGTTTATCCTGGATTCAAAATTACCGATCCTGGGCATCTGCTACGGTATGCAGGCGCTGACCCACGCATTAGGCGGGCAGGTAGACCCATCCGGCCTACGCGAGTATGGGCAGGCCAGGCTCGAACCGTTGGTTGGTTGCGGGTTATTTCCGGATGAAGACTTCCAAGTCTGGATGTCGCATGGCGATCGCATCACCAGGCTGCCGGAGGGTTTTGTATCGTGGGCCAAAAGCGGCAGCAGCCCCTACGCGGCCATGGCTAACCCGGCAAGACATTACTACGGGCTGCAATTCCACCCCGAGGTCAACCATACCACCGGCGGAGCAGAGATCATTCGCCGTTTTGTGACAATTTGTCTGGAACATCGTCCCGAATCTTTCAGTGGGGACCAGAAAGCCAGTGCTCAACCAGATTGGACCCCCCAACACATCATCGAACTATCGATTGAACGCATTCGTCAACAAGTAGGCACAAACCGCGTACTGGCGGCTGTCTCTGGCGGAGTGGATTCATCTGTAGCAGCTGCATTGGTCCACCGCGCAATCGGCGACCAGCTTGTGGCGGTTTTTGTGGATACAGGTCTGCTTCGCAAGAATGAGCCGGAGCAGGTCGTAAAAGCCTTCCGCGAGATGTTGGGCGTCGAGTTGGTGGCTGTGGACGCTGCGGACGAGTATTTCGAAGCGCTGAAGGGAAAAACCGATCCTGAAGAAAAACGTAAAATTGTGGGCGAAAAATTCATCCGTATCTTTGAAAAGCAAGCCAAAGAACTGGGCCAGCCAAAATTTCTGGTGCAAGGCACCATCTATCCGGACGTAGTTGAGTCATCCGCGCCAGACCGAAACAAGGCCGAAAAGATCAAGACCCACCACAATGTGGGCGGGCTGCCCAAGGATATGAGCTTCCAACTGGTGGAACCACTCAGGTACCTGTTCAAAGACGAGGTGCGGGCGGTGGGCGAGGCACTCGGACTGCCTTCTGAGATGGTCTGGAGACAACCCTTCCCTGGGCCGGGTCTGACGGTGCGCTGTTTGGGAGATGTGACCCCGGAAAGAGCCGGGCGTCTTAAAGAAGCCGATGCCATCCTGATTGAAGAATTATCGGCTGCCGGGCTGCTCGGCAAGGGTGCCGGAACGAGCCAGGCCTTTGTGGTGCTGCTGCCAGTGCGCTCGGTAGGCGTGATGGGAGACCAGCGAACCTACCAGGAAGCCTGTGCCATTCGCGCTGTGCTGACCGATGATTTTATGACTGCCGATTGGGCGCGCATCCCTTACGATGTACTCGCCAGGATCTCAACACGCATAGTAAATGAAGTAAGCGGGATTAACCGGGTAGTTTACGATATCACCAGCAAACCACCCGCCACAATCGAATGGGAATAAGGCGAACCATCCAATTGGATGCAAATGCAACTTATTTGCGACTTTCGCGTAGATTCATACAGTGACCAATATGAGCAATGAGCCCAAAAACACCATCCCCGCTCCACCCATTCACCCGTTGGCTGCCCTGGCAACCATAGCCCTGGACGGCTTTTTTACTATCTTTGAAGTGCTGGACCCGCTGATGCTCTTATTCATCAGCAGCGGAATTGGCCTGCTGGGGTTTTTGACCACCAGCCTTGTCCAGCATTACCTTGCCAAAGATGAATGGGGGCCGGCAATTGCCAAAGGCATGGTGATGGGTATTTTTGCAGGAATTCCGTACCCGGTGGCGGGCACAGCCATCGGAGCGCCGCTGTTGATCTGGGCAGGTGTGCACCGCTGGATTACTCGCAGCCTGCCTGAAAGCGGAAATAATCAAATTGTGGACAGCATCTTCAAGAATGAGCCCAAATTAGAAGGGAAGGAAGCAGATGAGTATTAAAATTAACATCGGTGAAGTTTTATCCAAAGCCTGGCAAATCGTCTGGAAATTTAAAGTATTGTGGATATTTGGTATCCTGGCAGGCTGCAGCGCAAACAACGGCAGCCGTTTCAATTTCAATGGAAACAGCGCAGGAAGTGGATCAGGTGGCTCTGGCGGGCCCAGTGGCTCCGGACAGATCCCGGATTTCTTCAGGCAGTACCAGAATATGCAACCTGAACAGATCATGAGTAACATTTTAGGGCAGTACACAGCCATCATTGTGGGCGTCCTCCTGCTGCTGTGCGTGCTCTGGATCGTATTCTATTTCCTGGGTGTGATGGGCGTTACCGGGCTGATCAAAGGCGCCAACAAGGCGGATGCCGGTGCTACCAGCATGAGCTTTGGCGAACTGTGGACGGAAAGCACACCCTATTTTTGGCGCATGTTCGGCCTGAATTTTTTGGTAGGGCTGCCGTTTTTCATCCTGGTTGTCATCCTGGTGACTGGATTAGGCCTGGTCGGATATTCGACTTTCAAGGCTGGCACTCCAGACGTTGGAATGAGCGCCATATTTATTGGGCTACTCGGCCTGTTTTTTGGAGCGCTTTGCGTCATCTCGATCCTCTCGATTATCGTCAATATGATCGTGGTACAGGCTCAGAATGCGATTGTGCTCGAAGACCTGGGCGTTCTGGCGGGTCTTATCCGCGGCTGGAGCGTGCTCAAATCCGCCGTTCTAACCGTGATCGTGATAGCAATCATCCTGGGTGTGCTCGGTGGGATTGTGGGCTTTGTAATAGCAATCCCGATCATTATCATCGCCGTACCCGCTGCGCTCAGCATGGCATTTACAGCCGGAAGCGGCGGCTTCCTGGTCCCGCTACTGATCGGGGCAGGCTGCTTCATCATCTACCTGCCAGTTCTACTCGTACTAAGTGGAATTCTCCAGGCTTACAACCAATCGGTCTGGACACTGGTCTATCGCCGGCTAACGGCGCTGCCGGCGCCCGCACTTGTGGAAGCCAGCTCAGCGCAATAAAAATATCAGCAGTGACTCTTTCTGGCCGCGCCAGACAATGACAATTGAATATAAAGACGCGAACCTGTTGGTAAAAGGCTTCGCGTCTTTGTGTTTTTCGGGTATGATTCTTTTAGAAAGAGGAATACCAATCTTTGACTCAAATACGCACACTCTGGCGTTTCTGTATACTTCTGGTAGTCATCAGCCTGATGCTTCCGGCAATTTCGGCACGCGCCAGTGGAAATGCTTTCGCAGAAATCAGCACCCCTGACACCAGTAAATTTCCACTCATCACAACTTACCTGGATGCCTTCGATGATCAAGGCAACTTCATCACCAACCTGAGCCCAGCCGAAGTGTCGATCTTGGAAAACGGCCAACAGATCGTGCCGGACAAACTGGAAAACCTGGGAACACCGTTAAGCCTTGTACTGGCAATCAACTCAGATCAGGCTCTGGCAGTCCGGGATGGTTCAGGCATTTCACGCTATGCCAAAGAGCTATCCGCATTGAGCGCATGGTCAGCCGCACGCCCATCCAACAGCCTGGATAAGCTGGCGCTGGTCTGGAATGGAGGCATGATCGCCTCACGCCTGACACCCAGCCAGTGGAAAACCCGGCTGGAAAGTTTCGACCCAGCCCTGCGAACATCCACCAATGGCCTGGCAGCACTGGCCTTCGCGCTGGATGCATCCCAGGAAGCTGAAACCAGCCCAGGCGTAAAAAAAACCATTTTTTTGATCTCAGGACACCTGGCACAAAAAGATATTGACGGCATGAACGCCCTGATCGACCGCGCCAAACAGATGAAGGTGCGCGTCTTTGTATGGATCACTGATTCAAAGACCTTCCTGAATAACCCCGGCACGCTGGCCTTACAAGATCTGGCTCTCGCAACTGGCGGGCGCTATACCATCTTTACTGCCAATGAAACCCTGCCAAACCCGGAAGAGTGGGTCGGCTCACTGCGCAATTTTTACCAGTTATCCTACACGTCCAAAATCCGCGTAGGTGGGCAGCAGACACTTTCGGCCCAGGTAAATGCGCTCAGCCTGGCGTTGAGCAGCCCGGCAGTCAATTTTCAAATCGACATCCAACCGCCAAGCGCCACTCTGCTTTCGGCGCCCATCCAAATCGTGCGCCAAAATCCAGATTCGCCTTTTGATCTGGAGAGTTTTGAACCCAAGCAGCAGGAAATTTCTGCGCTGGTAGAATTCCCAGACGGCTTGCATAGAGCGCTAAAGCGCAGCACGCTTTATGTAGACGGACAAAAAATCGCCGAAAATACAGCCGAACCATTTACACACTTCAACTGGGATGTAAGCAGCTACGTGGTCAGCGCTCAACACTCCTTGCAGGTGGAAGTGGAAGATGTGCTCGGATTGAGCCAGATGAGCGCCGAGGTACCTGTCCAGGTAACTGTCATTCAACCACCGGGAGGCATGGCCGGTTTGATCCTGCGCAACCGCATGGCAGTCACCATCACTTTCCTGGTATTGGCAGGCGCAGTCGTCCTGGGAATCATTATCCTGGGCGGACGCAGAGGCCTGACCAGCCTGGCAGAGCGCCGAAAGGCCCGGGCGGCCAGATTAGACCCGGTGACACAGCCCGTCCTGGCACCCGTTGAAATACCCAATGCCGCACGCGCCAACCCATTCCCATGGCTAAGACGCAAAGAAACACCACCTCCGGCCTACCTCGCCAGGCTAAGACCAGACGGCACCCCGGGCCAGGGTGATCCAATCCCACTAAATAACCATGAGATCACGTTTGGGACAGACCCGACCCAGGCAACCATTGTGCTGAATAATGCTTCCATTTCCCTTTTACATGCCCGGCTGCGACATGGCGATGACCTTGTTTTTACACTCCTGGACCAAAACTCTACGGCAGGAACCTGGGTAAATTACGAAAAAATCTCCGAAGAAGGTTATACGCTTAAACATGGCGATATAATCCACTTTGGGCACATGCTATTCCGCTTCGTGATTACAAAACCACCGGCGGCCTCAAAACCAACCATCACCCCAATAATGACCGATGATCCGCACAGCTAACGCTCACCTTTACGTTACCGCCCTGTCCCATCCCGGCATGACCGGTAAAAATAACGAAGACAACTTCGCGGTCTCATCGTATGTCATCAGCACGATGAATCCGATGCCAAGTGTCTTTGCAGTTGTCTCAGATGGGATTGGAGGACATAAAGCCGGGGAAGTGGCCTCTGAGCTGGCCGTAAACGTGATCAGCGCCACAGTGGAAAAGCGTGAAGGTGGCGCCCCCCTGGCGGTGTTTGAAAACAGTTTTTACAGGGCCAGCGAAGCCATTTATGAGCAGGCAGAACAGGATAGCAGCCGTAAAGGCATGGGAGCCACGGCCGCCTGTGCCTGGGTGATTGGGCAGCAGCTTTATATTGCGTATGTAGGCGATTCGCGCATTTATCTCATCCGGAATCAGCGCATCAAACAGCTATCGCATGACCATACCTGGGTGCAGGAAGCCCTGGATAAGGGCATCCTTGACCCAACCTCCGGAATTAAAAACCACCCAAATTTGCATGTCATTCGCCGTTACCTCGGCTCTGAAGAACCTCCAGAACCGGATTTACGTCTTTTCCAGCAACCTGGAGAAACTGATAAACACGCCAAGAATAACCAGGGCATGAACCTGGCTCCGGGCGATATCATCCTGCTCTGCACCGATGGGCTGACCGACCTGGTCAGCGATAACGAGATCATGGATAGCCTGCAAGGCCGCCACCTGCAGCAGGCGGCACAGGCATTAATAAACCTGGCCTGCGAGCGCGGCGGGCACGATAACATCACTACAGTAATACTGGGAGTACCCTGGGATGAGCGCAAGATCAACCCAGGCTGGCTGGCGGGATAATCTAAGGCACTAACAAACCTTGCGCAAAATGAAGTAAAGCCTGTACATCGTTAAAATTGGTAAGCATACCGACTGAAATGCGCACCGCACCGCTGGATTTCCCATCGATACACAGTCGGAAATCATCGATCGTCAGGCGGTCTTCATGACCAGGCCCGTTAAAACATACATCCAATTCAACCCGTGAGATACCAAGCGCCAATTCACCCGCACCCGGGTTACAGAAACAACCGGTTCTCAAAGAAATATTGACCTTGTTGGCCGCTTCCTCGATCGAACGGTGGTCAATGGTCTGTCCGTGTGCATTGTAGAAGTTGACTGTAACCGCCCCACCGCGCGCCTCGGTGTTCAGAGGTCCGTATAACCTGACAAGCGGCACGCCGCTGCCATGCCGCATGGAGGTTAACTTCTCCAACAGCCAACCAGTCAGGCAGCTAACCCGCTGCTGAATATGCTCAATGCCGATGGATTGGATGTGCTTAAGCCCAATTTCAACCGCCGGGATGTTCAAAAAATCGATGGTGCCATCCTCGAAAGCAGTGTGACCTTCAGCAAGGTAGTATTTATCGCCCTGAACAGAAGCGACGGTAATGGTGCCACCCGCAAACCAGGGGCGATGCAATTTACGCAGCGCCTGCCGGCGAGCCAGCAAGGCTCCCAGCCCGGTGGGATAGCCAAAGATCTTATAAAAAGAGAGCGGCACAAAATCCGGTTTCCAGATGGAGAGGTCAAGCGGATTGGTGGGGGCAAAAGCAGCCGCATCGAGCAGCACATCCCAGCCTTTGGCATGCGCTTTTTCAATCCATTCAAGCGGGTGCTTCACCGATGAAAAATTGGACTGCGCCGGATAAGCAAACAGATTGTTGCCGCTTGGACTGGCCTTATCCCAGGCTGCCATAAGGATGCTTTCATCTACGCGCATATCAGGCAGTGACATGGGTATATAAGTTACCTGCGCCCCTCTGCCATGCGCAAATTCGCGGATGCCGTTGACCGAATTGTGATTATCGAAAGTTAACAGATAATGGTCATTCTGGGAGAATGGATAAGACTCGCCAACTATTTTAAGCGCACCGCTGGCATTGGCCGAAAAAATCACATCATATTCGGCCGGATCGGCTTTGAAATATTCGAGCACGTAGGCACGCGCAGATTCCACGTATTGGGTCGCTGCTCTTGATGTTGGGTTCGACGAGTGTGGATTGCCAAAGGTGTTTTCCAGCAGAATCTGTTGGTGTTTTTTGACTTGTGACTCAGCATAAATACCAGCGCCGGTGTAATCAAGATAGATGTGTTCGGCCTGGTCAAGACGACGATAATCCTCAGCGCGCAGCTTGTCGATATGCAAGGTCGTTTCGTAGGCAGGATATTTTTTCAAAAAATCAGCATAATTGGTTTCCATACAGTCGCTCCTTAATCTAATTTAACCACAGAATGGCATATTAACCCGAAAGAAGAGGATGGATGTCATGACGAATCTCACTCTTACGCGCCCAACCAACCCAGAAACCCTGGTTGGTCCTATAATAAGAAAGATTTACGCTTGGGCTGCAGTCTGCTGCTGTGTGTAATTCAATCATTCCAGCCCAGGATTTATCCGGCAGAAAAAGCTCACCCAAAACGCAATCATTTGAAGATTGCAAAGCAGTGACGCGGAATAAATTATTCTTGAATATTAATCGGTTTTGAGAGGAAGTTAAACGATGACCAGTCAGGTATTTTTCGGTTCGGCCAGGCAGGCGCGCCTGGAAGCAAAAGAAACGCTGCCCGCAAAGCTCGACCTGATCATTGATCGGCTGCAGCTGCGCGACAGGGTCAAAGATGAGACCGTCGCGATCAAGATGCACACTGGCAATAACATGGTTTACTCAACCATTCACCCGGTGTTTGTACGCCGAGTGGTGCAGGCCATCAAAGACGGTGGCGGAAAACCCTTCGTGGTGGATGTAAACTGGGATGCAGCCGGGGCCGAACTACGCGGTTACGCATCCGAAACGATCGGCTGCCCGGTCTACCCGGCAGCCGGACCGGATGAAAAATATTTCTATGACCACGAACAAGCCTACAAGAGTATCAAAAACTGGAAAGTGGCCGGGCTCATCCAGGATTCAAGCTTCATGGTCAACTTCGCACACATTAAAGGACATCCCAGTTGTGGGTTTGGTGGTGCGTTCAAGAATATCGCCCTGGGCTGCATGGCGGGTGAAACCCGCAGTGCGATGCATGATGTTATGCACTTTGATCCATATTGGTTTCCTGAAAAATGCCCCGATGCAGCTGATCGCCAGCGCATGATTGCCGCCTGCCCTTTTGAGGCGTTGGTGGAAGACAAGAAACACGCCGGGCAGCTGCATCTACACATGGAGCAGTGCAACCAGTGCGGGCGCTGTCTACAGGTAGCCCCTCCCGGCAGCCTGAAGATTGATCCGGTCAACTTCCACAGCTTCCAGGAAGCAGTTGCAGTCGCAGCAAGCGTTGTGCTCTCAACCTTTGCCACCGGAAAGGTCACCAACATGGCGTTGGCGACCCACATGACCCCGGTTTGCGATTGTTTCGGATTCACATCCATGCCAATCCTACCGGATGCGGGCGTCTTTGGTTCCGATGATATTGTGGCTCTCGATCAGGCCGTTCTGGATATCACCGGCAAAACGCGTTTGATCGAAGAGAACCTGCCAACTGCCATGGAAGTGCATACCCGCGAAGGACACCCCTTCCGATGGCTGCACGGCCCGCACAAGGACCCCTATGTGGCGCTGGAATATGCTGAAAAAATGGGGCTCGGCAGCCGGGTTTACGACCTGGTGGATGTATTTCCGGTTACAACTGTAGAACATTCGTCAATGCAGTATATCGCCGCGCATTGATACGTTACCTGTGACATTAACAACAAGCCAACCAAGAGCAGGCGCGAGGTTTCTCGCGCCTGCTCTTGGTTGGTCAAGGACCTTGTACATTCAGGGAAAAAACCCTGCGATATCCCGAGAATAACGGATCAGCCAGGCAATGTAAAATAAAAGACCGCACCTTTCTCAGGCGCTCCGTCTGCCCAAACTGTGCCGCCGTGCCTCTGGATGATCCTCTGAACAGTCGCCAAACCGATGCCCGTGCCTTCAAATTCTGCGGCATCATGCAAACGCTGAAAAGCCCCAAATAATTTATCCGCATAAGCCATATCAAAACCAGCGCCATCATCGCGAATAAAATAGATCGGCTGGTTATCTTTTTCAATCACGCCCAACTCTATTCGGGCGAGGCTGCGTTTCTGTGTAAATTTCCAGGCGTTTCCAAGTAGATTTTCCAGGACGATACGCATTAAATTAAAATCGGCTGAAACTTTCAAATTGGAGGCAATCACCACTTCAACCTGACGGTCCTTGAATGTATTCTCGAATTCGCTGATTACCAATTTGGCCATTTGGCTCAGATCCACCCATTCACGCCGTATCTCGCTGCGAGTCACCCGCGAAAGCCTTAAAATATCATCAATCAAGCCACCCATGCGCAGCCCGGCCTCGCTAACCCGCTGAAGGTGCTTTTTCC
>JAPLGT010000102.1:0-12850 GCA_026390035.1 Chloroflexota bacterium
CATCATCCAGACCTGGCTGGGTCTTTAACGCCGCGATCTGTGCCTGGACCTCGTTCAGGGCTCGCACAAATTCAGCGCTCGATTGTATGTTGGCAATCTGCTGGGTAATGTAATTAGTCTGGTCACCCTGGATTACGTCCCGACCGGCATGGATACCGCCTTTGATGATGAAAACCTGCTTTTCAGTTGGTTGTGTGTCTTCCTGCTTAATTTTTTTTCCCATAACAATTCATCCTGTGAAAATAGTTTTGCAATAATATAAGGCAATGGAGCATAAATTGCTTATTCAAATTCTATTGGGACGCGGACGAGCGCCGACAAGCGCGGAAAAAGCAAAAATCTTTTGGTTTTTCCGCGTACATCCGCGAAAATCCGCGTCCAATTGGGGTTCTCTGCGGGCTTAGCGCTAAAAGCTTGGAAACCACGTTGGTGATAAAGTATTGCAATATAAGTATACATGAGAAAGAATGAGGGCCGCTTTCCAGCTCGAGATAGTCGGGTGTAATATCCAGACCGAGGCCCACTCTTAAATAATTGTGAGCGAACAATTCCAAAAAATAGAGGATTTTTTCAATGGCCTAATCGATAGGGGTCGGCAAGCTATTTATGTTCAACCGACCTCGGATCCTGAGATGGGGTGAATACCCCATGGATAGCAGAATTTTCGGCGATTACATTTTTTATAATATTGATATTGACAATCTGTGGGTTGCACGATGCTTGAAAATTTTTATTGACCAGTATTTAAATATTGGAGTGCCCATGCGATTTGATGATCGTTGAGGCTGGCCGGAAGGGGAACACCGTTTTGATCCCAGCCAAGCATTTCATAGAGCGCCTGAACTACGCGTTCAAATTCATACCGGTTGAGGCTGGCGCCTTTTAAACGCCCGAAATCTATGGGTGTGTCATAAAACCGGTCGGGGAGTTTGTCATCGGCTTTGGTCAGCCCCTCGCGCAGGTTATATACCCGCATCAGGTGGTTCCGACGTTCTCCCCAGCGCATCAATTCATACGAGCTGGTTTTCCATCCTGTAATTGTCGAAACAAGCTGGGTGATATCTTCGATACTTAACAGGCGAGTCGGAGCACTGGCAAAGATGCAAATATTAAGCGCATCCAGGGCACTCCAAAGCAGGTAGAGCGCTTTAAAATTGCGCACTTTATCTATGCCCAGATACTCCATTGGAACCCGCTCGAAAATCCCAATCGCACGGGAAAGATCCAGTGTATGTTCCCAGCCTGATACCAGATCATAATCCCAATCGTGTTCGCAGATATCATAGCGCGGACCAATGGGGGCGGTTGCATAACCCAGGGCCAGATTGGTCTGGGTGCGCGGTTCAAATGAGACCATCTCGATGCCTTTGACGTGTAAGGCAAATGCGCTGGCATTTTCACCGATCTGCTCGGCTGCCAACCGGCTGCCTTCGGCCAGCAGGTCACCCAATCCTTGCCGGTTAACGATCAGCTCAATCATGGGCAGAATGACCGCTTGGTTTCCAAAGCGCAAGTCCAGCCCAAAGGCGTCGTCCTTGGTGATGAGGCCGTTCTCAAAACATTCCATCGCAAAGCTTAATGTAAAACCAAGGGAAACCGGATCCAGCCCATACCGGTTGCACAGCACATTCGCTTGAAGAGTCAGTTTCAGGCTGGTATACCCAAGATTGGGGCCTAATGCTCCGGTCACTTCCTGGTGGATACCACACGCTTGGACGGGTGTTTCATTGTCTGGCGCAATATATTTGATACAGTCATTCGGACAGCCCGGGCATGGGTTGGCACCTTTGTAGAAATCCAGGTAGCGAGCACGGGTGAAATCCGAGTTGGCTACCTGCAAGTCTGAACGGTAGTTGTTGGTGCCAATGTAAGCCGTGTTGAAATCAGAGAGATCAGCTGCAGCAGAAAACCCGGGGGGATTTTTTTGCCACATGCTCAAGGTGTTGCCCGGCATGTGCTCCAGAAATTTGCGGGTGATTTCGGCAACTCCCGCCGAATCAAATATTTCTGGCAAAGACCCCGGTTTAATCACCAGCCCTTTCAGGTTCTTGGATCCCATCACGGCCCCTGTGCCCATACGCGCGGCAGAGATTGAAAAATCGGTGATGATGCTGGCATACCGGACTAATCGCTCACCAGCCTGACCGATTACTGCAATGCCCTGTGAATTGGTGGAGTGTGTTTTGGCTAGATAATCGGTAGCGGCGAAGGTGTCCTTTCCCCAAATTTCATCAGCCTTATGAAACTCAACTTGATCCCCGTCTAAGACTAGATAAACTGGTTGAGACGCTTTGCCGTGAATAATGATGGCATCGTAACCGCTGGATTTCAGGATGCGTCCAAATCCGCCCTCGCAGCGCGATTCGGCAATTCCACCAGAGAGGGGCGACTTGGTCACCACACTAAAACGTGCCAGGCCGGGCGCTTCGAGACCAGCAACCACACTGGAGATGAAAATGAGCAAGTTTTCTGGAGAGAAGGCCTCAATACCAGCTTGTGTCTCTTTCAACATGAAATAAGTGCCCATCAAGCCACCACCGGCATAGATGCGGTACCAATTTTCGGCGTTTGTCTCCACTCGCCAGGTACTGTCGTCTAAATTGATATGAAGAATTTTGCCCCAATATCCGTAATAATTGTTCATCGCTGGTGATTCCTTCCCACAATAAGGATTATCGAATTTTTGGCGAAACACTCGGAAGTAGCAGTAAACCGCTTGCCAGGCTGGAGAGTCTGGCAGCTACGATGATGTTTCGAATGGAACCCACAGGATGGGCATCTTTCTGTATGCCTATTATAACCGTGTTGAAAACCCGGGTCTGGGCAGCCGTCTGTAAAGATTGGGAAGCTGGCGCGAGGCTGGAACTTTTATCACATAGACCTGGCCGGAGGTTGACTCGACGGGCGAGGGCAAACCATCGATTTTTAATCGCCTGAGCAGCAGAGCCAGGATGGTTAAATGCCAAAACGAAGAGCGCGTGAATCGAAGCGGCTGATGGATAAACCATCAGCCGTTTCGATGAAAATTATTTTTTATTGTTGTGCGCAAAATCGAAGATGCTGTTAGTAAGCACGCGTATTCACGCTATTTCCAAATTCACAAAAATTAGCCAATCCCATATTGGTCGCGAACAAACTGGAGCAGTCCCAGTTTTTCCAGGCGATCCAACGGTGCACGCAGGGTTACATGCACAACACCCGGAGCCCGCCCAATCTCAATTGCCCCGGTAATGGTCGCGCGATTCTTCACTTCAGGCACGGACATGTTCAGTAAAATCGCCGCGCGATTTAAGCCATTTTCCGTTGCAGAATTGAGATCCGGACCTGTGCCGACAAAAGAAATCGGTGCGGATTCTTCCAACTTTTCGATGCCCCACTGTCGTGCAACTTCCAGCGCTTTCTTTTTCTCAGAATCCGAAAGCGGCCGCGCCAGGAAGGGCAAATCTTCCAGGACCGGGAAGAGAATTGGGCCATCAATACCCAGGCCTTTAAGCACCTGGACTTGCAGGGTAACCGTACCGGCCACATCACAGGTGTGCCCTGCAATTTCACCGTCACCTTGCAGCGCATGCATATCACCAATATAAACACCGCCACCTGCTACTTTTACAGGGCAGATCAGGATAGCGCCTGCGCGGACGGCATCAATGTCCAGGTGTCCATCAGTTTTATGCTTGGAGAGCTGTTCTGGAGTTAGTGCATATTCGTGTGGAGCACCCAGAAGAAAAGCACCAAAATCGCCAGCATTATGCGAATCGGGCATAGCCATCGAGGGTGTGGTGCCAATCTGACCCATGAATGGGCGCATACGAGCGACCAACCCCACCAGGTCATGCGGCGCAAAAGTCAGAATGGAGTTCTGAACAGAATTGTCCGGCATTTTCGCGAAGGCTTTGGCATCTCGGGCAATTGTTTCAGCAGCCTCTTTAGGGAGGGTCACGCCAACGGAGTGGTTGCTATCAAAGAAAATGGTGTAACCATTTGTAAAATTGAAAGCGACCACGTCAGCTCCACAATTATTGCAGCGCACCGCGGTTTGACCAATGCCTTCAATATGTGATTCCGGGTAGAGCGTGCCGCACTGCGGGCATTTTCCGGCGACATACGGATCACCTACAAAGCGACCATCCATGAATGATTCGTTGCCAGATGCAGTCGCCAGAGATGTGACTGTAATATCCTGGATCCGCAAAGCGATGGCATCGCCAACCTCAGCGCCTTCAACGGCTACAGGTCGGGTAACTTCATGCCCGCCGCGCAGCGCCGGAGTAATCATCGGTCCCCAGCAACCGGGCGCAGTATTGGCGATAATGGTTCCGCCATCTTTTACAGGGCCGAGCATTGGCTGTGCTGGGTCCAGGATCCCGTTCGTGAATTGATTCACGAGAACCGTACGATGGCTTGCCTCACCAGCGTGTTGGCCGATTGAAGATTGTGCAAATTCGGTTTTTTCAGGGATCATAGCTTTTTCTCCATATAGTTGAAATGCGGATTGAGACGATGATCTACCCACCAGCGATGGGCAGTAGTAACGCGACTTCTTGACCATCAGATAAATGCATGGCACGGGATACAGTCTCACCACCGATGACTGCGACGGCAGCCTTGAATGGGGAAACGGGGTACTGAGCGACCAGATACGCCAACATATCGTCAATGGTTGCGTCTTCTGCTAGTGTGACAGTTAAGCGTGGCAACCCATTCGCGCTTAAAAGCCCTGGTCCGAGGCGTACTCGAATATTCATCAGTTAGCCTTTCACATAAATATAATAACGGTAATTTTGGTTTCGGAGATTTGTTTTTAAAGGATCAAAGAAAGTATTTTCTCGATATTTTGCCTAATATTTTAGCAATCATTTGGGTTTCAGGGATAACAATAACCACAAAATAATTCCCTTATAGATAGTGTACTCCCAAACAGGCACGCACGCTCCCATGAATAAATAATCTGATGAAACTACTCGCGAGGCGTATCTGATCGGAAAATAGGTTTTCATGAAAACAACTATGAGGATGGCAGTGGCCTACTATTTTCGAGAGGTGGAAAAGACTTTTCTGGTCAGCCAGATTGGCAGCCCGCCAAGTGGCAGGCGGGTGTAAATCTGGACTGTTTTTTATCAATAAATCCGAATTAAGCCATGATACGAACAGGCTATATGCATGGATTGGTCTTATGCTATAATGAATTCATGGCAGATACACAACTACCAACTCCCCCTTCCCTACCTTCCTCGCAAGACGTAGACAAGGAAATTGAGCGTCGCAACCGCCAGTTAACCATCGCTATCAGCATTGCGGCATTCATATTTTTGGGGCTGATTGTGCTGGCAGTCTATGGGCTAACCCGTGACGCTGGTACCACCCAAAATGTCCGCGACATATTCATCATCTTTATGGCGCTTGAATCCCTGGTGATTGGCGCTGCACTGGTGGTACTCATTGTCCAGATCGCCAGCCTGATCAACCTCTTGAACAACGAGATCAAACCGATTCTTGACGCAACCAATGAGACCATCGCCACATTGCGCGGTACCACCCAATTCTTAAGTGAAAACCTGGTCGAGCCGGTGGTGAAAATGAACAGTTACCTCGCAGGCCTACAGAAAATGTTCGAAATGATCGGAATGAAGAAAAAATAAACTCTGAATCTTAGCATGCAAACGAAAGGAGATATATAATGTCTGAACGTGATGAATTTGGCGCTTTTTTAGTAGGTTTTATTGTCGGTGGTCTAACGGGAGCCGTAGCTGCCCTGCTGTTCGCACCGCAATCAGGCGAAGAAACACGCGCCGTGATTAAAGAACGCTCAATTGAACTGCGCGATAAAGCAACTGCCGAGGCTGAAGAGGCCTGGAAGTATGCCGAAGCAACAGCAATTGATGCCCGTCACAAAGCCGAAGAATTATCCAGACAGGCACTGGCCCAGGGTGAAGAAATTACCCTCAAAGCCCGCAAACGTGGTGAAGAACTGGTTGAAACCACGGTGGAAAGTGTCAAAAAAGCCACCGGACGCACCAAGAAAACCGAAATCGAAGCCCCAGCTGAATAGAAATACTGATTTGATGAAAGGGTTTGACTGCATAAGTCAGGCCCTTTTTTTGTTTTACTTTAAATCAAAACGATTTACCTGAGAATCGAAATTTGCGCAAACTATTGAAGATCTTTTTCCATTATTTCTACCACGAGCTGGCCTGGACCTATGACTTCGTAGCCGCGCTTGTTTCGGTTGGGCGCTGGGAACATTGGCGCAAAGCAATCCTGGCACATACCCGTGGGCCGCGTGTGCTTGAAATTGGATTTGGAACCGGTCATTTGCAGGTTGAGTTATCGCGGAGCAGCTTCGTTAGCTTTGGGCTGGATGAAAGCCGGCAGATGGCGCAAATTGCGCTGACAAATATGGCAAGGAACCGGGTTGCCCCGGCATTATCGTGCGGACTGGCCCAAGCCCTGCCTTTTGCCGCGCACAGCTTCGATGGCGCTGTCATCACCTTTCCGAGTGAGTACATTTTTGATGTGCGCAGCCTGGCGGAACTGCAGCGAGTGATGAAACCCAGCGGGCGGCTGGTAATGGTCCCGATGGCCTGGATCACAGGCAAAACGGTGTTAGACCGGGCTGCAAAATGGCTTTTCCTGTTTACCGGCCAAACTGAAAATATCGCCGAAAACCTGGAGGATAAATTCAGGTTATTTTTTCAGCAAGCCGGTTTTCAGGTGACCATTGTCAATGAACTGGTCGAGAATAGCATTGTTATGGTAATCATCGCAGAAATACCATCCGACACTTTGGAAACCTGATCTGGAGCCTTTGAATAAATCACTTCGCACAAACATCCCAAATATCCTTGAAGTTCCCGGCGCAGACCAGGGGTAGACGCTCGAATCTAGAGCAAGCAGGTTTGCTCAACTCGCTCTTGAAACCGGTTTAATATTTTTTGAGGGACAAAATAGCTCAGGAAAGCTATCGATTGCATCTGACCTGAAAAACCACAAAAATCTGTGACACGGACCCAAACCTGGATTTTTTCGCGAGCACCTTTTTCCTTGTCAGGAGCAGTTCGGGTTATGTTAGAATTAAGGCATGGAAATTCAAATTGCGGTAGCCAAGATCAATAAATACGCAGTTTCCGAAAGCGGTGATACGCTGGAGGTCGTTGAACGACCTGGTGGTGGGCTCTCCGTGGTGTTGGCCGATGGGCAATCGTCCGGGCGCGGCGCCAAGGTGATCTCGATGATGGTCGTGCGCCGGGTGATTGGTTTACTTGCCGAGGGTGTCCGCGACGGTGCGGCTGCACGCGCAGCTTCAGATTATTTATTTTCAGAACGTGATGGCAAAGTCTCCAGTACGCTGAACATCATCTCGGTTGACTTGACCAGCGAAACAATAGTGATGGCGCGTAACAACGAGGCACCCATCTACATCGCTCACGGCGAAACTATCGAATGTATCAACGAGCCCAGCCGCTCGATTGGGACAGCTCGCAATATAAAGCCAATCATTACCGAAATCCCGATCGAAATGGGTCTGACCCTGGTATTGTACACAGATGGGCTGGTACACGCCGGCGACCGGCGCGGCACCCCCATGGACGTGGGCACCACCTTGCGAGGTTTGTTGGAAGAGAGTGAACCGACACCGCAGGTGCTGGCTGACGCTCTGTTGGCACAGGCCATGCGGCTGGATGATAACCGTCCGGTGGACGATATCAGCGTGGTGGTGCTGCGTGTAATGCAGCGCACCGGCGATGATGTGCGGCGCATGACGGTCCGCCTGCCCATCAATGTTAAAAATGGCGGCTAGGCACAGAAAACACATCTCAGATTACATCCCGCGCTCGTGGAAAGCCAGCGTGCGCGATACATCTGTGCTCTTGAAAGAATTTCGAGGACCGGTTTTATTTTTTTCAGTCACCATTCTCGGGCTGGGAAGCATTTATTTTTTCGCGGCTGCTCAACTACACGAACCGGTAAATAGCCTGGCTGAAGCTGTCTATCTCATACTTTCCCTGACATTCTTACAATCCAGCGGCAGTTTCCCCAAACACCCTTT
This sequence comes from Chloroflexota bacterium, assembly GCA_026390035.1. Classification (GTDB taxonomy): domain Bacteria; phylum Chloroflexota; class Anaerolineae; order Anaerolineales; family Villigracilaceae; genus UBA5195. Next base: position 8,048 of record JAPLGT010000102.1, read on the forward strand.
TTTACAAGGCTTCTTCTTTCTTATGCCACTGATCGGAGTTGGCACACTTGCAAGGGGCCTGGCAGATTTTGGAATATTACTTTTCAATCGACGCGCACGCAGCAAGGAGTGGGAAATGGCAGTTGCATCTACTTTTAGCAAACACACCGTGCTGGTTGGCCTGGGTCACCTGGGCTTTCACGTTGTTAAGAACCTCCATGAAATGGGAGAGAATGTGGTCGTGATCGAGTCTAATCCGAGCGCTGATCTTTTTAGTTCGGTGCAAGAAATGGATATCCCGGTCATACAGGACAACGCAACCCGCCTGGCAGCCCTGGAAGCAGCCGGGGTAAAAGCTGCCAAAACCATCATTTTGTGCATCCAAAATGACGCCATTAATTTGCAGGTAGCCCTGAAGGCGCGCAGTATAAACCCAAAAATCCAGGTGGTCATTCGAATTTTCGATGCGTATTTCGCCAAATCACTGCATGATCAGTTCGGCTTCACGGCCCTGAGCGCGACCGAAATGGCAGCGCCCGTTTTTGCATCCGCTGCGACTGGCATGGATGTCACCAACCCAATTTCAATTGAAGGGCAGCAATTAAGCCTGGCCCGTATGACCATTTTAAAAGGCTCTGCCCTGGCCGGGCGACCAATTGGATATTTAGAAGATAATTACCACCTCAATATTGTTTTCCTGCGCTCCGACCACGAGACCCAGATGCACCCAACCGACAGCCGCGTGGTGACCAGTGGCGACATGATCGGGGTGCTGGGCGGACCCGAACAGCTCAGTCACTTGTTGCATGACAATGAATAACAATCCTGATCAGCCTGCCGATCAAAAAGGTCCATTGGTTGGGATCGTTGGGGTATGCGCCTCGGGAAAATCAACGTTGATCGCCGGCCTGGCTGAGCACGGGGTCAGAACCAGGCACATTGCTCAGGAACATTCTTATGTCAAGGATATGTGGAAGCGGATTGCCAATCCGGATATATTGATCTACCTGGATGCTTCCTATTCGGTGACCCTTATGCGACGCCAATTTAATTGGACCGAAACTGATTGGGCCGAACAACACAGCCGTCTGCTGCATGCCCGTGAGCATGCAGATCTTTATATCAAAACCGACGATCTTACACTTGAACAAGTTTTGGAGCTTGCGCTCGATTTTATCGCGAGTTATTAATCAAAAAAGGTCGGGCTGCCGGCTTGGTCAGCAGGGTTAAAATTCAGCTGACTTCCATTTCATCAAAATAACCTCCCGTACTGCCACAATTAGCGGTATAATCGTTCCTTGCCATCACACCAGCTTCTGGCTGGTATTTTTATGCTATGGAGAACGATACATGAATCGTCGCCCCTATACTACGCTGATCGTTGTGGTCATCCTGATCGCATTTTCTTTATGGATCAACCTGAGCAAAACAATCAGCATCACCAACCCTTTCAACTCACAGCCACTTTTCACGCGTAACGTGGAAACTCGCCTGGGTCTTGATCTGCGCGGTGGTCTGCAAGCATTGCTTGAAGTTCCCGAAGGTACCACTGTTACAGCCCAGGATCTGGAAACTACAAAAGCCATCCTCGAGAGCCGCGTAAATGCGTTGGGCGTCAGTGAAGTAAATATGCAAGTCGCCCCACCTCGCCGCATTGTGGCTGAATTTCCTGGCATCAATAACCCGGAAGAGGTAGTCGCGTCTGTAAAACAGACCGGCATGTTGGAATTTGTCGATTTTGGAGACAATCCGCTTGCTGATGGAACCGTGATCAAGACTGACCAGGGCAACCCGGGCAGCGCCACACCGGCTACGGATACAACCACTGCAGCGAAAGACCGCGTTTTCCACACAGTCATGACCGGCACTTCGCTGCAAACAGTCAATGTTCAGCCATCATCGCAAGGAGGCTATGAAATTGCCTTCTCGTTGAAATCTGACAGCAGTAAAATATTCAGCGATTACACCCGCGATAATGTCAATAAATTTCTCGCGATTGTGCTGGACAAAACCGTTATCTCAGCTCCACGCATCAACTCCCAAATCAGCGATGGTTCAGGCGTAATCACCGGCAGCTACACTCAGGCAACCGCCAATACATTCGCAGTTCAGCTGCGCTATGGTTCCCTGCCTGTTCCTGTGCAGGTTGCCGAAAGCCGCACTGTGGGTGCCACGCTTGGCGCAGAATCAGTCAGAAAGAGTCTGCTCGCCGGTGCCATTGGCCTGGGCGTTGTGATCCTGTTCATGCTGCTGTACTACCGCGTGCCAGGCTTTATCGCCGACCTTGCTTTGATCACATACGCGCTGCTCTCCCTGGCGCTGTTCAAGCTCATCCCGGTTGTTCTGACACTGCCAGGTATCGCCGGCTTTATCTTGAGTATAGGTATGGCGGTCGATGCGAACATCCTGATCTTTGAGCGGCTAAAAGAAGAGTTACGCTCCGGGAAGACTTTGCGCCAGTCTATCGATCTTGGATGGCAACGCGCCTGGCCTTCAATCCGTGACTCAAACTCGTCAACCCTGATCACCTGCGCCATTCTGTATATCTTCGGTAACACTTTCGGCGCCAGCATGGTAAAAGGTTTCTCGGTGACATTGGCTCTCGGCGTGATTGTCAGCCTGTTTACGGCCATCATCGTTACCCGCACCTACCTGCACACCTTGATGGACAATATCAAAATTGTCGATCACCCGCGTTGGTTTGGGCTGTAGGAGGTATGCCATGAATATCATCAAGAATCGCTATTTATATTTTGCCATTTCCCTTTTGATCATCATCCCCGGCCTGATCTTTTTGGGGATCCACTGGGTACAAAATCCTGCTGAGGGTCCTTTAGCCCTGGGTATTGACTTTACCGGTGGTTCGCTGCTGGAAGTTCAGTTTGCTTCAGGCGTCCAGCCTGCCAGCGAAGACGTCAAAGCTCTCTACGGCGATTTCGCTACCAGTGCCTTTCAAATCAAGGACCCGGTGGTACAGCCGCTTGGCACAGATGCCGTCTCCGTCCGCTCCAAAGCCATGGATGATGCCACCAAGGGTCTGATCGTGGCAGAGATGGAAACCCGTTTTGGCAGTAAAGTCACTGTGCTCAACTTCACATCGGTGAATCCATCGATCGGACAGGAAGTGGCGCGTGCCGCCGCCGGCGCAGTTGGTTTGGCTGCCCTGGCAATCCTGGCTTATATCTGGTTCGCCTTCCGAAGCATTCAACATGCCTTCCGCTACGGCACCGCCGCGGTGATCGCCATGCTGCATGATGTGCTCGTCGTGCTTGGTGTGGAAGCCATTTTATCTTTCGCGCTGGGATGGCAGGCTGACTCGCTCTTCTTGACGGCGCTGCTGACGGTCATCGGGTTCTCGGTTCACGATACCATTGTGGTATTCGACCGCATCCGAGAAAATCTGAGTATTTACCGGCGCGTAGATTTTGAAACCGTCGTCAACCACTCGGTAGTGCAAACGCTTGACCGTTCGATCAATACTCAGCTAACGGTTATGTTTACCCTGTTTGCACTGGCACTCTTTGGCGGCGAAAGCATTCGCCATTTTGTGATCATCCTGCTGGTGGGTGTCTTCAGCGGTACCTATTCATCGATCTTCAATGCATCCCCGATCCTGGTGGTCTGGGAAAATCGTGAATGGACCAACTGGTTCAAGAAGAGCAGCAAGAGCGAAGCTGCCGTCTAATTGTTACGTAGTAGGATATGAAGCGCGCGCCGATCATGGCGCGCGCTTTTTTTATCTTTTAACATTTCAGATTGGTATTTAGGAATAGTATTTACACTGACAATATCAGGTTATCGCCTGGCTGTGATGCCCGGAATTGGGGTACCCTATTATGCCTTCAAAGGAGTCAACTCTGGCAAGTGTGGCTCGCTTCGCAAATAAATCCTAGATAGGGCAGGATTATTTATTGTATTTATTTTGCGAAAATTCATCCGCGGAATAACCATCTGCAAAAGACAGCATGTGCGGGCAAACCAGCGATTATCGATTATCGGTATGCTCTCGCTATGATGGTATGCCTTGAACCCGGAATACGCGTGCGAAAATACGACTGATCGAAAAAAATGGCGGGAAAGGGTGATTAAAAACGAAACCGCCCTTTACAGGGCGATTTCAATGGCTGGGGGCAATGGATTCGAACCAATACTGGATGCTCCAGAGGCATCTGTCCTGCCATTAGACGAGCCCCCAATTAGTCGAGCGGGCAGTATTCTATCATGCCCAACGAAAACTGGCAAGTTAAAACTAGCCTTGAGTGGAATCCCGCCGGGCAGCCCTGCGAGTATTATCCTCAATATCGAGCAAGATCAGCATGATTTTTGCGGCGACATTCAAGAGCATAAAAAGAATACCGCCCTGAATGACACGCGAGAACATTGTGATCAAAAAGTACCAATCTAGCGGATAGCCGCCAATAACCGCACTGTAGACGTTCTGGAAGGCGTTGTAGCCCGCATCAAGGATGTAGGCAGCCATGGTTAGCCAGGCTGTTATCCGTACCCAACGCTCCAATCGCAGAACTGCGTTTTTATCAAAGTAGGTTCCCAGAAAACCGGTTGTTGATTTCATTGAATGTCACTCCGAAGCTGCCATACGTGTTTGTTATAATAGATTATTATTCTGTGTGAAATTATACGCGAAAAGGAAACCAAAATGGATTCGAACGAAACTCCCCACCCCACCGATTTCATCCGCGAAGCGGTTGCAGAAGATTTGCGCACCGGACGTTTTAGCTATGTGCGCACGCGCCTGCCACCAGAACCGAACGGATATATGCATATTGGGCATGTCAAGGCCTTTTTAATCGACTATAACGTGGC
>JAPLGT010000253.1:0-8109 GCA_026390035.1 Chloroflexota bacterium
GGTCAGGGCGAGTGCATCGATGCTGGCTGGACTGGCCGAAGAGTCATCCATCTGGGCCAGCCAGCAAACCGGCGTGCGCTCGGCATCTTTTGGGGTCAGCCTGCCCGCCATGTTGTCCGGGGCGCTGGCAGAATCTGCATCCAGGAATTATGGGCAGAACACCGGCACGGCCGAGTCCACTGGCCAGGCGCACACCGCTGGTCAGGCTGAGTCGCAGGGGCAGGCTCACACCGTTGGGCAGGCCACCTCCCAGGGTTGGTCGCATTCAACTTCCACTGGCAGCACAACCTCGACCGGTTCGGCTGTCTCGAACGGCACCGGCACATCCGAGGGCACTTCGCACTCGGACAGCGTCAGTCACACGGACGGCAGTTCCAGCAGCAAGAGCCACAGCACCTCGGTAGGTGGAGGTGGTTCGAGCTCGACTTCCGAAGGCTGGAGCGCTGGGGCCAATGTTAGCGGCAAAGAAATTCCGCTGGTGGGTGGAATTATTGACGCGCTCGGTTTTGGTGGTGTCAAGGTCAATGCCGGGTACAACCAGGGTACTTCCCAGACTGGCATGAGCAGCTGGGGCGAGTCTTGGGGCAGCACTTCCGGTTCAATGAGCTCCGATTCGACTGGAACCACAGATGGGGTCAGCCATGGCACATCCACCAGTCACGGCGTAACCAACAGTACGGGAGCCTCGCAGTCTCAATCTGAATCCTGGGGTGAATCCGGTTCCGTCACCCATTCAACCGCGGACACCACCAGTTCCAGTACGACCCAATCCACCGCCGATACCGCCAGCCAGTCCAGCACCAAATCTGCGGGCGAGTCGACCGGTTTGGGTATTGGGCGCTCAGCCAGTTCTGGGCTGATGGTGGGGATTGCTCCCAGCTTTTCGATTGGGGAATCATCTCAGTGGCAGAACGACCCGGCCATGCTGATCACGCAGATCATGCGCACCCACCAGAAGCTGCTGAACATCGCCAGCATCGAAGGCGCGTTCTACACGGATGTCTACGCCCTGGCGCGCAGCGAACGCGGCGCCCAGGCGCTGATGGGACTGATCCCGGAAGCCTTCCAGGGAACCGAAGATGTCGTGGCTGGGGTGCAGTGTCGCGCGTTGGTGGAAGAAGAACAGGCCTACATCCGCAAGCACGCGGCGGTCTTTACCCCATCCACGCGCGCTGAGCGCATCCCGGGCGTGATGTCCGGCTATCTGGATTCCACGCTGCTGACCATGCTCCAAACCGCGGCTTACGTTGCGCCGGGTGTCTTTGAGCAAGGGGCTGCTTTGACCACCCAGGAAGAGACACCCGCTTTCGCGTTTTACCCCGACATGCCTGGCGATCTGCTTTTGGGTAGGCAGTTCTCTGTGGAGACCGGGCAGCTGACCAATGCCGCCTTGAAGCTGGATTCGGATCGTCACTTTCACTCCGCGTTTGTGGGCGATACCGGCTTCGGGAAATCGGTGGCCGCCGAACGCCTGGCGTTTGAGCTGCTCACCAAACTGCACCATCGCATCGTCATCCTGGACTTTGGCCAGGGCTGGCGCCGGGCACTGAACTGGCCGGGTGCACAAGGCAGAGTGGATGTGCGCCAACTGTTCCCCGGTGCGAAACGACCGCTGCGTTGGAACTTCTTGCAAATCCCCAAACGAGTGGATGCTTCCCGCTACCGCACGATGATCTGTGAATTGTTCGCCAACGCCGGGCGGATGGGTCCGCGCCAGCTCGGTTTCATGCGCCGCGCACTGACCGAGGTCTACACCAACGCGGGTGTCCTGTTCCACGGCGTTGAAAGTTCCTTGACTAAAGATGAAGCGGATGCGCTGGGGTCGCACGCGCAAGCGGGGCTGAGCGTGCACGATCTGCCTCCGGAGCAGCAGCAGGCCCTGGCGGTGCTGCGCAGCAAGAAGGTCAGCATTGTGGACTGGATGAAGATGTTGCGCCAATATTTCGCCGGGCTGGGAAAGGGTGACCAGGCCAGTCGTACCTCGCTAGAAGGGGTGCTTCTGCGCCTGGAGCAGTTCGAAGAAGGGCAGATGCTGCAGCAGTATGGTCCGGGCGCAGACAGCCTGGCCATCGAAGACCTGGGGCTGTTGGGTTCACCGGATGACGCCTGGGGTGTTGCTGTGATCGAGGGTGGTGCGGAGATGGATGAGTTTGTGAAGGCGGCGTTGTTCAGCCTGCTGGCCACGGTTTTGTATTACCGCGAAAGCCTGAACGGCAGGAAGTTCCCGGTGATGAATATTTTCTTTGAAGAAGCCAACAAGGTTTTATCTGGTGTTTCAAGTGGGGCAGCATCCGACAGCGAAAGCACGAGCGGAGGTGGTTCGGTGGCGGCGATCTGGGAAAGCATGTGGCGTGATGGACGCAAATATGGTGTCTTCCTGCACTTGCTGGCACAGACCGTTTCCAAGATCCCTCAGGGTATTTTCTCTTCCTGCGCCAATCTTTTCGCCTTCCAGACCAAGGATGCCAAGGATCGCGACATGATCCTGCCGCATCTGGGCAAGTCCGAAAAGGGCATGGTGAACACGGAATACAAGCGCTACCTGGCTCGCATCCCGAAAACCTACGCCATTGTGAAGCTGGGCTACAGCGTGGACGTCTATGACATCGAGCCGGTGCTGATCCAGCCAGCGTTTATCCAGTGCGTGGAGCCGTCTGATGATGATATTGTGAGGGTGCTGAGAGCGGGGGAGGTGGGGTAGGTGAGGTCAGGCAAGCCCAGATGGGAGAGCGCTCAAGACCTGTGTTGAGCTTGTCGGAAACAAGCCAACGCCTTCGGGAAAGCCGAAGGATATGCTGACCCTTCGACACGGTGAGCGAAAGACGGACCGTCAGGACAGGCAGTGGGCCGGGTGTACGGGAAGGCCAGGGTACTCGATGAGCAAGGGTCTTAACCTGCGCTTGCCGCAGGGCAAGTGTGACACACGTCCCTGACGTAGTGAAGACGGAACGTTCTACAGAACGTTCGGCTCTAAAGGCCGCACTCGCCAAGCCGCGGTTATCGGAAAGTTCGATGGCTGTGGTGCGGTGTGACAATAGCCCGTATGCTCAAGAGCTCCGCTACGCGTGAAACGAAAAGCCTGCCCTGAGCCTGTCGAAGGGTTTCATGTCCGGTTCTGTACCGGCGGTGGGTGGGCAACCACCCTACCGCCCGGAATTAGGCACGTTTATGAACGCAAGACCCATTAGATTAAAGTGCCGCTACGATTATACCGACAATAGCAGTGATAATTCCAAATCCTTGAAATTTGGTAACTTTGTCTTTTAAGAAAATGATAGCCAATGTTATGGTTACAATTGATAAAGCAGAAGCAATAGGTGTAATCAATATTGTATCTCCGATTGTCAATCCGTAATTAACGAGTGCTACTGCGCCAGCCTCAATAATTCCCATTAATAGAATTATGTATTTTGTTTTCGTAGAAGTTTTTGTCAAGCCAATCTCTTGTTTTACAAGAATCGAGAAGATTAACAAGAATAAAACAATTCCAAGTTTTACAAACAGAGTAGTTAATAACCACCCGACTTTTTCAGAAATAATCTCGCTAACGTTCCAAAAATAGTTGCCACCGGTTCCCAAAGCTGGAATACAACAGGATAATCTGTTTCGTCATCGCTGTAGTGGATGGTGTCCAAATCATGTGTCCAGACATAGCTGCTGCTGACATGATCCCAGAGTTTGGCTATTTTCTCAAAGTCGTTTCTGTAGTGGATCAATAGCGTATCATCCAAGCTGAATACACCACTGGGTTTCATCTTCGTACCTGACAGACTGTTCATCACATTCAAGCCCGCCTGGTTCAAATTCTTTAGTGCATACGGGCTTTTCGTTAGCAGACGATTTAGCGAGCTTTGATTGCGATTTTCAACCACCATCAAGCGATTGATACCTTCGACCGTCTTGTTCTAGGACACAATCAGCCCGCTTATGTAGCGCTCAAATTCGATAAACGCTTTCGGCGAGAAAACATCTTTGAAATACGGCGCATAATGCTGCGCCAATTCAGGAAATTCAACCAAAGGAAACATAGGCCACCTCCAAGATGATGTTCCTATCTTGAATTGTACCGAGTTTCCTGCCGCTTGGCTCACTGCTTGATTATTCTGTTACTAGGTGCTGCAAAAGTCGAGAAATTTCTTGAATGTATCCCGCTAGACCGGCAAACCCCCATCCTGAGACAAAAGCAGGGCGGGGACGTGGAGGGCTTTCTCTGGCTGGGTAATCTGATCGCAGACGCTTCAAAACCTTCCCTAAAAGAGAAGACCCTGCGTACTTTTTCAAGGCACAGGGTCTTTTTCATTCACTTTTTTGCTCTTCCCTTGACACTGCAATTAATCGGTAGCCTGCTGCCTATCTTTAATAACGGACTTCTAAATTGTAATACTTCCTTCTAAATAAGTTACTGCTTCTCCTGAAATTAAGACTCGTTCATCAAAATTTTTACAGAATAGTTTTCCAACTCTTGGTGACACTTGCAACGCAAGCAAGGACTCTTTTCCAAGTTTTTCACTCCAATAAGGAATCAGCGAACAATGAGCCGAGCCTGTTACTGGGTCTTCAAAAATACTTGCTTGTGGCGTAAAGTAGCGCGAAACAAAATCAACTTCATCTCCTTTGGCTGTTATAACAACACCGCCTGGGTCGAGATTTATTTGATTAAGAATACTTTGATTGGGTTCAATGCGTCGTATTATTTCTTCCGTTTCAAATACAAGCACATAGTCTCTGGACTTCAGAACTTCGACAGGTTTTTCCTGAATTGCGTTTAAAATTATTTGGGGTATATCGCATGGTTCAGGTTTGCGAGATGGGAAATTTAGAGTCAATAATTCATTTTCAACTATCACCATCAGTTCACCGCTTTTTGATTGAAACTTTATAGATGGTAAAGAGTAGTTGAGATGCCTTGCGATAACGTGCGCTGTTGCAAGCGTTGCGTGTCCGCACAAATCCATTTCAATTTCAGGGGTGAACCAACGAATTTCAAACCCATCCTGTAATGGAATGAAAAATGCGGTTTCGGCAACAGAATTTTCGATTGCGATTTTTTGCATAACCTCATCAGAAAGCCAGTGTTCAAGCGGGCAGACAGCGGCAGGATTGCCACCGAAAACCTTGTCTGTGAAGGCGTCAACCTGGAAAATTGGTAATCGCATAATGACCTCAGGGGTTGGAAGGTGAGTTAAAAGTTATTGCTTATGTGAAAATGGAAGGCGGGCTAACGAAAAAAGTTAAGCACTTCGACGCAGTCGGGTCTGCTTGAACGATGGGTCAGGCAGCGAAAAGTGCGATGAGCTGTTCGCTACGCCGAAGTGCAACGTGTGTTTCCGGTAAGATTGCCGGAAACATATAGCATATTTTGCTACAAGATCGTGGTCAGTTCAGATTTTCCCTTCTTCCGGCTTAGCAATGAAGCAAACAGATTTGCAATTGCGATATCCTGAGCGGCAAGGCCGGTGAGATCGATGATGGTGATGTCACCCGTGGCACGTTTGTTCGTGCCGTCCTCCAATAATGCCCCGAATGACGTATCTGCTGATTCGACAATCTGTCCGGCGCGCACAGCACGACCAAAATCGCCAAGAGCCAGACATTGTCTGTGATCGTCAGTAACGATGAGGGATGCTCTCGCAAAAAGGGTTTCTGGCAGTTCCTGCTTTTCCGGACCATCGGCGCCGACCCCAACAAAATGCATCCCGGGGCATGCCTGATTCGCATCGAACAAGGCGCGCGTTGAGGGCGTTGCCGTGACAATGATATCCGACCCACTCAGCAATTCTTCTGTAGAAGATGATGCCAAGATACCAAGATCGTTTGCGATATCCTGCGTTCGATCAGTATTTCGGCCTAACAGCGTGAATGTCGCACCCGGCATTAATTCAGCAATCCATTTAATCGCCAACTGCCCCTGAAGCCCGGTGCCGATCACCCCGACCCTTGCGTCAGGACGCGGCGCAAGACAATGCGTGGCCAGGGCAGTCGCTGCGGCCGTCCTCCAAGCTGTTAACCAACCATCATCTTGGAAGAGGCTCACCGGTGCCCCGGTCTGGGCATCGAGCACAAGGACCGCACCGTTGTTGACAGGCAGGCCTCGCATGGAATTATTGTAAAAGCCGGTCGCGACCTTGATCACGAAATTTGCACTTCCGACCATATGCCCAGATTTGATATGGCAGTCCCCATTCACTTCGGGAAAGAGCAAATGACCAGGCATCGGAGATTGCACTTTACCTCTGCCATGGCAAATCAGCGCATCGCGCACTGCATCGATCACCATGCGCTTATTCAGCAGCGGAAGGAGATCATCTACGGTAAAAATATTGAACTGCGCACTCATGAATCGATCTCCATCACTATCCGCGCCTTGTGCTTTCCTTCCTTGCACCCCAAATCTGCCTGGGAAAGGAGAAAGGAACCGGACTGGAAGGAGACTTGTACAGCTCGAGCATATGTAACCTTGGTCGATTTTTGAGGGACATCAATAAGCAACCTTGACATGGATTGTTACCTCCTTTTTGATGGAGAAGCGCCGAATTCTACAGTAGCTACATCATCAGCAGCCCAACGGCAGGCGTTGTCGGCAAGGGCGGGCGTGGATTCTGTTTGGGAGCAGAAAAAACTCAAAGCCAGAAAATACCCGAAAAAGCCGCAGAATCCCCAGCCTCCAGTGCACTTCAGCAAGATCGCAAAAAAGCGATCATTCTTCCCGAAAGAACACTTGCGTGTCCTGAGGACGCTTTGTTGGGCGGCGTTTTGTTAAATGGCACTTATGCTTTTGCAAATGTATCTATCTCATCGAACAAATTATTTAGGGTCTCCTTGTTGGTGTAGGGATTTAGGATAACTGCCCGTAGCCAACGTGAACCGCGATAAGTAGGAAGTGATAAAAATGTTTTCCCTTTTTGCAGTAAATGTGATTGCAAGCGAGAATTCCAATCGTCCCATTCTCCTTTTTGTAGCCAAGAAGGTACACCCCGAAAGCAGATAATATTTGTTTCTGGATTACCTGCCATCTCTAAAAACGCACGTTTCTTTACTTGTTCGATAAAGTAATCTGTTAGTTGATAACTTTTTTCTATCAATTGAGCATAGCCGCTTTTACCAATGTGCTGTAATGATAACCATAGTTTCAATACTTCGGCATGGCGTGTTCCTTGAACGCTTATTTCGCCAAGATTGATGAACTCGCCAGAATCCCGCATGTATGGGGCATGAATGCGAAAGGCATTGACCAATGTTTCCATATCTCTGAAAAGAACCATCACACATGTTTTAGCGACATAGAGCCATTTTTGCGGATTGAAAGTAATTGAATCGGCATGTTCAATGCCCGCCAATCTCCGACGCTGACTTTCCGATAAAACTAATGCACCCCCATACGCCGCGTCAACATGAAACCAGAGTCCATATTTGCGGGCAACTTGGCTGATTTCTAAAAGCGGGTCAATATTCCCTGTCGTTGTTGTGCCAGCCGTAGCCACAATACAGAATGGAGTTTTACCGTTTTGCCTAGCGTTCTCAATGGCAAATTCCAATTCTCTTACATTCATTTGCGAGTCAATATTCGTTTTGACTGGAATAACCGATGATGCGCCCAAGCCAAGAAGCATAGCCGCTTTTTGAATGGATGTATGCGCCACTTCGGAAGCAAATAAAACTGGAGAGGATGTTTGCGCGGTTATACCTTGTTTAAGCGCGTCAAATTTGACATTGCGGGCAACGGCTAATGCTTGCAGATTGGCTAGACTTCCACCGCTGAGCATAACTCCGCCTGCGTATGTACTAAAGCCGAACAAAGCCGCAAACTCTCCAAGCAAAAGAGACTCTAATCGTGATAACAACGGGGACATTTCCAGACTCAGCATATTGTTATTGATTGCCGCAGTAACCATTTCCCCCAAAATCGAAAAAGTTGTAGGCATAGAGTCCATGTGCCCAATGAAAGCAGGATTTGCCGCGTTCATTGAATTGGCAAGGATAGTTTGTAGTTGTTCAAGTATTTTACTTTCCGATATAGGTATGTCTGGAATCCCTATCGAAAATGGAAGTTGTGTTATTTGAGGTAGAGGAGAACTGGCGCTCGCAGTTTGCAGGCGATTCAAAAGAAGC
>JAPLGT010000253.1:8162-10501 GCA_026390035.1 Chloroflexota bacterium
GAAGCCCTAAAACTTGCTGAGCGAGTTGGTCTATCTCCGCTTTGTTTCCGCCGCGAGGGTCAATGAAGGCTGATGAAGGAAATTGTGGTTGATTCATATAATCCTGAATAAAATTTGACGCGCCAAAATTAATAACACCTTGTTATGCAAGACAGCCGCCCAACGAGACTGTCGAAAAACCCTTTTGCCGCGTGCCAATCGGCCAGAGAACCGATCAACCAGTCCGTCTGGGACACAAAATATAGTCTCGATAGGCGAATCTGCCGTCCTGGGGGCTACTAAACTGCCCCGAAAACGCAGATTTTTCCGATATTATGTACCACCGCGTACGCGTCCATTGTACATCCACCTTAGATTTTGAGCGCAACGTGAATCGGTTCATGTGTTTGTGAACACAAATGTTCGCAAACACTGGCTCAATAATCGCCAGCCGCCTGGCATAGATTTTTTTGCCTTGAGGACTGTCGATTTTGGCCTTCATCTCATCCAGCACGTTCGGCTCCGGCTCATCCACCTGCACCGAGAGATATCTGCGCGATGTGGTTGATTTACTCAGGCACCTGTCCCGGACAGGGCACTCGGCGCAATCTTGCGGTCGGGCATGGTAAATGTCGTACAGGCGATGGCGATGGCGCTGGTTGCGTGCATGGCAGGTCAGTTCCTTGTCTTGCGGGCAGATGTAAACTTGCCGGGCGGCATCGAATTTGAAATCTTCCACCGAAAACGGCTCCAGCTTTTTCTCCTGCCGCTGCCTGTCATGAATGCCATCCTTGAAGCGGTCCTGATCGGCAAAGCGCTCATCCCGCTTGCGAAACTGGATGTCGGGGATGTAAGCATCCACGCCTTCTGACTGGCAGAACGTCAGGCTCTCAAAGCTGTGATAGTTGCTGTCTGCCGTCAGCTGCTTGCCCTGGAAGAAGTTTTGTGGCTTGCCCAGGACGCCCAGATTCTCCTTGGCACCTTTTACCATCGGTTCCAGGTTTTCATGATCCTGTGAACTGAAAGCCTCCGCCGCCAGGATGACCTGGTGCTTGGAATCGACCAGCGCCTGGGCGTTGTAGCCCTGGATGACCCCATGGGAGGTGGGCATTTTCACCGATTCGTTATCCACGACATTACTTTGGATCTCATTCCCATCGCGTCCCTGCTTGGGTTGCTCGCTTTCCAGGAACTCATTCAGCCTTTCCAACTGCAACTGAAACCGCCTTTCGCGCTTCTTCTGGCGTTCCTGCTCCAACTCAGGTTGTTTATCTGCCTGAACATGCTCGGCCACAACCTGCTTGAGCTTCTCCTGCAACTTATCTCGTTTGTGCTTGAGTTCATCGAAGGTGCCGCTCCACTCTTTGGAGACATTCGCGGACAGCTTCACCCCATCCAGACTAAAGTGGCTGCCTCCCAGCAGCCCGAGTTGATCGCAGACCAACAGGATATTGCAGAACACGCTCTCAACTTCATCCTGCATCGAAGAAATGAAGGCCGCGATGGTGCTGTGATCCGGAGTGTACCCGCAGGCCAGAGCCATGAAGGTGATGTTTTCGACGCAGGCCCGTTCCATCTGCCGGGAACTGATCAACCCCTTGGAATAGGCGAACAAAACGATTTTTAGAAGAACCTTGGGGTTGATGGCGCTTGCGCCGGTGTCATCATTGTTGTATCGCTCATCAAACACCGAGAGTTCGATATGTTTTTCCACCAGTTCGTTGACGGTATGCTCCAGACTTCCGGGCACGAGTTGGTTTTCCAGGGAGATGGGAAGCATCACCATCTGATCATAGTTGCAGGGTTTGAATTTTGCCATGGGAAGTACCTCTACCTTATAAACCCCTTTTCTTTAAGGTAGATTCGCCCCTTTTTCGACAGTTTCAACGGCCGGGATGAAAAGAATGCCAGTTTCAACGGTCAACCCATACAATGAGCCAAGGGGAGCGAGTTTTTTGACCAACCCGTATATTCCAAAAGTAAATGCCAGGGTCAGTGCAATCCACGGTAAACGGCCATACGTTACAGACAGGTAAATTACACCCAGGGTTGCCATGGCTACCGCAGACCATTGTATAGGTCGAAGGTGCTCATTCAGGAATACGACACCCAAAAGTATACTTAGCAAAGGAAAAATAAAATATCCAAGGCTGGCTTCGACAATGAAATTGGCATTCACTGCCCAAACGTAAACGAGCCAATTGGTGGCGATCAGGATAGCAGCTGCAAAATACACCCAAAAGACGCGCCAGCTTAAAGCCGCCTGTCGAAAAGCCTTGAATTGACCGGTGGCGATAATAAAAATTATTAAAATTAGAAAAGACCAACCAATGCGATGCCCAATCACTTGGAAAGCATTC
>JAPLGT010000107.1:0-13904 GCA_026390035.1 Chloroflexota bacterium
CCAGAATTCAGGGCTGGTACCGAAAGCTTCGGCAAACAGCCAGGCGCTTTCCGGCGTGATTCCACGTTTGCCACGCACGATTTCATTGACGCGCTGAACAGGCACACCAATGTGCCCGGCAAAGGCTACCTGCGACAGCCCAAGCGGGTTCAGAAATTCTTCAAGCAAGATTTCGCCGGGATGGGTGGGGATACGGTTTTCAGGGAGCATGAGCAGCTTCTACCTATTCAGCCATTCCACATTCACCAGTGTTTCAACAGATTCAAATTCCGGATCACCTGTCAGAACAATTGCTTTTTGATTTATTGCAACTGCTACAGCAAAAGCATCCGCATACGAAAGTGGGTGACTCGCTTTGATATGTGCAGCCTCTAACACCAGGTCATTCGTCACTTCCAGTATTTTTATCGGTAGGTTTTGCGAAAGCATCAGGGTTTTTTGGGCAGCAGCAAAACCACGGCGTCGCTCCACGCTGTAGAGCACTTCTCCCAAATTAATTATGCACATCAAAATGATGCACTGATGTTTTTGTGCCTGATCCAAAATAGCTTCCACTCGCGGCTTACCAGGTTCGTTATTTAAATAGGCTAAAAAGGCAAAGCTATCCAGTAGATAAACCGGCCTGACTTCACTCACGTTCTCGTTCCTTGCGATGTTCTTCTACAATGTCAGCCGTCAGTGAATCATTGCCCTGCAACATCCCAGCACCCTCGCGAACTGGGTCTTGAAAGCCCGGTAGCAGAGCCAGTACTCCACCGTAATCTACCACATGCAAATGTGAACCGGGCTTTAGCCCATATTTCTTACGAAAAATCGCTGGGATTACTACCCAACCCTTTTGAGAGACTGTCACATTCATTTTTATCACTCCGTTATACAATACTTTTATTTAGTATAACATTATTCGTATCAAAGAACATTAATAATGGCTTTGTTTTTGCGGCACGATTTGCTTAGCAAATCGCAAAGGCTATCTGCGAAAGTCAGAGCGGGTTAAGAAATTCTTCCAGCAAGATTGTACCTAGATGAGTGGGGATACGGTTATCGGGGAGTATGGGCAAATCTACTCAAATAATTCGGTATGAGAGCCAGTGCGGACTAAACGCAATTCATCGTCAACAAAGGCGTAAATTAACATCCAACATGGTGCCCTGTGCATTATGCGCCCAGTTCTTCAAATAGCGCATCAACGTTTTCTGCTCTATGCAGGTTTTTCCCAGTCAGAGCATTATCAACTGCCTGACGAGTTTGTGCATTCGGAATAGCAACCGCAAAAGGCAAACCCTGGCGCATTTTGACCTGCTTAAAAAACAAGGTAATGGCCTGGGTCATACTCAGTCCAAGTTCTTGGAATACCTTTTCAGTTTCCTGCTTAAGTTCAGGATCAATGCGAGCGGTGATTAAAGTTGACTTTGTCATAGTTCCTCTTTAAGTATAGCAATTGTTATACATATTATAGCGTAGTGTGTTTGCACAATGGGATGAAAGTTGTCGCAGATGCAGGGAGCCGATAAAGTGGAAAAAAATCTTGTAAACCGTATATCGGATTGGCTCCACTTGTTTCGTAATAATCCCCAGCTTATACCGTCCCAATCTTTACCAAGCTTTGCCAAAAGTTTAATCAGCAAAACGAATCAGATTCGTTTGTTTTACATGGTGCTACGGAAAACTGAGTCGACCATCACTAAAACCGATTCCAGCGAGGCGGCCAGAAAGGGTTTTTGTTAGACGATGTGTCCAAGCAGTGCCGTGACCCTGACCTGTTCCTGCTTGGGTTCCAGCACCAGGCTGCTGGCTTGGGCTTTTTCTTTCTAATGTGGCGAATAGTTTTATCTGCTGGATCATCGCCCAACCTCCTTTGTCTGGTTGATCTAGATGGGGTAACCCGAGGGCTGCAGCGGAACACAGTAACCAGGCGCGGCGCACGGGCGGCAGAGACTCATCCCGTCGATAAAGCGCGGCAAACACCTCGTGGTCACGCAGGGCTTGTTCGATAAGCGCAGGGTCGTCACGCGAAGCGGTAGTTCCATCAGGTATTTTGGTCATCATCTACAAGTATATCGGGCGATATGTGGAAAAGTTACACCTTTCCCCCGATAAGACTAATTATCCATTGTTCACTTGCCAGCCGGTGGAGACCAGGTCAGTGTCCACGGACCGGAAAACTGGACAATCACATGCGACATAAGAGAAAAAATCAGGTTACCGGCAGGCAGCGCCCCATCAAATGTTCTGGTTTCTCCGTAAACGACATTCCGAGGTCTGTTAAAAACTTCCCCGGTCCCGCCTGTGACCACTACATCCGCAGGAAGACCAAAATCAAACGACACGCTTTCTGGCATCAATCCGGCAGAATGGAAATGGATGGAATAACCTTTTTCCCGCGCGGTGATATCGTCAATTACCATATCATACCCACCCAGCTTGACTGCGCGATTAATCGGCCACTTTTGGCCTGCTTGCGGATTTTGCCCCACATCCACCGAAAATTCAAGCCTGTCTTCCTGATGAATGGGCGCGCTGTTTAGGATCAAGGTCAGCGGAGCATTGACAGGTTTGGGAATTTCATAGACCCAATACCAAACGTCTGCCAACTCGGTTGCGGGGCGGATATCAACACGCGCCTTGAAATCGATTGTTTCTCCGTGCGAGTCTGTGATTTGTTTGTCGAAGTTATACTCATCCATCGCAGGTGAACTGAGCGCCAATGCGCCAGGTAAGCTGCCTGCGTTGGCAAAGTTTCCGATCAAGAGATAGGAGTTTTCCAACTCAAAGACCTTATCCAGGTGCAAGCCTGACCCCTTTGGGACTGTGACAGGCGTGTCAGGGAATGAAGACGGACGGGGTTCCGGGCTGACTGTTTCGGTTTGCCCGGGGGCTGGCAGGCTGGGCTTGCTTACCAGAGTGGGCGCGGATGCTGCATATGTCGCCCCAATTTCCACAGCTGGGGTTATAAAATCAGCAGGGCCAGGCACAAGCACCAATTCTATGGCTGGCATCTGGCAAGGTGAAAGGATAATCACGCTCCTGGCTGCCGCGGGCAAGGACGGAAAGGTATAGTTGGTTCTGAAACTCATCGATTCACCGTTCTGAGATTCCATCGCGCCACCCCCACCGCTCAGGAAATCCAATCGGGTGCCATCCTGTAATTGTAAAACAGGCGGTTCGGTGCAAAGTGGAAAGCCGGATTTGACCGGCGAAATGCCATCCACCTGGTACGCGACAAACGTGCGGCTGGAGTCTGCCACAACCTGTTTCACAGTGAAGCTCAATCCATTTTGCCTGACCGTCACTGGCTCTGCCAGCGTGAGTATTGGCTTGCCCAATTCTACAAGTCCTACGCCAGGAATGTACCCGAGCGAGCGGCCAATGGCATAAGCCACACCGGTCAGCAAGCCGAGAGCCAATAAAACGAGCACAATTAACAGCCCCGGGCGGGCGCGCAAGATTTGCATGAAGGAGTTCCTTTTTGTCCATAGGGGAAAATGGGATTTTGCATCAGGCAAGGGCAAGGCCGTTTGGCTCACCCAACGCGAATGGATGCCGATTCTGGGTGCGAGTTCCGAGCCAAAATCCATCCCTTTGAGCAGGTTGGCGATTTGTAAGGCGGATTCATCCTGGGAGCTGGTAACAACCGTGTTAATTTGTCCGGAATGGATGCCAAGCAGTTGGTCAAGGCGCAGGGAAAATTGCTTCATCTGATTATTCATGGCGCGCCTCCGTGGGGGCGTTGAGCAGGGTGCGCAGGTTTAAGAGAGAGCGATAAAGGATAACCCCCACGTTGCTTTCGGTCAGGTTGGTAAGTTCAGCGATCTGGCGGTTCGTTAGTAGCCCGCCAAATTTGAATGCCACAATTTCACGGGAACGGTCATCCAATAGTTGCAAGGCAAGCAGGATCTGGGCCTTATCCTGCGCAAGGATGATGGTTTGCTCCAAAGGCAGATCGTCCGGGATGGGCAGGTCATCATCAAGATCAACAAACCCATGCGCATTTTCTGCTTTCCAGTGGTTAATGGCAATGTTATGAGCAATGGCAAATAACCAGGTCTGGATTTGCGCCCGGCGCGGATCGTATGTACCAATATGCAGCAACGCTCGCTCAAAAGTTGTTGAGGCAAGATCATTGGCAGTGTCTACATCCGCGCCGCGAAAGCGAAAATAGCGGAAAATGGCCGGGTAATACTTGTCAAAGGCTTCGGCGAGCGTGACAGACCTGGGCCGAAATAGAGGCTGCAAAGAATTCTCCTGTGAGGGTTTCTATCTATTTATACAACCCCAGGGCGATTGTATTACAGGATTATTGCTTAATTTTCAAAACGCCTGATTTATTGTAAGCCAACTCGATAGCATCACTATCAATAGTTCCGAAATGGTGTCGCGCATAGAACTACATCTGTGCGTGCCTGAACCAATGTCATGCCAGCAGAGAGCTGCCGGTCAGCAACCCTGGACGTAGTTTCGAACGAGGATAATTTTTAATAAACCCTCCAAATAGGGGATTATTCCTTGTCGATGGTAAGCGTCCAGCCGAGTTCAATCCTGTCATGCCTGAAATCGCGACCGCCAAAATGTGCGTACTTATCAAGGCCGCGATCAACTATTTTGACCAAAATGTTGTGCACAAAATGGGTGGTAAGGGCTTAAAAATAAAAAATGCCCAACACATGGCACTCTTTTGGGTACAAAAACAACAAAAAGACACATAAAACAAGAACTCCCGAGATGATTTTAGTCATCTCGGGAGTTCTGTGCCACCTGAATTACTCATGGCGGCCCCGACGGGGATGGGGTGGGTGCCGAAATAAATTTGGGGGGACAGGATTACCCTGGAACTTAGTTGTAAAAGAACGAAACTTTCGAGGCTATTTTACTTCACGAGAAGTAATTAAACAAGCCTGGAACCTACTTTACAGCCAATTGTTATCTTTAATCCAATTTATGCGATGGCAGCAATGCGCGCTACTTGCCGCTTTGGTTTGGACCGTACTAGATCATAATTCGATTGCAGGTTAAGCCAGAATTCAGGGCTGGTACCGAAAGCTTCGGCAAACAGCCAGGCACTTTCCGGCGTGATTCCACGCTTGCCACGCACGATTTCATTGACGCGCTGAACAGGCACACCAATGTGCCCGGCAAAGGCTACCTGTGATAGCCCAAGCGGGTTGAGGAATTCTTCCAGCAGGATTTCGCCGGGATGAGTGGGGATACGGTTTTCAGGAAGCATGAGCACCTCTTTAGTGATAATCTACCAATGAAACATCTTGAACGCCATCATTCCATCGAAAAGTAATTCGCCAAAGTCCCCGAAGCGCAGCGGAGTGGGATTGATCATTCACACGAATACTGTGAAAGCCTTCAAGGTCACCCTTGAGGGCTTCCAATCGATTTCCTGGCGGCGAACGCAAATCGTCAAGTTTGTGGGCAGCGTTCAACACATCCAATTTTCGAAGAGCGACGCTTACAATATTCTGCGGAAATCGCCTGACGCGGGACGTATTTCTGCCATGATACAAGTCTGCGGTGGCGGTGTCGCCGAACCCACAGGGTGCTTCACCAGGATCAAATGGCCATCGAAATAACTATAATGCTTTCAAGGTATCCATGCAAGATAATTGTAGTGTTATTTAAGGCAAACCACACAGATTCGTTTGCCTTAAAACTAAATTAAAACATTAGTAGCTGATCAAAAGTGCCTGACAGATAAACTCTCTCGCAATCAGCGCGCGAAAGCTTCAGGCAGGCGCTTTTGCCCAGGCAGCCGGTCCGATATTGACCGGTGTGCGGGCCATTTGTCAGCAAGGTTGGGAAGCACACATTCGTCCAGTCCAGATCGGCGACGCGGATGAGTTTATTACTGTTTTCTGCAAGAGCAAAACACTGTCGCTATACTGTTAATATCCACTTCCGAGAGTTCCATGTCGATCAGCAAGCGTGAGAGGATTTCGATGCGGAAGGCCAGTGTGCCTGGCGAAACCAGATCGCCGGGAAAAAGCCTGGCCTGAGTGATGACATTGTCAAATGGCGCGCTAATGTTGGATTGATTTAAGGCCGATTGAGCGGCTGCCACGCGAGCCTCTGCAGCAGCAATATCATCAGCGCTGGGACCGTTCTTCAGTCGCTCTATTTCACGTTGGGCACCTGCCAGCAAAACTTCCCGGGGCAGGGAGCTTTGCTCCAGGGCAGCCAGGATGGTATCGACGCTGACCTTATCCCCAATTTTTACGTTCACCGTTCCACCCGGCCGCTTGTCTGCCAGGCCAACGCTGCTGATTGCGCGGCGCGAATTGTCCCGGTGGCCCTCACCTCTGCGCTTAACGCCCCAGGCGTGACGGTAACGGTCTGATCGGCTGATTGATCGTCAGTCGGGCGGCATTCCTCGCCGGTAAAATGCTGGCAAAAATTGACAGTGCCTCATTTGCGGGAAAACATCAGGGAGTTTTTTGCGTGCCAGGCGGCTTTAACCTTTTTTTGCCGATGGCGCATCGACCAAATTGACTGGCTCCAAGGCGGAATTGCAGACTAATTTATAGTTTCTCGTAAATTGGTCAGAAATATGCCCATAGCCGTCACGCTTACGTCACGCTCTGGTGTTAAACTGGTACTATGCGGAATAATTCGAAGAATTTGCTGGAGTTATGCTGGCCAGGCAGCCGGGTGGGCGAAGCTATGGAATGGCTGGCGCGCAGCAATGGATTGATTCCACAGACGCTCGCGGCCAGCAACCGCCAGGAGGCTGGGGCGGAAAATGCCGCCGAATATAACTGGCAGCAGGTGGTCGACGTGATGGCCTCCAACCTGGGGATTGAGGCCGAGCCGGTCAGCTGCCCATACGGCAAGCTGAAAATCTTCTTCCAATCTGCGGCCCCGGCCATCGTCAAAATGCCAAGCAGTTCCGAATCTGATCCCGCGACCTTTTTGATATTACAAAAAAGAGGCCGCGATTGCGCAGTCCTGGATCCCAATCTACAACTCGTCAGGGTTTCGGCGGAGGTTGTCGCGGATGCTTTTCGCGAACCGCTCTCGGCCGCTTACCGTGATCCGGCAGAACAATTGTTGAAACTGGCGGATATCCCGGAAGTACGCAAGTCCCGGGTGGCGGGCGCCCTGATCGGAAGCTGGTTGGGCGCGGAAATCATCCCGGTTGGCTGGCTGCTGCGTCCCTCCCCGGGCGCTGATCTGAAAATTCAAATCAAACAATCCAAAATGGTGCCGGAAATCCTGGGCTGGTTGGGGGCTTATGCGCTGCAGGATGTGCTCTTCCTGCTGGCCTGGTGGCTGATTGGGCGGGTGGTTCTGGACGGGCAAACGGATCGGGGCTGGGTGTGGGCCTGGGTTTTACTGCTGGTCAGCGCCATTCCCTTCCAACTGGGCGCCAGTTGGATGCAGAACCGGTTTTCCGAATCACTGGGTGTGATCTTCAAACAAAGGCTTTTGTTTGGCGCCCTTAAAATGAACCCAGACGATATCCGTCACCTGGGAATGGGTCAGCTGCTGGAGCGGGTCATGGAGGCTGAGTCGGTCGAAATGCTGGCTCTGGGCGGGGGGCTTTCGGCCATCATCTCAGTTCTGCAGCTGGGAGTGGCAGCCTGGGTGCTCTCACAGGGGGCCGGCGGGCCGCTTTCGATGGCTGTGCTGATACTCTGGCTGATTGCCATTTTTATCGCGGGTTGGATCAATTACAACAGCGGCAAGCAGTGGACCAACGCCTACCGCTCAATGACCAACGGCCTGGTGGAAAAAATGGTCGGACACCGCACCCGCCTGGCGCAGGAAGATCCGGAACATCGTCACGATGAGGAAGATCTTGAGCTCGACCAGTATCAGTCGCTGACCCGCTCCTTCTCAAGAACCGGGTTGTTCCTGGGTGCCATCCCGGCCTCCTGGCTGGTGGCTGGACTGGCATGCTTTATCCCGGCCTTGATCTCCAATAAGGCTCCGCAGTTGGGGGGTATGGCGGTGGGGTTGGGCGGTGTCATGCTGGCATATCAAGCCTTTGGCATCATCCAGGCTGGTATCCAAAATGACATCCTGCTTTTGCTAAGCTGGGAACAGGTCAAACCAATCTATCAGGCCGGTTCGGTCAGGGATATCACCCCCACCGTGGTGCTTAAAGCCAACCGGCCGCAGACGCACAACCCGGAAAACCCGGACGAGTCTGAGCCGATTTCTGATCATAAAACACCTCTGATCACCGCCCATGATTTGAGCTACCGGTTTGCCCCGCATCGCCGTCCAGCGCTGAATGATTGCGCACTGGAGATTTTCTCCGGCGATCGCATCATCCTGGAAGGGCCATCCGGGGGTGGCAAGACAACCCTGGGCGCTGTCCTGGCTGGTTTGCGTAAACCGGATTCAGGTTTGCTGTTTTTGTATGGTTATGACTGGCAAAGCCTTGGCGAAGCCGCCTGGCGCAAGCGGGTCGTGATGGCCCCGCAATTTCACGAAAACCATATTTTTAATGAGACCTTTGCCTTCAACTTATTAATGGGCCGGCGCTGGCCTCCGCAGGCCGATGATATGCAGGCGGCCGAAACCATCTGTAATGAACTGGGGTTGGGTGACCTGCTGGCGCGCATGCCCTCCGGCTGGCAGCAAATGGTCGGAGAAAGCGGCTGGCAGCTTTCACATGGTGAACGCAGCCGGGTCTTTATTGCGCGGGCGCTGCTCCAGGACGCCGACTTGGTGATCATGGATGAGAGTTTTGGAGCCCTGGACCCCGAGAATTTGTATCTGGCGCTGGAATGTGCCCAACGCCGGGCGGCAACTTTATTGATCATTGCCCATCCGTAAACAAGGAGAAAATCATGATCCTGGAACGTGTTTTGAACGTCATTGTCATCAGCTGCTGGTTGACCTTTTTTGCCTTCATCATCAGATTTGTGGTTTATACAACCATTTATGAAGGCATTGGATCAGCATTCAAAAAAATGTTCAGGGTGGGTACCCTGTATGTCCTGTTTTTAATCGCCTCGGCCATTTCATTATTGAATACCAGCCTGGTGTTTATCCAGCCGCAGGATGTGGGCGTGGTTGTTTCGCTGGCTTCGCCAAATGGCTATCGCTCCAGACCTTTGCGCTCCGGGCTGCATTGGATCATTCCGCTGGCCGAAGAAGTCCATACCTATCCCATTTTTTGGCAGACGTATACCATGTCAGCCAAGCCGAATGAGGGCGCCCAGAAAGGGGACGACTCGATCGCTGCGCGCACATCAGATGGACAGGAAGTCCTGATCGACTGTACGATCATTTTTCAGATTGATCCAGAAGAAGCGCCGCGGATCTATATCGAGTGGCAGGAACGCTATATCGAAGATTTAATTCGCCCAACCATGCGTGGATTAATCCGCACCTATGTTTCACAGTACAAGGTGGATGAGGTCAACAGTTCCAAACGCATGGATCTCGAGAACGACCTGAGCACTGAATTAAAGGATACCCTTGGGCAGCGGGGTTTCCTCATGGATGACTTCCTGCTCAGGAATATCAGCTTTTCCAACGAATACGCCACCGCGGTGGAAAAGAAACAGGTTGCCATGCAGGACGCAGTGAAAAAACAATATGAAGCCGACCAAATCCAAAAACTGGCCGGTGGTGAAGCGGCCAGGATTCGGGCGATTGCCCAGGCCGAAGCGGATGCATTAGACATGTTAGGCAAGGCTCTGGCCCGCAACCCGAATGTGATCACCCTGCGGTATGTGGATAAGCTGTCGCCCAATATTCAAGTCATGCTGGTGCCTAATAACGCGCCGTTTTTATTACCCTTACCCAATTTTAATACCCCCATGCCAACCGGCACCCCGTCGGTAGCGCTCAGCCCGACACCCGCAGCTCTGCCATCCGAAATCCTTCCTGATATAATAGGAGTCCAAGCGACGGATTTGCCAGCGGTAACAACCCCACCCAACCCCATACAAACACCGGTTCCGTAAGGTCATAGGTGTCATGAGAACTTTCCATGAAGAATTACTGCTGCTGATTAGCCTGATCCTGGCATCCACCTTATTGGCAGGCTGCACAGACGGCTGTCCTCCTACCTGCCTGGGGGAAAAAATGGGCGGGGTTGATTGGAACGGGAAAAACCTTCGCAAGGCGATAATGGTTAATTCAACTGCGCGGCAGTCCAACTTTGAAAATGTGGATTTCAGTGGCGCCGATCTGAGCGGGGTTGATTTTTATGGTTCGTCCCTGCAATCAGCCGACCTGACAGACGCATTCCTGGTTGGCACAAACTTGCAGAAAACTTATCTTTCGGGCGCCATATTTACCAATACCGTTTTGATCGGCGCAGATTTGGAATTGGCCGATTTGACCGGGGTAAACCTGACTTCCTCGAAGCTGACCGCCGTTTCTTTTATGGAAGCCCGCCTGGTAAATGCCAATCTTAGCCAGTTAAACCTGGCCGGTTCTTACATGGACAAGGCCAAAATGGCCGGAATTAAAATGGATCGGGTAAATCTGGCCGGGAGTTTGATGGATAAGGTCGATCTGAGCGGCGCAGATTTACGTTCTTCGGATCTTCGCGGAGGTTGGATCAACCTGTCCAGCCTGGTTACCGCCAACCTGCAGAATGCCAACCTGAGCGGCGCCAGCCTGATGGGTACTGACCTGACAGGTTCTAACCTTTCCGGCGCATCCCTGGCAGGCGCCAACCTGGTGGGGGCGATCCTGCGCGGCGCCGATCTGCGCGGCGCAAATCTTAGCGCGGCGGAACTGATTGCGACCCCTGAGCTTCTGGACTGGAAAAAGCTGGATGACCCCGTGATTGCGAACTTGAGCGAATCCCAGTGGCAAAAACTGGCTCTGGGTGACGCCATTTTGGACGGGGTTAAGTATGATGACCATACCATTTGGCCGGAAGGATTTGATCTGCCGGATGGAGCGATTTATCAGCCGGCGCCGGCCGGTTTAATGGCTTTTCAGAACGCTGATAAAGCTGTGTTGATCGCGGGGTCATCCACAGTCGCTGATTTGGCCAGGCCTTTGAGCAGGGCTTTCACCCGGCAGCATCCCGATCTTTTTTTCAACTATTTTGTGACCGACAGCGCCTCTGGTATCTCACAAGTGGGGGGCGGTCGGGCCGATATTGGGATGACTTCGCGCGCCCTCACTCCCGCAGAAGCCAATTTATACCCTGGTATGCGGATTATTCCCCTGGCGTATGACAGCATTGTGGTGGTGGTTAACCTGGATAATCCGTTGAAAACCTTAACCGTTGAAGATCTGCGCTCCATTTTTTCAGGTGAGATCGTAAATTGGAAGCAAGTGGGCGGCAGGGATTTGCCGATCACAGTCCTTGAGCAAAACAACACCATGTTGACGGTCTTCAAAGCACTGGTGATGGATAAGCTCCCGATTGTGGGTGATCCGGCTGAAATTCTGCCATCCAATGCCGCTCTGCGCGCGGCGGTTGCGGTAGAACCTGGGGCGATCGGGATCCTGCCCCAGAATTTTGTTGACAACAGCCTCCAGCTTCTGGCGTTGAACGGCATCCAACCAACACCCGAGACGATCCTGTCGAAAAGCTATCCTTTGGTCAGACCGTTATATCTTTTGGTCATGAACGAACCCCCTGCTAAAGCAAAAGCCTGGCTGGATTTCATCTTCAGCGAAGAGGGCCGGCAGACCATCCTGTTGGAAGGACTGGAGCCTGTTTCGCAATGAAAAAACCTGCAAATACACGGCTTGTGGTTGATCCAAACAGCGTTAAACGGAAAATCAGATGGGTCTTGTTCCTGACGATTGCCACAATATTAATCTGGGTATTCATCTTTAAGGGCGCTCTTTTTCGCTATAACAGTTTACTGCCTTTCGGCTGCCCGCCGGCCTGCGTTGGCGTCCGGCTTGAATCGCAAGATCTTTCCGGTGTTGACCTGAGCGGCGCGGATCTATCAAACGCCGTTCTGACCGGTTCGATTCTTCGAAACGCCAACCTTACCAGCGCGATTTTTAGCGGCGCGGTCTTGAATAATGTGATCTTGAATGGCTCGAATTTAAAGAACGCCAGGCTGGTTGGAACGAAATTAATAGAATCCAGCCTGATTGGTGTTTCCTTTGCCGGCGCGGATTTGACAGGCGCGGATTTGACAGGCGCGATCCTGCCGCGGGCTGTGCTCTCGCAGACCAGCATGGCTGGGATTATCCTCAACAAGGCCAACCTGATCGGCGCCAACCTGGAAGGAACATCCCTGGCTGGCGCCCGCATGGTGGAGGCGGATTTGCGCGGCGCAAATCTGAATGACGCTGACCTGAGCGGCGCCGATTTGACGAATGCTGATTTTGGCGGCGCCAGCCTGCGCCATGCGGTTTTAGCTGGTGTGAAATTGGGCGGTTTTATGCAAGGCGCGGATTTGCGCGGCGCGGATTTGCGCGGCGCGGATATCCAGGGTGATGACCTGAGCGGCGCCATTTTAATTGGCGCCAATCTGACCGGGGCCAACCTGAGTTTTGCCTGGCTGGATGGCGCGGATCTTTCCCAGACCAATTTGAACCAGGCCAACCTGGAAGGCGCCTCGCTGACCGGCTGTTCGCTTGTGGATGCTGATCTGGATGGCGCCAAATTGGAAGGCGCCAAGCTGCTGGGTGTGCGTTACAGCGCTGCCACCCGCTGGCCTGAGGGTGTTTCACCACCCGCCTCGGCCTATCTGGACACGATCAGCCGCTAACCGCTCGGGTAATCATTATTTTTGAGCTGCTTTGACATGGGTGCATCTCTGAAAAAGCACATCCAAATCGTGCGGATGCCTGCCAATTGGTTGTTTTCTCGCAAGTGGTTTTTCCCGAAGGGCATCTCCGATGCCCTTCGGGAAAAACCACCAATCTTTGTTTGTGTACGCGGCAGAACCGGGATGAGGTAATCCAGCCTTTTATTAGCAAATCGGTGGTTTGGATAAAGTGGTACAGTGTACTAAATCAAATTGCTCATGGGCTAAATTTGAGTTGTCTGAAACATAAAAAGCGCTTGCAATTTGCGAGCGCTTTTTAACTCTGTTTACCAGTTAGATGTACACTGATCGATAGGTTTTCCAGCATCTGCCAGCTTGTGCCCAAAGCACCACAAAACAATAATTCTCATCGGTCTGGGGATAGCTCTATCAATCAGCCAGGACACCCCGTGAGAAAATACCTTCTATCAAATCCAGATCAATGCAACAAATCATAAGCAGCAAAGACACCTTCGTAGGCAAGCCTGCAATCAGCCAGGGCTTTTTCCCGCCATTTGGCTTCAATAGGAAAAAATAATTCTTCGTATTCTTTACGCAGCGTATTGCGGATCGCCTGCGTGCGAGCGCCGAAATGGAATAGGCGATTTTCAAAAATGGTGGCGCGCATGCTCCGGATTTGCGCCAAAAGCGAGTCACCGAAAGTTCCAAATTCAAAACAGGTCGCAAATAGTTTTTTCGCTGGAAATTTTTCGTCGCGCAACTGATAAAAATAATCAGTAATATCGCCGGTGGTGGTATAAAAATCGGATAGCGTGGCTGCCACAATGAGCGGATAATTAAAGCGTTTTACCAAATCGGGTGCCTTTGCAGGTTCACGAGTTGAATTGACGAAACTCATCTGGTAACGCGGGCCATATCCAGTATGCAAGTCGATATGAATAACCTGGGCGTACTCCTCAAGCGCTTTTTGCATCAGGCTTTGCAAGACCTGTGCACTTTGCTGCGTGGTGTCTCCACCGTACTGCACACCTTTTGGATGGCGATACTGCCCACTCAGGGTACCCTGGCGAATTCGTAGAATGCCAAGCCTAATGATCCTCCCAACCAGACGAAAGAAAAAAGCTGCATCACTCAAGATCAAATTTGAAATTTGTCGGGCTGGATTCAAAAGCGGAATCAATGCCTCGTAATCTGGGTTGGCTTGCGGGTCGAATTTTTCGTTCCAAAGAAAGTTGCGATTAA
>JAPLGT010000297.1:0-5651 GCA_026390035.1 Chloroflexota bacterium
GATGCTGTTGGTAATGTTCATGAGCACGTTGGTGCCATAAACAGAAAGACCACCCTTGCGCGGGCTGGTAATATTCTCTTCGGCCATGATGACCTTGAGGGCGCGTTCGTGGGCAGCTTTCCAGGCATCACGATCTGTTGCTTTTGTGATTTTCTTCTCAGCTTTGATTACAATGGCTTTTAGATTTTTCGAGCCACCGACGCATCCTGTGCCGCCACGTCCGCTGGCGCGGTCATCTTCATTGAGCCAGCAAGCAAACTTTACGAGTTTTTCGCCGGCGGGGCCAATCGCGATGACAGACAGGTCTTTTTCGCCATATTTATCTTTGAAGAATTTGATAGTGTCATGGATGCCCTTGCCCCAAACTTCGGCAGCGTCCAGAATTTCGAGTTCGCCATCGTGAATATAGGCATAGACAGGTTTTGCAGCTTTGCCCTTAAAGATCAGGCCATCATAGCCAGCCCAGCGTAAGCGAGCAGCAGACCAACCGCCGTGATGGCTGTCGGTAACGGTGCCGGTGAGAGGAGATTTGGTTACAACTGCCATGCGTCCGCTCATGTTGGCTTCAGAGCCGGTTAGAGGGCCATTCATGAAGCATAGGAGGTTGTCTGGGGAAAGTGCATCAACTGTGGGTCCATTATCGAATACATATTTGACACCCAAACCTCGCGCGCCGATATACTTACGCTTGAAATCATCTGGGATTGGTTTGAATTCGACCTTGCCCTGGGTCAAATCAATATGGGCAACTTTGTCTGCGTAACCACCTAATTCCATATATTCCTCCTGATAGATATTGTGAAAATGTTGTGATGGAAAAGAACGTTGTATCAGCTTTCTGAACTCTACAATCTAGAGTGAACAAATAAAAAACAAAGTTGGACACAAAATCCAACTCTTGGTACTATTAGGATATCAATCTGATGTAATCAATACAAGGTATTAAGGATTCCCTTAACCGCTATATGATATTAATCACTATATGGAGATGACATGAATTCGAAAAATTACCCCCCGCTATATTCCTGGATTGTGACCATATTTGTCCCGCTGGCTTTGATTATGCTGGGAGTGCGACTATTGATGACCCCAATGTTTTTGGAGATGGAATATCGGATGCCTGGTTTTCCCGAAGACCGCTTTGGATTTGGTCTCCAGGATCGTTTGCAATGGGCCAAACCATCGGTGGGGTACCTGGTAAATGGGGATGGGATCGCCTTTTTGGCTGAGCTGAAATTAACAGATGGAAAGCCGATTTACAACGAGCGCGAATTATCGCATATGGCAGATGTAAAAGGGGTGGTTCAGTCGCTCTTGAAAATTTGGTATGCTGGCCTGGCTGTGTTGGGCTTATTCGGGGCATGGGCCTGGTTGGGTGGTTGGCAGGGCGATTACATACTGGGATGGAAACGTGGCGGGTATTTGACCGCGGGTTTGTTGGTTGTATTGGGCCTCTTTGCATCCATATCTTTCTGGCAATTCTTTACATGGTTCCATTCGTTGTTTTTTTCTGGCGATTCCTGGCTGTTTGAGTACTCGGATACGCTTATCCGATTATTCCCGATTCGCTTTTGGGAAGATGCCGTGGCATATATCGGCGGATTTTCAATTGTTGCGGGCCTATTGCTCGGATTTGGTTTGAAACCTAAAGGCAAATAAG
Source organism: Chloroflexota bacterium (assembly GCA_026390035.1). Lineage (GTDB taxonomy): Bacteria > Chloroflexota > Anaerolineae > Anaerolineales > Villigracilaceae > UBA5195. The sequence goes on from JAPLGT010000297.1 coordinate 1,661, forward strand.
GTGTTAATTGGCATGACGATAGATCATTGCCATGACCCGGGTAGGGTATAATCTCTTTGATACAGGAGCAACGGAATGAACGAACTTTTATCCTTGAATGATCGAGTGGCAGTGGTGACGGGTGGTTCACGGGGAATTGGCCGGGCCATATCGCTCGAGCTGGCCCACCGAGGCGCAGCCGTAGTAGTTAACTACAATAAGTCACCCGAGGCGGCCGAAGCGGTTGTAAATGAAATCAAGGCGATGGGGGCAAAGGCGGTTTCATTCCATGCGGATGTATCTGAACCGTTGGCTGCCCAAAATTTGATCAAGTTTGCGGTTGAAACTTTTGGTGATTTGAGTATTCTGGTTAATAATGCCGGTATTACTCGTGATACATTGATCATGATGATGTCAGAATTGGATTGGGATGCCGTGTTGGATGCCAATTTGAAGTCCACTTTTAATTGTTCCAAGGCTGCTGTAAAGCACATGATGCGCAAACGATATGGGCGCATTGTGAATATTTCATCGGTTTCTGGGCAGATGGGTAATGCTGGGCAGACAAATTATTCCGCATCCAAGGCCGGGCAGATTGGTTTTTCAAAGGCATTGGCGCGTGAGGTGGCACCCCGAAATATAACTGTGAATGTGGTTGCGCCTGGTTTTGTTGATACAGAAATCCTGGCCAGCATGTCCCCGGAGGTTTTAGAAGCCGCGCTTAAAATGGTGCCGTTGGCTCGTAAAGCCCGGCCCGAAGAGATAGCCTATGCTGTCGCTTTTCTCGCCAGCGACCAGGCCGCGTTTATTACCGGCCAGGTGTTGGGAGTAGATGGCGGCATGGCGATGATGTAGGAGACTAAAAAATGACTGACGATTATCGTTCCCCTGGTAAAACTACGCTTGCGCCTGAAGTGCTGTTGACGATTGTAAGGATGTCAGCAATAAGCGTGGAAGGCGTTAGCCGCCTGGCCCCCGTTCCGGGCGGTTTCGATCGTATCTTTAAGCACGGTTCTGATAACGGCGTTCAGATGACAATCGAAGATGGAATTGTTTACATTGAACTCTATATCGTACTCAAAAAAGATTTCAATGTGCGCGAAGTGAGCCGAAACATTCAGGCACAGGTGGCGCGTGCCATCGCTGAGATGGTTGGCATGGAAGTTGGGCATGTCAATGTACATATTGAAGATATCGATTACAAAGATGAATAGACCATTATGAAATCCCGCACCAGGGCGCGATCCCTCGCCCTGCAAGTACTTTACGAAGTAGATATGACCGGGCATTTGCCCGGCATCGTATTAGAAGAGCGGTTGGAAGAGATGCAGCCTGAAGGTCAGGAAGTTCTCTCCAAGGAGCTTGTGGATTTTACGCGCCAGATCATTTTTGGAGTACTTCCCATCGCTGAAAAAATGGATGACGTGATTGCCACATATGCTCCCGAATGGCCTTTTGACCAGATTGCGGCGATTGATCGTAATATATTGCGCATCGCCACCTGGGAATTCGCAATATCTGCCATAACACCGGTCAAAGTAGCGATCAACGAGGCGGTAGAACTTGCCAAGCTTTATGGCTCTGACAATGCCCCCCGATTCATTAATGGAGTGTTGGGCAGCCTGGCAGACCGCGAGCATGAGATTAGACAGCAATTTAAGAAAGGTTTGGCGTAATGGAAATTCTTGGTGTGGGTGTTCCAGAATTTGCTTTTATTGTTTTAATTGCGCTCATTTTGCTCGGACCCAAAGACATGATCGCGGCAGGTCGTACGATTGGCAAGGTCTTGAGAAATTTCCTGACATCCCCAACCTGGCTAGCCTTGCGCCGGACAGGTGATGAGCTTCAGCAGTTGCCTACCAAGCTGGTCAGAGAGGCCGGGTTGGAAGATCTGCAACGGGAAGTGCAAGGCGTGACCAATAATCTGAGACCAGCCTTTGATCCGAAAAGAATCTTTGATGAAGCCCAGGTTTTTGATCCCAACACTGAATTGGGTCTGCCCAAGCCGGCATCCAATCCTGATTCTTCTTCAATTGTTTCTCCTACCGTAAATATACCGGATACCCAATCCGGGCCAATTACTCCAACAGAATCCTAAGGTCCCATGGAAAAACTTCGCCGCGCTCTTAAGTGGGGTTTACTTGCCCCGTTCAGGCTGATCTGGTGGTTGATCAGCCTGCCTTTTCGTTTACTCGGTTGGTTGTTGCGTCCGGTCATGACCCGCTTCAATAATAATCGTATATCACGATTCTTAAATGAAGTTCCGGATGACAGACCCGCTTTGGAAGCGGTTATGGATGCCTTTCAAAGTCCGTTAGAAATTTTGGAACAGTTGGATGACGTACGCCAGCATTTGCTACGTTCGTTATTGGCACTTGTCGTTACGGTTGGTATCTCGTTTTGGTTTACCCAGGATTTAATTACATTTTTAGCTGTGCCCGTTGGCGGATTGCAGAACCTGCAGGCGATTGAGGTAACTGAATCTATTGGCGTGTATATGAAAGTGGCCATGATCGCTGGAATTGCACTGGCAACGCCCTATATTGCGTTTGAATTATGGTTGTTCTTTGCACCCGGAATTATGCCACGCTCCAAACAGCTGGGCTTGTTTTCGATACCGCTTGCGCTCGTATTTTTTATGGGAGGCATGGCTTTTGCGTATTACCTGATGTTGCCGACTGCGCTGCCTTTTTTGATTGGTTTTTTGGGAATCGCCACCAAACTGCGTCCGGCATCTTATTTTGAATTCATTACCAGCCTGATGTTCTGGATAGGCGTTGCTTTCGAATTTCCGCTGGTCATATTTGGGATTTCAGCGATGGGCTTTATTCAACCCAAAACTTTGCTCAAACAATGGAGGTTGGCGGTCGTACTTATCTCTGTTTTGGCAGCGGTAATTACGCCGACAGTCGATCCGGTAAATATGGCACTGGTGATGGCGCCGATGACAGGTCTCTATTTCTTGTCTATTTTGTTCAGTTGGATCGCCCAGATTTCCAGTCGAGGTTCAGAAAAACCAGCAGCTGCAGTTTAGTATAGCCGAAAGTTGCTCCTGGTTGTCAAACCATCGATTATTAATTACGCAGAGGCGCAGAGGTTCCCTTTGTGGCTTTGCGTTTTTATTTTAAGACGGTCATAGACTGTAATTTTTTCCGAATCAGCATAAAATATAACTATATTTAACAGGCGCTTGATGTTTTCATCTGATGCCGACAGATGGTTGCGTGGAGGAGAGAGAATGAACTACCTTTATCGATCGAGATGGATGCGCTGGATGGCAGTGTGTATGATTGGTCTTAGCAGCCTAGCCTGCACCTGGTCATTAATAGATTTCAATAAGTATATCAATCCGCCCACCCAGGTTCCGGGAGCCAACCCAGGTTCAGGTGCAACAGCAACCCCGGTGGCGCTGGCAGAAATTACTTTTACAGTTTCCATTCCGATGGCGCTAAACCCAGGAGAAAGCCTGGTCATTGGGCTGCTTGACGATGTGACCGGGTTGGGACTAAACCCGACCTTTTATGCCATGACTCCTGTGGATGCTCAGCATTTGACGGTAAAACTTCCTTTGGGTCTGAATTCTGTCATCAAATATCGCTATTATCGTCAGGGAGCCGTGCCGGCAATTGAGGATACTGCATTGGGTCTACCTGTTCGCTACCGAATTTATAACGTGGGCGGACCGGGTAACGTTGAAGATAAAGTGGCTTCGTGGTCAGATAGTGCTTTCGCCGGTCCGACTGGCAAAATCACTGGGGTTGTTTCGGATGTAGGCACTGGCAGCCCGATCCCGAACATCCTGGTGACTGCCGGTGGGGTCAGCACTTTGAGCGATTCGCTCGGACAATTTATTCTGGAAGGATTACCTGAAGGGACGCATCTATTAGGCGCAATTGCACTTGACGGGGCCTATTCAATTTTTCAGCAGGGTGCTTCCGTGGCCAATGGGCTGGTTACAAATGCCCCAATTGGGCTCAAGCTGCTGCCGACAGTGCAGGTGACGTTTGTAGCC
>JAPLGT010000285.1:0-10066 GCA_026390035.1 Chloroflexota bacterium
AGTTTCACTTATTTCCTGCCACGGCTTGAGCGTGCTATACTCCATATCGATCCTCCTCGGTTGTTGGTTGTCTGGCGACACCAATTTTACCGAGAAGGGTCTTTTTGTCTAGCTGTCAAGCTTTCTTGAGAACGCCATAATAATGAAACAAACCTTTTTTGTTTCCAGTAAAAAAAGTCTGTTGGTTTAGGAGTTCAAAAGCGCTCATCCGCATGTTTGCCGGAAGAGCGCTTTTGGATCAGGAATTTAGTAATTCAATGGCTGCCTGGGCCATCAGGGCGGAGCCACGAGGCAGAGCCGCCTCATCAAAGTCAAATTTGGGGTGGTGATGACCGTAAACCAAACCTTTTTCTTGATTGGTTGAACCGATAAAGAAAAAAGCTCCCGGCATCTTTTTTTGGTAAAAAGCGAAATCTTCAGCGCCCATCGTAAATTTACCGCGCTCATCCAAATCGTGGTCCGGTAGTAGGCTTTGAGCGGCGAGTTTGACGGCAGCCGTGACAAACGGATCATTGATCACGGCGGGCGTGATATTGGAAATCTTAAGCTCAACTTTGCAGCCCATGGCCTGGCCTACACCTGTTGCGATCTCTTCCAGGCGTTTGTAGGCAATTTGCTCCACTTCAGGGTCGAAGCTGCGAATGGTGCCCTTGATTTCGACTGTCTCGGGAATTACATTAAAGGCTTCACCAGCTTGTACTACACAAAAGGAAACCACGCAGGCTTGTTGCGGATCGGTATTCCGCGCTGCAATTGTCTGAGATGCGCTGATGATCTGTGCTGCAGCGACAACTGGATCGATGGTCTGATGCGGCATGGCGCCATGCCCGCCTCGCCCTGTCAGGGTGATTGCAAAGGTGGCAGCCGAGGCCATCACTGGGCCGGATGCAATTCCCAGCCAGCCGAGCGGTTTTTCATTCCAGATGTGCAGGCCAAGGCAGTGGATCGGAACTGGACCTTCCAAGGCGCCTTCCTTGATCATTGTTTCTGCCCCACCGGCGCCTTCTTCAGCTGGCTGAAAGAGAAGTTTTACCGAGCCTGAGAGTTCTTCGCGATGGGCGTTTAGCAGGCGTGCTACGGTCAAGCCGATCGCCACATGGCCATCGTGGCCACAAGCATGCATCAAGCCTGCCTCTTTGGACGCGTATGCAGTGCCGGTCTGTTCGTTGATGGGCAACGCATCAATATCGAAGCGCAGCATGACAACTGGCCCAGGTTTTGAGCCTTCGATCATGGCGATCACACCAGTTTTGGCGATTCCTGTGGTTACTTCGAGCCCAAGCTCGCGCAGTTCTTTGGAGATTATTCCAGAGGTGCGTACTTCATGGAATCCCAGTTCGGGATGCATGTGCAAATCACGGCGAATGGCTTGAGAAAAAGTGAATAGATCCAAAGCTTCTTTGTAAAAATCAGTCATATTACCTCCAGCTAATTACCCTGAATTTTTCTTCATATCTTGGATTCTCATCCGTACTGTCTTCTGTTCGGCGGCTGCGCATACGTTCTTCCAGTTTTTCAGGATCTCCAATTTGGGATTTGTGTTCCTTTAGAGCGCGAATTTTGATATCCCATGTATCAGTAACATCCAATACGGCATTCGGTTGGTTGGTTAGTGATGCCCAGACTTCCTTTGGGCTGTGGGGTAGCCAGCCTTCATCGAGTAGATCCGGAAAGAATAGTTCGTTTCCAGAGGCCGGGAAGACTGCGTCAAGTACAACCTGTCCGGCCGCGCGATGATCGGGGTGATTTAGTCCGTAGGTGGCAAACAAGTTTTGCGGATCGCAAGTAACCAATATATCTGGTTTGAGCTGTCGAATAATTCGGACGACTTCCTTGCGTAAAATTAAATCGGGTACCAGGTAACCATCATCTTTGTCTAGAAATTGTATATGCCCGACGCCCAGCACATCTGCCGCTGCGCGTTCTTCCTTATGTCTTAACGCGCACAGTTCACTTCCCGGGATATCACGGTTGAAATCGTTACGGCCTTTGTCTCCGCATGTCAGAAGAGAGTAGGAGATTTCATGCCCTGCCAGGGCCCAGCGAGCCAGGCTGGCTCCACAAAAAAATTCCGGGTCATCTGGATGGGCCAGGATAACCAGGATGCGTTGTTTTTCGGGCCAGCTTGCAGATATGTCAGTTGTCATTGGATTTTCCATTATTAAAAAGCCACAGCACACCTTTTCAATGTGCTGTGGCTTTTACAATATAAGACCCTATTTTTGGGGTGCGGTGTTTTTTTCAGCCTTGCCACAGTCGCAGGCGCCACCATCATGCTTATCGCAAGTCGCTTCAGCTTTTCGGCGCAGGGCTTCCAGTTCGTCCCAAGGTTCAAGCTGCTCGCGGGGATATTCGCGTACTACTGGCCGTTCTGGTCTTTCAAAGCGCTCGGGACGTTCCGGACGGTCTGAGCGCTCAGTGCGTTCTGGGCGTTCCACTACCTTTGGTTCAAGCTCAACCAGAACCACATTTCGCAGTGGATAAGTATCCACGACCTTGCCTTCACCGTCTGGGGTGATAACGCGTTTGCCGCGTTTTGGAAGTTCTTTGCGGGCGGCTACATACTGTTCGTATTCATAAATGAGGCAACAGCGCAATCGACCACACATGCCTGTAATTTCAGTTGGGGTAAGTGAGATACCCTGTTCCTTGGCCATCTTGATCGATATCGGGCTGAACTCAGTTAGAAACTTGGAACAGCAGCGTGTTTCCAGGCCGCAAGCGCCCATGCCACCCAATAACTTGGCAACATCGCGTGGGCCAATCTGGCGCATTTCCACCTGGGATTGTGGGTATAGTTTTTGCATATCCTTGCGTAATGACTTAAGATCGACCTTGTCCTCGGTTTCGGTGCTGAACATCAAGGCCAAGCGGGTACCATCGAAAGAATACTCCGCAGAAATAATTTTTACGCCTGCCAACTGTAGTTCTGAAGAGCGTGCCCGACAATTGATCATGGCTTCGGTCTGTTTTTGCATCCAGGTTTGGCGCAAAAGCATATCTGCGGGCGTGGCTCTGCGTTCGATCGGTTTCCAGGTGCCTTCCGGGGGGGGGGGAGGGTTTTCAATGCGTTGAGTTATTTCGCCAATTTGGCGTCCACGCACAGTATCCACAATGACCGAATCGCCTACTACTAGATCAGGAACTGGCGTTGCGTCAAAGTGATATACCTTTCCTACTTTACTGAAACGGATACCAACAATATTATTAGGTTGCATAAATCCATTATATCCTCCCCGCCAATGCTGGAGGGGTTAGGGTGGGTGTTCGTTAAATGACGTCGATCGTGGGTGTATTGTTCTCGCTCAGAGCGGCAAGACTTATACGGGCGGCGACGATTTCGGCCAGGCTTTGGAGGGCTTTGGCAGCGTCAGATTCCGGTTCGGAAATCACAATCGGTTTGCCTGTATCGCCACCAATGCGCACATTTGGGTTTAATGGGATGGCGCCCAGGAAGGGTACATCATAATGTTTTGCCATCGATTCCCCACCACCTTGTCCAAAGACATCCATTCTCGAACCATCAGGCAAACTAAGATAGCTCATGTTTTCGATGACGCCGAGGATCGGTACGTTGAGGGTTTGGAACATCTCCAGGCCGCGGCTTGCATCTTCGAGAGAAATTGCCTGTGGTAGGGTTACGATGACCACGCCCGAGAGGGGCAAGGCTTGCGCCAGGGAGAGTGGGGCGTCGCCAGTACCCGGTGGAAGGTCAATGATGAGGTAATCGAGCTCACCCCATTCCACATCACTGATAAACTGGCGGATGGCTGAATTTAGCATTGGTCCTCGCCAGATAAGTGGTTGGCCTGGTTTGACGAGATAACCCATCGACATCATCTTGACGCCATATGAAACGGCTGGCTGGAGTTTGTCGTTGATAGGATTGGGCATATGCATCGCACCCATCATGGTCGGGACATTAGGTCCGTAGATATCGGCATCCATAAGCCCAACCCGCGCGCCGCTTTTTGCCAGGGCTACCGCCAGGTTTACTGCTACGGTGCTTTTCCCAACACCACCCTTGCCAGAAGCCACAGCTATGGCGTTTCGTACCGGTGCATTTACCAAGCCACGCATGCGTCCATCGTTGGGCACATCTGAATCGAGTTTGACGCTGACCTTTTTTGCCCCGATGGCTTCAACAGCTTCACGCGCTTCTTTTTCGATTCGGCCTCGTAATGGGCAGGCGGGAGTGGTCAGCATTACGCTAAAGCTAACTGCGTTATTATCAATTACTATGTCTCGCACCATGCCGAGCGTTACCAGATCTTGGTGCAGTTCGGGTTCTTGTACCTTACTAAGGGCTGCAAGAACGGCGTCTCTTGTGATTTCAGTCATTTTATTTATTTACCTATCTAGAGGATGGGATCATTAAAACAAATTGCAGATCAGGATTATACCCTAACCTGATCTGCAATATAAAAATATTCTGCTAAAGGCACAGACAGGACTGGTTAAGCCTTGGCTGCTTTGGCTGCGGCTTTCTCGGCGCGAGCAGCTTCTTCGCGGGCGTTGTTCTTGGGTCGAATACTTGCATAATAAGAGGCAGGCTTCATCAGGCGCTCTTTATTGAGCAAACTGCGCCCATAGGAAGCGATTTCGAAGTCGTGATCCATTTTGATTGCATCGAAGGGGCAATATTCGGCACAAAAACCGCAGTTCATGCACACATCGGCGTCGATGTAAAACTCGGCAGGCTGAGGTAATGGGCGGCCCGTGACAGGGTCGCTGGTTCTTACGATCCAGATGCACTGGGGCGGGCAGGCTTTGGCACAAATACCGCAGGATGTGCAGCGGATATTTTTTTCACCGTTTTCGCCCTCATCGTAAACCAGGAATGGCACGTATCGAAATTCTTCGGGGATAATTAGACGTTCTTCAGGGTACTGAACGGTGAATGTTCCACGTGTGTCTTTGCTTGAACGGAACTCAACTTTTCCGTAACGGTTGAAGAGCCAGCGGAAATCCTCGGTATAGGATTCGATGAACCGGCTGAGAGTAACGCTTAGACCTTTAATTAAACCTAAACCATACATGATTCACACTCCTACCGGTCGAGTTCGCCGAGCACGATATCGACTGTGCCCAGAATGGTAACAAAATCTGCGATCTTGGTGCCAATGCACATTTTTTCCACCGATGTGATATTGACGAACGATGGAGTGCGGATGTGGTATCTGTAGGGATTGGCCTTCCCATTGGAAATAACATAGAAACCCAGCTCGCCTTTGGGGGATTCCACACGCCCATAGGCCTCGCCTGCCGGGACGCGGACCTGATATTGAGGTTTACCTGTCAGGAAGGGTCCTTCCGGAATTTGTTTGACGGCCTGTTGCAGGATACGAATGGACTGGCGGATCTCATCGACACGTACACTGTAACGATCCAACAGGTCGCTGTTAAATCGCACCGGAATGTCGAATTCAAAACGGTCGTAGATGCCGTATGGGTCAGCACGCCGGAGGTCGTAAGGGATACCGGCGGCGCGTAGTGTTGGGCCAGTGACCGAGTATGCGACAGCATCTTCGGGGCTCAGGTAGCCAATACCTTTCATACGTGAAACAAAAATTTCATTCTCAGAAAGCAGGCGATCAAATTCTTCGATTTTGCGAGGCAGGCGGTCGAAAACCAGGTCCTTGATTTTCTTTAGATTGACTTCATCAATATCACGTACGACACCACCAAAGCGGTAGTAGTTACACATCATGCGCGCACCGGAAACAGCTTCGAAAATATCGAGAATTAGCTCGCGTTCTTCAAAGGCATACAAAGCCGGTGTGAAATAGGCCCCCAGATCATTCCAAAGCATGCCAAACAAGATCAGGTGATTTTGAATGCGGCTGAGTTCGCCCATGATGACGCGAATATATTCTGCGCGTTCCGGCACCTTGACTCCCATCAATTTTTCGACTGCCAGGGCATAGCCCCAGTTGTTATACATAGAATTGAAGTAGTCTAGGCGATCTGTGTAGGGCATGTTTTGTAGGAAGGTATTGCGTTCACCGATCTTCTCGTGGTTCCGGTGCAAGTAGCCCATGACCGGTTTGATGCTGAGGACAGTTTCACCGTCCAACACTACGACAGCGCGGAAAACGCCATGGGTGGATGGATGCTGCGGTCCCATGTTGACGATGATGTGGTCGGTCTTGATGCCATCTTTTTCTTCGGTTTTGTATTTTTTCAGCGCAGCGTAAAGCGCTTCTTCAGGATCGGTGGGTGTCCACTTTTCAGGATCGAAGCCTGCCGTAAACATGATGTTATCGCCATATGGATTACGTGTCTCAGCATAGGAATGCTTGCCTTCCGGCCAGCGGCTTTTGAGCGGTTTGGTTTCTTCTTCGTAGAAAGCTTCTTTCCAGTCTTTGCGCAGGGGGAACCCCTCAAAGCCTTCCCACATTAAAATACGACGCAGGTCGGGGTGTCCGCTGAATTTAATCCCAAACATATCCCAGGCTTCGCGTTCCTGTAATTCTGCGCCTGGCCAAATCACGACCAGCGATGGGACTTCGACCGGGTCTACGCGCTCGGCCTGGGTTTTGAAAACCAAAGCCGGGCCACCTGTGGTTTTGTAGGCGTGGTAAACAACTTCGAGTTTATTCTGTTCTGGGTAATCCACGCCGGTGACTGATGACAGCAGGTCATAGCCGAATTCGTCACGTATGGCTGTAGCCACATTGATCAGAGAATCTTTTTCCACCATCCAACCGGAAAAGCCAGGACGGATATCAGCAGTGACTGCGCCAGGAAACCGGGCTGCCAGGTCGATCGTTTCAGTGAGTACAGGGGTAGCCATTTAGTTTCTCCTACGCGTTTTCAGCGGCCGGGGCGGGAGGATTAGCCAGTTCTGCAGCCTTGGCCTTGATTTCAGGGATGCGCCTGGGGTCGATCAAGTCTGGTCCCAGGAAGGGCACGGCTACTTCGACAGAATCTGCGCCTTTCTGATACCAACGAACGGTTTTTATGGACTGTCTGTCGATTTTTTCCTGAAGTTTGATCATTCCAGCCATTAGAGCCTGGGGAGTGGGCGGGCACCCGGGTATATACACATCCACAGGTAAGAATTTATCAATTCCAGCAACTACGTTGTAGCCCTCTTTGAAAGGGCCTCCGCCGGAAGCACAGGCACCCATGGCAACTACATATTTAGGCTCAGGCATCTGGTTGAACAAACGTACGATGGAAGGGATCATTTTTTTTGTAACCGTGCCGGCTACAATCATCACATCGCTTTGCCGTGGACTGGGGCGCATTACTTCCATGCCAAATCTGGCCATGTCGTAGCGTGCAGCCTGGGCCGCGATCATTTCGATCGCGCAACAAGCCAGGCCGAACATCATCGGCCAGATGGATGAACGCCGGCCGAAATTGTACATCCGGTCAAGCGTCGTAATGGCTACTTTGCCGTCAAGATCCGATGGGATTTCGAAGCCCGGCAGGTTGAGTTCATTTGTGCTCATAATATCTCCTCGAACCAGTCCTGGTATATTGAAAGAAGGATATCGTCATTGGCTAGAGCCAGATCATCCTCGAAGGTAGGGAGGGCCAGAGTCCAGGCTAGCAACATCTGGAGCGAAACGTCCTCCATCTTCACGTTGGGGTGCGCAGCTTTTAATGCCAGCGCAATTGCATAGGTGGCTTCCCAGTGTAGAGTCTCTGCCATGATTTTGAAAATTATAGCGGCTAGGGCTAGAAAGGTCAATCGAATTATGCAAATATATATTTGCATAATTCGATTAGTGATGATATGATGACAAATGTCATGACAAAAATAACATCCCGCCAGAGGATACTTGGATATTTGAGCCAACACAAAGGCGTAAGTGCCCAGGAAATCAGTCGCGCATTGCGAGTAACTGCAGCCAATATTCGTTATCATTTGGCTATCCTGGTTTCGGATGGACGCGTGCAAAATATTGGGTTTCGTCCCGAACAGGGACGCGGCCGTCCAGTGCAGGTTTTTGGGTTGGGTGAAGCTGCATTGGGCGATAACCTGACCAGGCTCGTTGATGTGTTATTTGGGAAAGTGTTCGAAAATCTCCCGGACGCTGAAATCGAATCAGTATTGGAATCAATTGCTGCCGGTCTGCTTCCAATGCAAGCTGTAGAAACATCTGGACATATAACGCGCCGGTTGGTCCTGGTCATCGCCAGGCTGAACCTGGCTGGGTATGCTGCTCGCTGGGAGGCCCATGCTGCCGCGCCGCGGATTATTTTTGAACATTGCCCTTACGCGGCAGTCATTCGTGACCACCCTGAATTATGCAGCATCGATGCCAGGATCCTTCGCCAGCGATTGGGTCTGAATGTGGAGCAAACCGCCCGGTTGGAGAAAACCTCCCTTGGAACGAGTTTTTGCCAGTTTTCGATAAAAAATTAAGGAATCAAAAACGAAAAAACCAGAGCCTGGCAAGCCCTGGTTTTTTCGTTTTTGATTGGGATATGGTAATTTACGGGGTAAATGAGATCAAAAGTTTAATCCCGGACCCAAGGCGCACCATATCAGCCGAGTTGTTGCTATTGGTGGCGGTGTCATTAAATTGAACCCGGAAGCGCGCGCGCGGGTGGCCGACAGCTGCCTGGATAGCAGCCTTTAGCTCAGGCATGGCGCTTATGGCGGAAAGTTCGCCTGCGCTGCACCAGCGCGCCACGGAGCCAAGCGGAGCGCCTGCTGTGAAGTCGCTTGGGTCAACCGCACCATAATTTTGATGATACATGCGCAGACAACCCAGGGCGAAAGCATTTCCAAGTTGGTCGAAGTCGCCAAAGTTGGTTTTGACTTCCAGAACAGTAGCCCCGGCTGGTATGCCGGAGATATCGAAGCTGACGAAGGCCTGCTGACTTAAATTAGGGTCGGTGTCACCTACATTCGGCGCTAAGATCGTATTGCCATCTGCGCGGACTGAACCACTTTCTGATGGGACAAGCGGCGCTGGCATCATTCCAACAGGTGGTGGCAAGATGATGGTGGGCAGCGGTATGACAAGGGTGAGATGTGGAATTGGAATAACGATGGTTGCCCCCGCGGGTGCGGAAGTTGGTGTAGGCGGAATCGTGATGATTTGCACCCAGAATGCGCCAGTATTGGTGCCAAAGACTACCCCGTTCTGGTCACGGATTTGCCAATATCCTTTGTAGGTTCCGGCTGCAGCTGGTGATGCCAGATTAACTGAGATATCAACTCCCTGGCCTGGGCTGATTGCGCCGCCAGTCAGGGGTTGGGCAGCAGGTCCACTCATTTGGTCACCATGATCAAAGATGAGTTGGTAGCCAGATGTCCAGGTACAGGAACCGGTATTTTTAAGGCGCCAGGTTTTGGTAAATGGTTGATTGACCTGAATATTCGTGCCGTCTGGGATGCTGACATCTGAGATAAATTGAGCGCGATTACAGGGCGTGGTAATTGATGTAGGGGCCGGGATGGTTGGTTCGGGTGGAGCAGTTGGGTTGGGTGGTAAAGTAACACCAGGCACAGCAGTAATAAGTACCGGTGGGTTGGTTGCGATGACCACTTGGGCCTGAGAACTCGCAGCGGTAAGTTCAACCTGCACGGTTTGGGCCACGCTGGTCATGGGTTCACCAGGTGCCTGTGTGGGCTGGTTGGAACCGGGTAGACTGCAAGCGAGGATTGCCAATACAAGCATGCTCACAGCCAGGGAGTAGGGTGTTTTCTTTTTCATATTATCTCTCCTTGTCTTATTTCAATGTTGATGCGGTTGGTTCGCATATAAAAAACTGGTGGATTTTCTACTAACCAAGGAAAGTTCTGTACCATTATTAAAACCAAGGACTGATTTTGAAAATAAAATAACTCGACTTTTGCAGCTTAAAAAACTGAATACTCAAGCAGGCCCGTAAGGGCGTTTTCTTGCATTTTGGCTGACCGCTGGCAACACAAACTTTCCCTCACCTTGGTCATCACAGGTGAGGCAGCAACCACCATCAGCGGGTTTGATCAAGTTTTACACATAGCATGCACCAAGGGCGTCAAGAGCTGCTCCAAAGATTGCCCTTGGGTCAAACCAGCGCTGAGAAATAGGCCCAAACACCACAAAGATTGTGCTTG
>JAPLGT010000262.1:0-2426 GCA_026390035.1 Chloroflexota bacterium
GGGGCAGGTTCGGTTTGCGAATACCAGTACATCCAAATCGATCACTGTCAATATTTATATGGGCAATACGCTTCTCGGTTCATACCCACTAGGTCCATCCGCAAGTGGTCGTGTTGATTTTCCTGGGCAAAATAATGGCCCATTGCATGTGGCTAGCACGGATGGAACACCAATAATAGCATCGATAGGCACAATTCAATCCACAGGTGGAACACAAACAAGTTTTGGCGAAATTAACGGGTTTCCAGGCAACCAGTTAACCACCAAGTATTGGTTCCCCTGGTATAACAACTTTAATATGGATACCCAATTGAGAGTAGCGATTCCTTAAAGCAGTTGTGCAATAAATATTTGCTATGATGAAGACAGATTATTGTTAATATAATCTGTCTTCATCATTTTCTTGTCTCCTGGAAGTTTATTATCAAAGATAAATGCAAATGATAATTGGAAAAATTATTGAGCCAGGGTCTTCATATTCGACCATCAACGCGACGAAATCCATTTTCCTTTCGAGTTGGATCATAGGAAGGTCAAGCAAAAATAGAAAAATAACTACAAATTTCGGATTGATCACAAATAATTTTGGTTAATATAAATTCAATTTCTAGAAATTGCCAGGATTGATCCACATTGCTTTCTAGCCTGGCCCAATAATTAGGTTCTTGGTGTTAAAATGGCTAGAAAAGTAAGTTTATAGGAAAAATTTATGCGGAAAGTCCATTCTGCCCGAAAGATAATCTGTTTAGAAATACTGTCTAAATACAATATTCTGGAAAATATACCATGAACATTAATTCAAATTTACCGATAATCATTGGCGGATGCCATCGTTCGGGCACCTCCCTTGTCCGCCGAATATTAAATTCTCATTCACGGATTTACTGTGGGCCAGAGATTAAGTTCTTCAAGGACTGGTATGGAGATTATATTAATGATCCCATAACCCATGCCCGGTTTATCCAATCAGCCAAATCCATCTTACCAGAAGAAGAACTGTTTTCAATTTTAGGAAAGGCGTTTATCGATATACACATACGTGCAGCCGAACGTTTTGATAAACCCAGGTGGGCTGATAAAAACCCAGAAAACGTTCTCTACCTTCACCAATGGAATCAATTATTGGGGAAGGAGTGGTATTTTGTACAAGTCGTTCGCAACCCATTAGATACACTCGCTTCTATGATTGAGGCAAACTTTAAATACGCGCTGCCTTCCGAACTTGACAAAAAAATCGATTTTTATAATAGCTACTCTGAAGCAGGGTTAAACTTCTACGAATCACATCCTGATCGTTCCTATAGAATAATTTATGAAAGTTTAGTTAAATCGCCCGGCAAGGAAATCAATAAATTGATGCAATGGCTTGGAGAAAAGGCAGAATCAATTCAGCTTGACTTTAATTCAGCTCAACACCAACCGGGATTAGAAGATCCTAAAATTAAAAAAACACAAGTTGTTCATTCTGACAGTATCGACCGATGGAAACGTGATTTGAAATCCGAAGAAATTCAGGCAATTTTGACAAAGACCTTAGCTATATGGAAAAAATTGGATAACGAGAATTCTTATCCCATTGACCAATTGTCAATATAAAGAGGTATCTTATGATTTCTATTTGTGCAGTTATAGCGGTCAGAAATGAATCTCCGTATTTAAAGGTATTGTTACCGTTACTAGCCAAACAGGGGATCGACGTTGCGATAATCGACAATGGTTTACCGATGACAGTCATGCCTTATTTGCTGATCGTTCCAACCATTCGATCATCTCAATTAAGCGGATACCTTTTTTAGGCTAGTTTTCTATTTCTTTCCTCAAAGAAAAGTCCATGGCTCAGCTCCATAAAACAATTGTGGAACCATGAAAACCGAAAAGTAGGTGAGCGCGACAATAAAGTTGTGACAGAATTGGTTCAGCTAGTATCAGCTATTTCCAAACACCCAGTACTGTCGTATTTGACCATACCGGAAATTTCTCCTTGATTTTGTGCTTCCACAGCTGATATAATTTCTTGAAACCCTTTTTCAAGAAGAGAAAAAATGAACATCGCAAATTTGGTAAAAATAATTCGGTTTTTTTTTGTAAAAAATCAAAGGGAAAAATTAAAATTAATCCGTGTTTCCCCCTTATTTGATTCGGCATGGTACATTGGAAATAATCCAGATCTCATTAATTCCTGGTTGGAGCCCGCATTTCACTATTTATTGTTTGGAGCTGAAGAAGGGCGTGACCCTGGTCCTAATTTCAATACAAAATTGTATTACCAAAACAATCCAGGCTTAGGAGTCTGCTGAAAAAGTGGTCAAGATTGGACCCTCCTCAGCAGCGAGAAAATCGGGTAAAAATAAGGCAATCCAACCGCTAGGAGTGCCGCCATGCTCGGAAAACGCAAAGCTCAAGCCAGCCTATTTGATGCAATTGGA
>JAPLGT010000328.1:0-4422 GCA_026390035.1 Chloroflexota bacterium
TTTCAGACGCCATGTTCAGGACTCCCAACTGGATCCAGTTTCGGTTTGCGTTTTCCAACGACTGTGCCAGTTTTATGGTCACTGGATCGTTCTGGGATTTGGGGCATTCCCAAAAGTCGGTGCAGTTCAGCCTGTTGGTTGGCCCGTTCCACGAGCGCCTCTTCACCTTCCTGAATCTCTCGGGCCATGCGCAGTAACTTGCGTAGCGGTTCGGCAGTGTGTTCAAGGTGCTGGAAAGTTAAGGTATCAGCGGATTCTTCCAGCGCAGCAGACAGGGCTCGCCCAAGCCAGCTTTTGAGAATGCCAATACAGCCTACTGAGCGTTCATAAAAATATTCACTTCGTCCCACCAGATCTGGCACTTTTGCCAGTGGTAGGTGGTGTTGAAAAGTCAGTAATGAACTTTGGAATACCGTCCATTCATCTTGATTCTCAGCGCGGTAACGAGGAAAATGGATTTCAATGGTACGGCGGTTAAGTTGGGCACTCAAATTTGCCAGGCCCAACAAATCATATGTGCCAATCAAGACATGTACGATCCCCGTCAGGCTGGCTAACGATTTCAACACATCCATCTGGTCCAAAAGCCGCCGCCCACCTGCGATTTTCTTGAAGTGTTGGGCTTCGTCTACTAGAAAAGCTTGTGGTCGCCGGTAATGGAGAGCCTGCTCCAGCACTCGGCGCATATCACCCAGAGATACATGCGGACCGATAACCAGTTCTCCATCCCCACCACGCCGGATGTTTCGTACTCGGTGGTCTAGGCGCTGGTCCAATAATGGATCATCCAAAGCTTTTAGTGCGCGATGATAATAATCCTTCCAGCGGAAGTCGCCACTATCTGGTGAAACGGCTTCCACGCTGGCCACAGCAATCCGCCCGGGGTCGTGTACCACTGCACTACGCAGATCTTCACATAATTGTTGCTCAATTCGCAAGCGCAAAGTTGTTTTTCCAACCCCGGTGGGGCCGAAGACCAAGATCAAGGACGCGTCCGCAGGTTGCCGAATCGCATTTAGAAGAGTCTGGTGCGCCTCCCTCAGGCGAGGGTGGGCCACAATTTTGCCCTGAAAATAAGCCAGGCGCTCAAGATTGGATTGTTTCAGCAGTTCCGGTGGAAAAGCGAAAGAATTCGTTGAAGGTGTGGTCATTTTAATAATCCCCGAAAATCGTGAGCTGCTTGTCGTCTTCGGCTGGTTTGCTTTCCGCAGGTGATACAGCCCCGAAATTTTGGGCACTTTCAGCTCCAGGTTTGGATTCATCGATGCGCCCTAGAATTTCCCTGGCTTGTGCATCACGCATTCTTTGCTCCAGCAAGATCTCTTCGGCTTCCAGGGATGCCAAAAAATCAGCCAATTGTCGCGCCGTGATGGTGGATTTTTGGTTATGCTGTTGACGTCGTTTGTGTAATTCTGCCGTGGCCAACATCATTTCGCGCTGTGAACGACCTGCGAACCGGGCATAATGTTCAGAGAAACAATGCACCCACCTATTTTTTACAAATGCATACGCTGTCCCAGCATCAAATGGGTCGAAACGAACTGGCACCTGAGTTCCTTCCACTTCCGGATCCAAAAAAGAATCCGCCCAATAATGGATATAGTGGATTTTCACACCCAGGCCACCAATCACCCGCGCCGTACCTTTCTTTGTCGTGGGCAAGGTAAGCATGTGTAAGGTTTCATCGTAGGGGATCAAGCGTTGAGGTCGTTGCCCACCTATCTGCATCCCAGTTTCAAATGCTTCTCGAGGGGTCTGCCCCAATGTGGCGTGCTCAATGGTGTCATACACATCGTATGCCCATTCGCACAACCGCGGATACAATGCACCCAGCGTCCAACAAGCCTGGTTTTTCGGTAGTACCGATTGGGTAACCTGGCGGACATTGCGGGTGATTTGTGTGTTGCCCATCAGGTTGTGGATGAAACGAGTGTTGGTTGTCCCAAACAGACGTTCGCAGACAGATCCAAAACGTGGGCTGGCTCCCGGCCTGGTCTTCTTGGTAATTTCATAGCGTGCTAAAAGGGTCTCGAAGTAAATACTCTCAAACTCCTTGCCCCCATCCACTACTATCGTCTGCGGCAGGCGGGTATACCGCCGTACACATTCACGCAGCGCCATCATGCAGGAACGGTAGCTGGGCGACTCAAAAGTCAGGTAAACAGCCAGCAGTCGCCGCGAAAAAGCATCACTCAAAAAGGTCGCCCAGGGCCTGCCCAAATTCCGCCCAGTTTGAGAACAGACCAGCTCAATATCCAATTCAGTGTGGTCGATGTGGGCAATCTCAAAGGGCCGATCGCCATGACGAGGTGTGGTCAGGGTCAGTTCCTGGTAGAACGAGCGAACCTGGTAGGCTGATCGGGCACCCTGTCGTTTTTGTACCTGCTCTGCTTTTGGCCTCTGTTTCACAGCCCGAACAAAAGTTTTGTAGCTGGGAGCGGCGATCCCCTGTTCCTGGCAGGCGCGTACCAAAGCGCCATAAACTTCGTACTTCGGCTTTTGTTTCAGGGTTTCAAAATCACTAACAATGAACGTTTCCATCAGCGCTTGAACTGCTATGGGGAGCTTTGGATTTCGATTGCCACTCTCCTGTCTCTGTGGCAGTAAACCGACATAACCACTTCCATACTGTGCTTCGGCCTGCCGCCAACGTTTCATCCAACACCGAATAGTACGCCCTGGAATGGTCGTATCACTAATCGTTTGCCCTTTCAGTTTTGGCGCAATTACATCATAGCGCCGGTTGGCTTCATGAAAATCCCCTGGGCTGGCTCTGGAGAGAAACTCCAGAATACGCGAGGTGTCCCCAGCATCCAACGTTCTTTGCCCCGCGCGGATCAGATTTTGCCGTACCAATGTTTCAAAAGCCAGGTTAGGTAATTGGATCAGGGGGCCATCTTCGCTTAATAAGGCAGTTTGCTCTATTCCCACATTCACAATGGTCCACCCCTTGCCATCCCATCTAACCTGTGTTCCAACCCGCCTTTCTACCCAACATTCCTGAATATGAAGACCCGACGGAATGCGCGTACTAACAATCGTATAGGCGCGAGCACTCTCTTCATTACTAAAGACTGGCGCACGCTCCGGTTCAGCCAATGAAACCTTATACAGGTCCACATACAATCGCCCGGTAGCGATCAGCGCATAAATACTATCCTGGGTTACCCCGTGACCCGGCCCGGTAAATTCCGACAACAATTTCTTGAGCACCATTCCGGGGTCAGCTGAAACCGCGCTACTTATCCGTTCATGTTGCTCATCCTGAATCTTCAGGGTGTCACTTCGCAAATAATCCTCTAAAAAAAGTAGATTACGTTGGTAAATCCAGTTGATCTCCCGGGAAGAACGCACGTGGTAGAAGAAACCAAACAATTCCGCGCAGGCCTCCCCGGGTGGACATTTCCAGCCCCCGTCTTCCTGCTGAACATAACGGTTGGGCATTGTTTCTTTCAAGACACCCAATTGTTCTTCCATTTTCCATTCTTCCCAGCCCACTGCATCGCTTCGAATAACAAAATAGTCTGGCGTATGCCATACTCCCACCTGGCGGCCACTCTTGGCAATGTAGACCAGTTTCATCGGTGGTGGCTGGTCATAATATTCAAATATGTTCGGATCGTACTCTTTCTCGTATATCCCTGCCAACTCGTTACGATGACTTTCCGCCTGGATGACAACCCCCATTTTGCGGCTTGGATAACGGACACTCACATTCCCGCTCGAATTTCTGACTCGGCGGGATGGCGGCGAAACGCGAATCTTTTCAGCGACTTGTTGCGCTTCTGCCGATAATTTGAGTCTCTCACAAAGCTGAAGCCATTCTTCTTGACTGAGCATCTTTTGCCTCCTGAAACATGAATTAAATGAGGTCTTGATCGTATCCCTGATCCATCAATTCATGTTCTTTCGGCAATATTATGCTTCCAGCCCTCTCTGCAAGTCCCGATTTTCATCCAATATTAGCCATATTTTTTGCTTTAAACGGCAAACTTATGCTTCCAATTGTGGCAATCTTATGAGTTAAGTCACAAAAAGGGTCGCGAACGCCGCATCCGGCATGAACTGCTCTTCGTCGAGAACGCCACTCGCAAAATCGTTTCCGGTGGCCACCAGGTCATCATTATTCCCCGCGGTATTTTGGGTGATGAGCATCTGGTCAGCGCTGTCATGCGCGAACGCTTTGCTCGGCATGTGCTGGGCTGGTATGAGCAGGTGAAGGTCAGCCGCTTCCCGGATGGAGAATACGAGCGTTTCAAGCAGGTGGTTGTGTTCGCGGTCAACAAGCGGGCGCAGTACCTGCCTGCTGGAAAGGAAGCCATCGAAGCGATTTGCCAACTGGCACACTCGGAGGCCGACATCCCTGTCCTGACACCCGGAAACGGCAACTGTGTCATTCCCGCCGCGCCCGAAAAAGCCCGC
>JAPLGT010000328.1:4472-5395 GCA_026390035.1 Chloroflexota bacterium
CTACACCCCCATCGAACCTGCCCAACTGGCCCGTGCTGCCAATCAATGCAGCCCGGTTGGTTCCGACGATTACCAGCGTGCGACTTACGTCCGCCCGCTGGGAGCCTCATTCAGCCCGGCCCTGCCGCTCTCGGTTGGGCATGTGACGATGCGTGCGACACGAAGTCGCTTGAACAACTGTCTTGCGTAGACAAGACCTGCTGTTCCATCAGCAGTACTCTAGGCGGGCATGGAAGAGTAGCAATACTCTTTGATGAAGCCCCGCTGACAACGTAGCCGCAGTCTCACGACTGGCACTCAAATCGCGAGATAGAGTGTTCCCCGAAATGTGTCGAGGGGTACGGAGCTAGGGTCTGGCAGTATGGTTAGCAAATGCGAACACTTGATAAACGTCGTCAACGTGACTGAGCTTAAGACACAATAACAGGCTCTGCCAAAAGGCAATGTAGCGAGCACAGGAATTGCATGGTTCCCTGTCATGGATACCCAACGCTACCGGCGAAAAGAGTGAACCTAACCTGCCATGTTGTTCAAGTGGAACGTGGTAAACCCATAACTCCGCCCGCAAGGGCAGGCAAGCTGCAAAGCGAACTGTAGGAGTTGTGGGCATAGGATAGCGGAAAAAGCGAATGCCATCCTGTAATCGGATGGATAGGAGTTGCGCGAAAGCAACATCACTCCGCACGAAAGTGAGCAGACTTCCGCACGGTCTTTGATCACGAAATCGTCTGACAAACCAACAAAGGAGGTAATGCAGATGAAAGCAAATGAACAAACGATTGCTTGTGCGACCTCCCACGAAGAGGTTGACTGGCACGCCATTGATTGGCAGAAAGTAAACCAAAACGTGCGTCGGCTTCAGGCCCGTATCGTGAAGGCAACGCAGAAAGGCAGATGGGGCAAAGTGAAAGCTTTGCAACGCC
>JAPLGT010000077.1:0-3072 GCA_026390035.1 Chloroflexota bacterium
GTCGAATCGGAAAAAATTCTGCAGGAACCTGACGACCATGTAGGTTTGGAACTTTCCTTCCTTGCCTATCTCGCCAAACTTGGCCTGCAAGCCCTGGAAGAGAACGATGAAACAAGATTTGAACAACTTTTGCAGGCACAATGCCAGTTTATTTCTGAACACCCGCTGAAATGGGTGCCGGGTTGGTGCAAAATAGTAGAAGATAACGCCAGAACAGATTTCTATCGCGGTCTGGCCAAACTGATCCGTGGCAGCTTGATTTCTTTGGCTGGAAATCTTGGAGTACAGGTCCCAGAGATAAAATCACTATGAGTCTGTTTGATGCTGCAGAACGGTTTGCTTCGATTGACCGCTCACAGGTAGTTTTTAATTCCAAGCACTGCTTGTATGCGCAAGATCAACATTCAAGCTGCGCAGCATGTTTTGACGTGTGTCCGGTAAATGCGATCACTCCTGGTAAGCCGCCGGTCCTGGTGATTGAGTCTTGCCAGGCATGCCTGGCTTGCATCCCAGCCTGCCCGGTGGGCGCATTTCGGGCGGATGATGAAGTTTCATCTTTATTGAATTGTGCCACGCATGTGGAAGGGTTGGGCATTGAATTAATTTGTGGGCTTCATCCTCGGCCAGCGACAAGCGAAAATTCTGAAAACATTGGAATTCGCATCCATGGGTGTCTCGCTGGTTTGGGCAGCGGCGCATATTTAACACTTTCTGCGCTTGGCCAGGAACGCGTGTTTCTACGCATGGATGCCTGCGGTGATTGCAAGTGGGGAAAGCTGGCAGGAGAAATAGAATGCCAGGCAGAACGGGCCAATCGTTTCTTGAGTGTATGGAATAAAGTTGATAGTGTGGTTTGCGTCAGCCAAATTGATGCGCAGGTTGAACGCCCGGTTTGGGACGTGAAAAACCCGCCGCTTTCTCGTCGTGATCTGTTTCGCATGTTGGGCCGCCAGGGCCAGGTGGCCATGGCCCGTGCCATGGAAAACGGTGTGACGACATCCAAACGCCAGCCGGGGCGTGACCGGATGAGATTAATATCTGCGGTATCTCACCTGCCCGGATATTCATCGGATTCATCTCTCAAGTTGGATGGATTTGATTTCGCCGCTTTGAGCATCTCTGATGACTGCACTGCCTGTGGCGCTTGCGCCAAAGCCTGTCCAACTGAGGCTTTGCGATTTGAAAAGAACCAGGATGAAACAGCTTTTAAGCTTACTTTTTCGCCGCAAAACTGCATCGGTTGTGATCTGTGCTTGCATGTTTGTGCGCCGGCGGCGATCATGCTTGAACATGATCCGGCTTTCGGAAATATTTTTGGCGCCAAAGAACCGCTTGTGGTAAATGCTGGTGAACTGATCCGCTGTGAAAGATGCAAGGTAATTATGGCAGCCAGATCAGGTTTGCGTGTGTGTGCACTATGCGAGTATCGCCGCAAGCACCCTTTTGGATCCATGCTGCCAGCAGAGTTTAATTCTCAAAAAGTAAAAGCAGCAAAGGAGTTGCGTTCATGATCATGGATGTTACGGAATTTAGCTTACCCGAAATCAAAAACCCCGTTTTGCGTGGCTACGCTGAAAAATATGTCACTATCTACCAGGATTTTTTGACTCAAATAGGGCAGTTGGGTCTTGAGATGGAAACAGAAGACACGACTGAGCAAGTGGCGGAAAAGATGGATGCTTTCCGCGAAAATGGCCCGTTCGTTCGGAATGACGGCAAGAGTATTTATATCAACCGGCTTTCACCATCCTGCCTGGCTTGCCAGACAGGGGTTGGTAGTACAACGTTTTTTATCTCTCTAAAATGCCATCGGGATTGTTTCTATTGTTTTAACCCAAACCAAGAGGACTACGAGCACCACTACCAACATACTCGTGACACAATTGCGGAATTGGATGCTTTGCGGGCATCCACCCAACAGACGCGGCATGTGGCATTAACCGGTGGCGAGCCTCTTCTATATAAAACAGAGACCTTTGAATTTTTCGAACATACGCGTGAGTTATTTCCAGCGGCACATACACGTTTGTACACCAGCGGTGATCATATTGATCGTGAGACGCTTGAAGCCTTGCAGAAGGCCGGATTGAAAGAAATCCGTTTCAGCATTCGCATGCATGATCTTGCCAGCGGCCATCGCCATACCTACGACAAAATAGCTCTGGCCCGTGAATATATTCCGAATGTAATGGTGGAAATGCCAGTTCTGCCTGATACACTGCAGGAAATGAAACAAGTGCTGACTGAGCTTGACCGGTTGGGTATTTTTGGAATAAATTTATTGGAATTCTGTTTCCCTTTGAATAATGCCGAGGCTTTTCGGGCGAAGAACTACAAGATTAAAGCTCGACCATTCCGTGTGCTATACGATTATTGGTATGCAGGCGGATTACCAGTCGCGGGCAGCGAGACAGTTTGCCTTGATCTAATCGATTTTGCCCTGGCATCAGGGTTGAAACTTGGCGTGCATTACTGCTCGTTGGAAAACAAGCATACCGGACAGGTTTACCAGCAGAATCGTGGATATCATTTGCCAAAGCGGATGTGTTTTTCGCAGAAGGACTATTTCCTGAAAACCGCCAAGGTATTTGGTGATGATATTCGGGCTGTTCAAAAAATCTTTGACAAAGCGGACTATCGTGATTATGTTGTGAATAGTCAAAATAATTACCTGGAATTCCATGTCACCCAGGTTAGCAGTCTGAAAAAGTTGGATGTTGAAATCGGCATATCCAGTAACGTGATCGAAATGCGCGAAAACGAACAGGTAATTCGCGAATTGAAAGTGGATGTAACGACGCCACAGACTTTCCGTTTTTCAAAAGACATTTGATGTAATCCGTGCGATTTGCAATGCAGATCGAGCAGGATAAGGAGAATAAAACATGTTTGGATTTGGCACCACGGAGCTGATCATTGTGCTCGTAATCGTCATCCTGCTCTTCGGCGTAGGACGTATTGGCAAGATCGCAGGCGAGTTGGGCAAGGGCGTGCATGATTTTCAAAATGCATTCAAGGGGGATCATGAAAAAGAAGACTCGAAGGAAAATAAAGGGTAAGCTTTCATCGTGA
>JAPLGT010000065.1:0-6582 GCA_026390035.1 Chloroflexota bacterium
CGCGCATCCAGCAGTTGGAAGATATGATCAGCTTCTGGCCATATATGGCGTTGGTAGACGCTTTTCAGCACTGGATCTACGAAAATCCGGAACAAAGCTCCGCAGGAACGAACTGCGAAAATAAATGGGGCGAATTGTGGGATCGCTTTCTGCCGGGCATCGACTACAGCGGTTATGAAGACGCGAAGAAGACCTACTGGCATCGACAAATGCATATTTTCACTCTGCCGTTTTATTATATTGAATATGGCATGGCGCAGCTTGGCGCTGCCCAGGTCTGGGCGAACTCATTAAACGACCAGCGCATGGCGGTTTCCGCGTATAAGAAAGCGCTGGCGCTTGGTTCAACAGTTAGCCTGCCAAAATTATTCGAGGCCGCCGGGGCAAAGTTTGCCTTTGATGCGGCCACGCTTAAACATTCGGTCGACTTAATGGAAAAAACAATCGCAGAACTCGAAGCAAAAATGTGAACCTTACTCTGCAATATCTGCAATCCAGCTTTCGAGTAGGAACCAAGCAAGATGGAGGCATTCATGCAATACGTTAATCTTGGCAAGACCGGTATGCAGGTTTCGCGTTTGTGCCTGGGAATGATGACTTACGGCTCCGATACCTGGAGGAAGTGGGTGCTGAATGAGCAACAAGCACGCCCTTTCGTACAGCGCGCCCTGGAGGCCGGGATCAATTTTTTTGATACCGCAGACGTTTATTCGCTGGGGGAAAGCGAAACAGTCACCGGTAACTTGATCAAATCGTTGGGCGTAAAACGCGAGAATGTCATCATTGCCACCAAGGTTTGCAGCCAAATGAGCGAGGATGCCAATGACCGTGGCCTCTCACGAAAGCACATTCTGGATTCAATCGACAAATCACTGCACCGGCTGCAAATGGATTATATCGACCTGTACCAGATCCATCGTTGGGATTACAACACCCCGATTGAAGAGACCATGCAAGCCCTGCATGATGTGGTTCGGGCAGGCAAAGCGCGTTATATTGGCGCTTCATCGATGTTTGCCTGGCAATTCGCCAAAGCGCAATATACAGCCGACCTGCACGGATGGACACGCTTTGTATCTATGCAGAATCATTACAACCTGGTCTACCGCGAAGAAGAACGCGAAATGATCCCGTTCTGCATCGATCAAGGCGTGGGCCTGATCCCGTGGAGCCCGATGGCGCGCGGATTTTTTGCCGGCAACCGCAGCAAAGAGGGTGGCGGTGATACTCTGCGTGCACAGGGCGACCCATTTGCCAATCAGTTGTATTTCCGTGCCGAAGATTTCAAAGTAGCCGATCATGTACATGAAATCGCGAAAGAACACAGTGTCAGCGGTTCACAAATTGCGCTGGCCTGGATGCTCAACAAAGCACATATCAGCGCACCCATCATTGGCGCCAGCCAAATGGAGCATCTCAACCAGGCTATCGCAGCACTGGAGATTAAACTCTCTGCTGATGATATTACCCGGATGGAACAGCCATACCAACCGCACCCGGTCCTGGGACATTCCTGAACGATCAGGATGGAGAAATGAACTGGAAACTTATCTGGGATATTTTTTTACTATTTACACGCGTGGCCATGTTCTCTTGGGGTGGCGGCCCGGCATCGCTGGCGCTCATGCAGCGCGAGGCCACCCACGCCCAATGGATGCCACCCGGCTCGACTGAACTCCAACCCTGGGTTAATTCGGCCGAATTTGCAGATGCTGTAGCGGTTGGAAACGCACTACCAGGTCCAATCGCGCCGCAAGTCTCAGCTTATGTCGGCTATAAATTAGCCGGAACTTCCGGCGCAGTTGCTGCAGCCGCGGGGACGGTCATCCCCACCACGATTCTCATGCTGATTATGGTAGCATTTTTCTTTGGCATCAAAGACAACCCAAACATCCAAGCCATGTTGCAGGCAGTCCGGCCGCTGGTGGTGGGTCTCTTATTATGGACAGCTTACGACATGTTCAGTACCGTATTCGGTGTTAAAAAAATTGGCTGGACCGCAGCCATCACCGGCGGCTGGGATAAGCTGTTCATCATTGCAGTTTCGTTCGCCCTGCTAACCTTTACAAGTATCAACCCGGTTATTTTAGTGATCGCCGCAGCTGCCTTGGGCTTTTTGGTTTACAGATAAGTAAGTCATACACAAATAAGTTGTACAAAATACATTTGCGCAGGTTTTCGAAACAGAATAAAGGTAAAATTAGCTAGAAAATCGGGAAGCTTACCTCTTCCAGCCAGAGACACCATCTTCAGGCAATTTGTTTTCATAAAAGCTCGTATAGATTTTGGTTTTAGCTTGAATACCAGATCTGCAATGTCCAGATGCTTTTTCAGGACAAAAATCAAGACAGATCACCGGGTCAAACCTGGTTTCTGCGCCAGTAAAATTCAATCTTTTCCAGGAGAAATGCATTGGCTGACTCAATTAAAATCATCATACCCATGGCTGGCTGGGGCACACGCATGCGCCCACATACCTGGAGCAAACCCAAACCACTGATCGGCGTGGCTGGGAAGCCATCATTCGACCATCTGATGGATATGTTCAAGACCATTCCCGATCCGCAGAATGCAGAATATATCTTTATCATTGGACCATTCCTGGGTGAACAGATCCCGATTTACGTCAAGAAACATTATCCCAATGTAAAAGCACATTATGTTGTACAGGAAGAGATGAAAGGCCAGAGTCATACGGTATGGCTGGCCCGCCATCTACTTAATGGCCCAACGATCCTGGTCTTTTCAGATACACTGCTGGAGACGGATTTCTCGTTTTTAGCCGATGAAAAAAGCGACGGGGTAGCCTGGGTCAAAGCGGTTCCAGATCCACGACGTTTTGGAGTGGCAGAACTCAACAAGGACGGTGGCATCCAACGTCTGATTGAAAAACCACAAACCATGGAAAACAACCTGGCCGTGGTTGGCTGCTATTACTTCAAAAAAGGTGAGGAGCTGGTATCTGCCGTGAACGAACAAATGAAGCGCGGCATCCAACTAAAAGGTGAGTATTTTCTGGTCGACGCTATCAATATCATGATCGACAATGGCGCACAGATGCGCACTAATAGTGTAGATGTCTGGTTGGACACCGGCACAATTGAAGCCACTCTGGAAACAAATAAGTACATGCTTGAACACGGACGTGACAACTCGCTAGAATCTGCGAAACTGGAAGGGGTAACCATTATTCCGCCCGTTTTTATCCACCCCAGCGCAAAAGTGGACGGCTCTGTGATTGGTCCGCACGTCTCTATTAACGCAGATTGCGAAGTTGACGGCTGTATAATTCGCAACAGTATTCTGGATGATGGAGCAGCAGTCACCAATTCGGTGCTGGATGGCTCATTTATTGGCAGACATGCCAGAGTTGATGGCCAACCCAAGACGATAAATATTGGGGACAACTCCAGCGTTCAGCTTTAGTTTTTTAACCACCAGTTCCGAAGGAGAAATCATGCAGGTTTTGGACCATAAAAAATATCTCTCAAAGCGGGTGATCGGGTTGAAACCATCCGGCATTCGAAAATTTTTCGATATCGCCGCAACCATGAAGGAAGTAATCTCTCTGGGTATTGGGGAACCCGACTTCACAACCCCGAAACCAATCCTGGATGCAGGTGTGCTTTCGCTGCAGGCTGGTCAAACACACTACACCTCCAACTCTGGCAAAATGGAATTACGCCAGGGCATTGCAGATAACCTGGAACGGCTGTACGGCGTCAAGTACGATGCAGCCACGGAAGTCATCGCCACGGTGGGCGTCTCGGAAGCCCTGTACCTGACCTTTGTGGCACTGCTCGACCCCGGTGACGAAGTAATTATCCCAACCCCCTGTTTTGTCTCGTATCAGGCAGAGGTGTATCTGGCTGGCGGAGTTCCGGTGGAAATCCCCAGCAAAATGGAAAATAACTTCCAGGTAGACCCGGACGAAGTCCGCGCCGCGATCACACCACGCACCAAGGCTATCTTTATTGGTTATCCAAGCAACCCCACTGGCGCAGTCGCCGAGCGTGAAACGCTTTTGGAAATTGCCAAAATCGCCATCGAGCACGACCTGATTGTGATTTCAGACGAAATCTACGATCGCCTGGTATATGGTTTTAAGCACGTTTGCTTCCCGGCCCTGGGCGAAGAACTCAAACAACGCACCGTGCTGTTAGGCGGTTTTTCCAAGAGTCACGCCATGACCGGCTGGCGAATTGGGTTTGCCGCCGCACCACAAGAGATCATTCAAGGCCTGGTACGCATCCACCAATACACCATCATGTCCGCACCAACAACTGCCCAGGACGCTGCGATTGAAGCCCTGAAATCCGATAGTTATGTTGACGAGATGGTTACTGAATATGACCGGCGGCGCAAGTTGATCGTGAGCGGGCTAAATAAGCTCGGTTTGACTACATTTGAACCACGCGGCGCTTTCTATGCTTTCCCCAGTATCAAAGCCTCGGGAATGAGCAGCGAAGATTTCGCTGAAAAACTGCTGCACGAAGAACACGTAGCGGTGGTGCCGGGTGATGCCTTTGGCGCGGGCGGTTCCGGTTTCGTGCGTTGTTCGTACGCCACGTCCTACGAAAAGATTGAAGAAGCCTTACGACGCATGGAAAAATTCATGCAGCGGCACGGATAGCATTTTTAACCAGGGTGGAAGATTTTTCCACCCTGGTTTTTATAGATTTCAAGTTTGATATTTTGCTGGCACGGGGGAAATCGGCTTTTACGAGATTGGGTATCTAATATTAACATCAATGGATAAAGCACCTGCGGTAAAAAGAAATATTTTTTGTGGAGTTTTCGCGCCTGACGAGTCATGGAATCGGTCATAACTTGGCACAAATCCTTATCCAATGTCACGTTATTTAATTTATGGGTCCGTCTCGGATCACTATAATATCCAAGCAGGTCTGGGTATTATTAGTGATCCGAGAAAACCAATGAGCTGCCACAACTACTTGGGGTCCCAGCCGCGCTTTGAATAATTTTCGGGCTTTCGTAGCAGTAGATTATACGCAGCGGCTTAGAATTGTACTTATTGCCAACTGATGCCTTTATTCATCACGGTCTGGGGTTGACGAAATCGCCAAACCCCGCAGAAGCCTTCTGGATGGCGGACAGATGCCTTCGTACTGCTACGAAATCCCATTTTCGTTATTCAGGTTGATATATCGCGCTCTTGATGTACAATTCTTCATATCACTAACCGGGAGGTGAGCATGGAAATATTAGGAATTGACGTAGGTGGTTCAGGAATTAAGGGCGCACCCGTAAACATCAGCAATGGTGCGCTGACAGCTGATCGTTATCGAATTAAAACCCCAAAAGGCGCAGAAACGGATGCGGTGGCAGGCGTTATTGCGGATATCGTCAAACACTTTCATTGGACCGGCCCAATTGGAATCGGTTTTCCCGCGCCAATCAAGCATGGCATTGTCAAGCTGGCTGCCAATATTTCCCCCGCATGGGTGGGCATCAATGCCGATGATTTCTTGACCAAAGCCACAGGCTGTGATGTCACTGTTGGCAACGATGCCGACGTGGCAGGTCTGGCAGAGATGACTTTTGGCGCGGGCGTGGGTCAAAGCGGTACGGTTATCCTGATTACACTGGGAACCGGGATTGGTTCGGCCGTCTTTTATCGTGGCAACCTGGTTCCAAACACTGAATTTGGTCACCTCGAGATCGGCGGACATTATGCTGAATCAAGGGCATCTGACGCAGCCAGGCAGCGTGATGAACTATCATGGAAAAAATATGCCAAACGCCTGAATCGTTTTTTACAACAAATGGAAAAACTGTTCTGGCCCGACCTGTTCATTATCGGCGGAGGCATCAGCAAAGAAGCCCAGAATTACATTCCGCTTCTGAAGGTGGAGGCTGGCATCGTGCCCGCCACATTTCTGAATGAAGCGGGCATTGTCGGTGCTGCGCTGGCAGCTGCCAAAAAATAATCAGGAAAATACGAACATTTTTTAGTACCCAAGACCAAAACGATAGTAAAAAAAGAACAGGGTTGACCTCTATCCCAATTACAGCATGGGAAAAAGGTCAACCCTGTTTATCTTGAAAATTAATAACGGTCCCGCTAGTTTTATAAAAACGGTATGGAAGAGGTTTTTCAAGTGGTTCTTCTTGCTACGCCATTTCGCGTGCGCAAAAAGAACCACTTACAGAGCAAACCAACCGCGGGATAACCCGCCCAAGAGCCGCAACCGAGCAAAACCCAACCCGGTATAACCCTTAACCATTGTTCACATTTTCTTTATCGAACGGGATCAGGCCTTTTCAACCGTAAAAGCCTGCTTGCGTATACTATACTTTCCAGCTTTGGCGAGTACCTGACCGACAAACTGTTCCGGCACGTCAACCAGGGTGTGCTGATCTTCGATGTAAATCTTGCCAATGGTGTTTCCAGGAATATCAGCATGATAAGCAATCGCGCCGACCACATCTGATGGACGGATCCCGTGCACTTTACCCATGCTCATCGTCAGGCGCACCATGCCAGGTTCATTGGATTTTACGCCAAACTTGGCACCGGGAAATCCTTCGTGGTTCTTGATGCGCGCCGGGCGTTCAGGA
>JAPLGT010000201.1:0-17314 GCA_026390035.1 Chloroflexota bacterium
TTACCGTTAAGCCCGCAGGGAACCCCAATTGGACGCGGATTTTCGCGGATAAACCAAAAGATTTTTGCTTTTTCCGCGCTTGTCGGCGCTCGTCCGCGTCCCAAAAGAATTTGAATAAGCAAGTTATGCTCCACTGCCAAAAAAGAAACCGGTTGACCTGCGCGCTGCTCGTGACGTGGTCATGGGAAACCAGACCAATCATTTCGACGCCGATTTGACGCATCTGGAAGGATTGCTGGAGCAAATCGTTAGCCTGTTTCAGCAGCCAGGAACCAGCATCCAGTTCGGTGGGGATGTGCGCGATGCGATCATTCTGGTCGGGGATAAAAACCACCTCCAACTCAGCCGTGTCGAGTTGGAAGGTCTGAACCGGCTGCAAAGCGGGGCAGAGCCTGCGCGCCGCGAGCAGATCTATTTGACAGGTCTGCTCTTGCGTGAAACCTATGCACCATGGGACCGGTTGTATGTGCCATTAAGTGGCAGCATGCTCATCCGGCAGGCATTTGACGATCTACCTGTGCGTTACAGCGAATTCATTGTTCCGGTTGATACAGCGGCCGGACTGGGTCAGCTTACCATGCGCCCACTCAAAGACATCACCGAAGCCATGCAAAGCCATGCCACATTTGTGATTTTAGGCGCGCCTGGCTCAGGTAAAACCACCACACTGCAAAAAATTGCCTTTGAGCAGGGCCGCACCTGCCTCAAGAATCCTTCTGGGATGGTGCCGTTGTTTGTACGCCTTAGCGAGCAGCGCGGGGTTGACCCATACAGTTTCTTGCAGACTGAATGGGAACGCAGCGTCGGCACGCCCTTTGCCCAGGCCCTGCTTAGCAACCGGCTTTTGATCCTGGCGGATGGTGTCAACGAAATTCCGCGGACTGCTCGCGCAGAGCGCTTGCTGGAATGGAAAAACTTCGAGTCTAAATATCGCGGCGGCAACTTGTTGATCTTCAGCGGCAGGACCCTTGATTACGAAAACGAACTTGGTCTGCCGCGCGTCCTGGTAGAGCCACTGGAAAAAGAGCAGATCATCGATTACCTGGGAAGGCATAAGGCGCAGGGGCTTGAATCCCTGCTCGACGAACATGCCGGCCGCTTGCTCGAGATTGCTAAAATCCCGCTAAACCTTTACGTTCTGGCCAGCCTGTATAAGATCGATCCAAAGCAAAGTTTTACGAACCTTGGTAAGTTGTTCAAAGCCTTTAGCGATTCGTTGTTTAATCGCGAGAAAATGAATCAGTCCGAACCAATGCCGGTAGACGCCATGCGCAGGGCACTGGCGCAAATGGCGTTTCAAATGCAGGAACAAGGCGAGGGTCTGACATTTCCCCTTGAAATGGCGCGTGCAGCCCTGCCTTCCACCGTGGAAGTCAAAGGCGAACCGGTTACGATCGATCCCGCTTGCCTTTTCCGCTTTGGACGTGGGGCCACCATCCTGGACCCTAACACCGATTTGGATGTGCGTTTTCGCCATCATGTATTGCAGGAATATTTTGCAGCCGTGGAACTGCAGCGACGCTTCGATGAAGGCGAAGACCTGGGCCGGCTGTGGCGCGCCAGACGTACTGTTGGCGAAATGCCTGAGGCGGCAGTGGGCGCTTGGGATCCCTTGCCTGAGCCGCCCGGCACCGGTTGGGAGGTGACCACCATCCTGGCCTGTGGCCTCAGCCGCGCCCCCGAAAAACTAATCGAAGCCGTGCGCCAGTCCAATCCGGCCCTGGCCGCGCGCTGCATCGATGAATCTGGGATAGAAAAACCTGGAACCGTGACCGTCACTACCAGTGCCAACCTGTTGGCTGATCTCTACAACCCCGATATTCACCTGCGCGCCCGGCTGCAAGCTGGGTATCTGCTTGGTAAAATTGGTGACCCACGTTTCGCGCAGCGGGAGATCAATGGAATCGGAGTCATTCTGCCGCAGCTGATGCCGGTGCCGGGCGGCGAATACTTGATCGGCAGTAAAAAAGGCGAACAAGGCAGTTTTGACCGGGAATACCCGCAGCACAAAGTGAGACTGAATGCCTTTTCCATTGGCAAATGGCCTGTGACCAATGCCGAATATGCCTGTTTTATGGCTGCCGGTGGTTACCAGGATAAACGCTATTGGCAGACAGAGTTGGCAAGGCGTTGGCTCCAGGGCGAAGATGTGGCTGGCGGGCAGTTTAAATCATATTTGGATAGCTGGAAAATACTGCAAACCTGGCCCGATGTCCGCAAAGGGCTGGAAGAAAACGGGAATTTCACGCCATCCGCAGTAGAAGCATGGGTTCGGATTGCAAAAATGAGCGAAGTAGAACTGAAAGCGTGGCTCGGAAAACAGCTTTCGAAAAAATCCCGCACCCAACCAGATAAATGGAACGACGCTCAGTACAACAACCCATCTCAACCCGTGGTCGCGATAACCTGGTTTGAAGCTCAGGCATACTGCGCCTGGCTCTCGGCTGTTACTTGTAAAGAATTTCGTTTGCCTTCTGAGATTGAGTGGGAGGCTGCTGCGCGTGGGCAGGCTGCCAGGTTTTATCCCTGGGGTGATGCCTGGGACCTCGTAAAAGCCAACAGCCTTGAAGGACGTGTCTTGAAACCCACGCCGGTCGGTGCCTATGCCTGCGCAGGTGCGCTGGGTCCGTATGGCGCGGAAGACCAGGCTGGCAATGTGTATAACTGGACCAGCAGCCTGTATCTACCCTATCCTTATCAGCAGGGCAAAAGTGAAGTTGCCGAAGCGGATGGGGAGCGTGTCGTGCGCGGCGGCTCGTGGTACAACTCTCTTGGCAATGCGCGCTGTGCCTGCCGCGACAGGTACAACCCCGGCAACTTCAACTACTTTATCGGTTTTCGGTTAGTTTCCCCTGGGCTCTAATATCAGTCCCACAGGGATATTTCTGTTTTCTGTTTTCTGGATGCTGCCTTCTGCAGTGCTGGTTTTCTGAGGAGGGGGTTGCAGGGGGAACGACGTTCCCCCTGCGGGTTAAGCGAATTTTTCGGACTTTGGAAAGGATGAACAGATCGCATGAAAACATTCAAGCATCTCTATCTCCAAATTGCCAGCTTCGATAACCTTCTGCTGGCTTTCTACAAGGCACGCCGCGGCAAGCGTTCGCATCCGAATGTGGCAAGTTTCGAATTTGACCTGGAGACCAATTTGCTAAAGCTGCAAAACTCTCTGCAAACCGAAACTTACCGCCCAGGACGTTATCACAATTTCAATATCACCGACCCCAAACCGCGCCTGATCTCCGCCGCTCCCTTCCGTGACCGGGTTGTGCATCATGCTTTGTGCAACCTGATCGAGCCTCTTTTAGAGCGTGGTTTCATCTATGACAGCTATGCCAACCGCAAGGGCAAGGGAACGCATGCCGCCCTGGACCGTGCCCAGGCGTTCAGCCAGAATTATGCCTATGTGCTCAAATGCGATATCGAACATTTCTTTCCACACATTGATCATCAGATTCTCTTTGGGCAGCTTTCACACCGGCTGGCCGACCCACAAACACTGCGCCTGTGCCGGCTGATTTTAGAAAGCGGTGCGGCGATCCACCAGGGTATTCCGCCCGCCTTTTTCCCCGGCGATGATCTGTTTGCAGCAATTCGGCCGCGTGGACTGCCGATTGGTAATCTGACCTCACAGTTTTGGGCCAATGTGTATTTGAACCCGCTCGATCACTTCATCAAGCGTGAGTTGAAATGCCTGGCCTATTGCCGCTATGTTGACGATTTCCTGCTTTTTTCAAACAGCAAGGCTGACCTGCATCATTGGCGCGCCGCAATTATCGAGTATCTGGCTTCCCTGCGTCTGACCCTGCACGAAAATGAAGCCCAGGTTTTCCCTGTAGAAACTGGCATCCCATTTTTGGGCTGGAGGCTCTACCCACACCATCGCCTGCTGCGTAAACGCAACGGGCTGGCTTTTCAGCGCCGCTATGCAGAAATGCGCCGTGATTATGCCGATGGCAAGATCAGCTTCGAGCGGCTTGATGCCAGCGTTCAGGGTTGGGTGGCCCATGTACGGCATGGTAACACCTGGGGCCTGCGCAGGAGCTTGTTGTCAGCTTCCATCCTTCCATCACATCAAGGAAAATACCAGGAATGGCAGGAAATCGCATGAAGCAATCACCACTTTTTAGCAAAACCTACGATTTTGTAGCTTGGGTCATTCCAGTAACGGTCAAATTCCCGCGCTACCAACGCTTTGTGATGGCAGCTGCTTTGCAGCACGAATCGCTGCATTTTCAAGAATTGATCATCGAAGCCGCCCACAAGCCCGATCCGGATGAGCGGCTGACAGATGCTGATGCTGAACTGGATAAAATCCGCACACATGTGCGTTTATGTCTGGAAATGGACTTGCTTGAACCCGGGCAATACCAACATGCTGCCGGTCTGCTGACAGAAATGGGCAATTTACTCGGTGGTTGGATCAAAAAAAGCCGTTCCGTCTTGCGCAAGCGTCAAGCCTGGGTAAGACATTTACGGAGGGACAGGTGGATTCGTGCGCGGCGGCTCGTGGAACAACACTCATAACAATGCGCGCTGTGCCTACCGCAACAGGAACAACCCCGACAACTTCAACAACAATATCGGTTTTCGGTTAGTTTCCCATGAATCTCATTTTTTGGCCGGCAAAGCCTGTGCTGCAAGCCAGGCGAGGCCCTGATATTAGAGCCAGCGCCGCCTGTTCCTGGTATCCGGTCTCTTTTGGTTGCTGCAAAAGCAGACGGGGTGCCAAATATTGCCCAAGGTCTGCCTCCTCTGGTAATTTCGCCGAGATTAGGACAGAATGAAGGTTGAGGCAGGCCGCTTTTTGGAGACCCTTATGTGTGCAAATAAGAAATATAAAATCATTGAACCCAAATCTGGTCGCGACATCATCATGGGCGACCAGTATGTCCTTCTGATCAGCACGATGGGCGCGTTCATCCCGCCGCTAGACCTGGCTCAACTGCGCCTGGACTACCTGGCGCATATTGAACGCACTTACCATGCTCTCGATTTCAAGGGTATCCCGCAGTTACGCGGCATGGCAAATGAACTCGCGCTCGAGGAAGTCTACGTGCCGCTCATGGCTCGCCCTGAAATGCCCGCAGGCGATACGTGGGAACGCCGGCATGCCGGGCGCGTCTTCGACCCGGCCATGCTGCCCGAAGCTGTTTTGCTAAGCCAGGGGGCCGGCGAAATTTCCGCCCCGGTGCAGATCGAAACGGCCCTGCGCGAGAAAAAACGCATTGTTGTATTGGGCGACCCTGGCTCAGGCAAATCGACCATGCTCAAATACCTGGCCTTGCGCCTGGCTAAAGATGAAAACGCGCCCCTGCCCATCCTGCTGCCTTTGAATGCGTATGCCAAAGCCCTCTCTAAAAAGGATATCAACCTGCAAAGTTATCTTGGGGAATATTTCGCCGGTCGCGCAGAAGGGTTGGCTGCGCTTGGGCCGCTGTTCAAGGAAGCCCTGACCAGTGGTAAAGCCATCTTCTTGCTGGATGGCCTGGATGAAGTCCAGATCAACCGCGCTGCGCTGGCGCAAAAGGTCGAAGATTTCACACATGAGGTGATTGCGTTCGGTAACCGCGTGGCGGTTACCAGCCGGATCGTTGGCTACCGTGATGCCCCGTTGGCTCCAAAAGATTGGGTTCTGTATACGCTGATGGATTTCACCCCGGATGCGATCGAATTATTCGCAAAAAAATGGTGCCTGGCCTTTGAAATAAGTACGCTGGGAAACACCCCCGAGGCTGCCGCCTCTGCTGAGACCGAGCGCATCAGCTTGCTCAATGCCATTCAGGCCAACCCTGGTGTGGCTCAGCTGGCCTCCAATCCACTGCTGCTGACCATCCTGGCTTTGATCAAGCGCCAGGGTGTGGAACTTCCCAAAAGCCGGATTAAGCTCTATGACCGCTATCTCGAAACCCTGATTGAGGCATGGAACCGCGCCAGCGCGCTGGATAGAAGCGCCGGGCGCGAGTCGCTCGATTACGAAACCACCCTGGAAGTGTTAGGCCCGCTGGCTTTGCGTCTGCGCAAAGAGAACCCGACTTCCGGGTTGGTAGGCGCGCACCAGCTGCAGGATTGGTTGACCGAACACTTCACCGGCGAACAGTGGGGTCTAAAACCCGGCCCAGCCCGGATAAAAGCGCGTGAATTTCTGGACAGCGTGCGGCGTTTTTCCAACCTGCTGCTGGAGCGCGGCGAAGGCCAGTTCGGTTTTATTCACTTGACTTTCGAAGAGGCCCTGGCTGCTTTTGGCCTGGTGGCCGCCGGGCAGGTTGACCGGCAAAAAAGCCTGGCTTATATCCAGGAATATATCGCCGATCCGGGCTGGCGCGAAACCATCCTGTTGAGCGTCGGAGTTATAGGGCTGATCAATCGCCAGCCGCGGGTAGCGGGTGAGGTGGTGCGCGCCATGCTCAGTATGAACTGTGCTGGCGAAAATACCGGCAAGAACCTGCTAATGGCTGGGGCTTGCCTGGAAGATGTCGGCCCCACCGGGCTGGGCCAGGTTGCCGCGCACGAGATCCAGGCTGCCCTGCTGACCGCCAGCCGCAACCGCTCGCTGACGCCTGCCCTGCAGCACGCTGCAGGCTTTTCACTGGCGCGCACAGGTTGGGTTCCAGCGGACCTGGATGACTGGGTAAATATTCCCGCGGGGGAGTTTCTGTATGGCGATGAGAAACGTAAGGAAACCATTAAAACTCCCTTTGCCATCCAGAAGTTTCCGGTCACCAACTTGCAGTTCCGGCGTTTTGTCCATGATAAAGGCTATGGGCGCCCGGAATTTTGGAGCGAGGACGGTTGGGCCTGGCGCATGGGGACCTATGATACCAGGGCAGATGATGATACAAAAAAGTGGCTGGCGCAGCGCCCGCCTGAGAAACGCGGGGAGCCATTTTTCTGGCATGACGAGAAATGGAATAACCCGCTTGCCCCGCTGGTGGGCATTTCCTGGTTCGAAGCCGAAGCCTATGCTGGCTGGCTCTCGCAGCAGTTGGGCAAAACAGTGCGCCTGCCGGCTGAACAAGAATGGGAGCGCGCCGCCAGGGGAGCGGCTGGCCGGGAATTTGCCTGGGGGGATAAGTTTGATCGAAACAAGCTGAATGCTGCGCCATTTTGGAAGCAGGATGATAATGCAGGTTATGCTTTTGATCTACCGGAAGCAGGGACTACCGTGGTTGGACAGTTTGCGGAAGGCAGTACGCCCGATGGTATTTGCGACTTGTCGGGTAATGTTTGGGAGTGGACTACTTCCTGGTATGAAAAAGCGCAGGTCCACCGTGTCGTGCGCGGCGGCTCGTGGAACTTCGCTCATTACGATGCGCGCTGTGCCTCCCGCAACTGGGGCGACCCCGTCAACTTCCTCAACAATGTCGGTTTTCGGTTAGTTTCCCCTGGGCTTTGAAACTACGATATCGGTTTTCGGTTAGTTTCCCCTGGGCTTTGATATCAGCCCCGAAGGGGATATTTCTGTGTTCTGCCTGCTGAATTCTGCTTTCTGCAGTGCTGGTTTTCTGTAGGAAGAGGGGTGTGGGGAGAAACGTAGTTTCTCCCCACAGGTTAATTTCGCAGCTGCTATTTTTGATCGTCTGATAGATTACAAAAATCCCTCTTGACTCTGGATGCGCTCTCTGCTATGATTATCCTACCGAACGGTCGGTAGGGAGATTGTTGAATGAGCAGAGAAGCCATCCTTGAATCCGCAGCACAGGTTATTCGCCAGAAGGGCTTTCATGCGGCCTCCATGGCAGATATTGCCGAGGCGGTCCAGCTCCAAAAAGCCAGCCTCTACCACCACTTTTCGAGTAAGCAAGACATCCTCCTGGAATTATTAGACAGGGCCCTGGACATGGTCATTGAAGGAATGGCCGGGGTGATGGCCCAGAACCTGCCCGCAGATCAAAAGCTGCGCGTAGCAGTCCGTTTGTACCTCAAAACCTTGAGCGAGCAGGGCGACCTGGTATCCGTGCTTCTAATGGAACATCGCTCGCTTGACCCGGAATACCACTCAAAACACATTCCGCATCGCGATCGTTTCGAGCAGATGTGGCGTGAATTAATTCAAGAAGGGGCGGATACAGGGGTTTTTATCGTCGAAAATATTCCATTGACAACGCGCGGTTTGATGGGGGTCATGAACTGGACCATCACCTGGTACAAGCCTGACGGAGCGCTGTCGATTGATCAAATCGCGGATCATTTCACCGATTTATTCTTAACCGGTCTCAAAAAGTAAGTCCACAAGGAGCAGACAGATTATGTATGGTTTCTCGCCAACCGAAGAACAAAAAATGTTGATTGACGCTGTCTCCCGCTACTCCAGGAGTGACTTGCGCCCAGCGGCACACGCTGCCGAGGAAGAAAAGAAACTTTCACAAAAACTGATCAACAAGGGCTGGGAGTTGGGCATTTTACAAGCCTCAACGCCCGAAACGTATGGTGGTTTTGGCGAACGTTCGCTTGTGACGGGTGTGCTGGCGGCCGAAGAATTGGGTTGGGGCGACCTGGCGGGTGCGCTGGCAGTCATGACCCCCGGCTTATTCGTCCTGCCGATTTTATTGGCGGGCAGTGACTTGCAGAAAGAAACCTTTATTCCGCCGGTTATCGCAGCAGATTGGCATCCTTATACTGCCGCGCTGATCGAGCCATCTTTCGACTTTGACCCGAACGCGCTTAAGACCGTTGCAAAAGCCGATGGCGCTGATTTCATTCTGGACGGTCTAAAAACCTATGTGCCTTTTGCGGCTGAGGCAGAAGCCGTACTGGTGTATGCGAACCTGGATGGCGAGACCAAAGGCTTCATTGTCCCGAAAAATTCTGAAGGCCTGCAAATCTCCGAGCGTATTAAGTTGATGAGCCTGAACGCGCTTCCAATGTATCAAGTGAGCCTCAACCATGTGCGGGTTCCGGCAGCCAATTTTGTAGCCGGTGATTTTGCCCCGCTCTTGGCTGCCATGCGTGTGACCAATGCTGCCCTGGCGGTTGGCGTGGCCCGCGCAGCGTTTGAATATGCGCGCGATTACGCCAAAGACCGCGATGCTTTTGGGGTCAAAATTGCCCAGAAACAGGTCATCGCCTTCATGCTGGCCGAGATGGGCATCGAAATTGAAGCCGCCCGCCTGCTGACCTGGGAAGCAGCCTGGAAACTGGACACTGGTAAGCCAGATGCCGGTAGCGAAGCTTACCTGGCGGCAACTGCTGCGGCAGATATGGCCATGCTGGTGACCGATCGGGCTGTCCAGATCCTGGGTGGGCACGGTTACATTCGCGATCATCCTGTGGAAATGTGGATGCGCGTTGGGCGCGG
Organism: Chloroflexota bacterium; assembly: GCA_026390035.1. Taxonomy (GTDB): domain Bacteria; phylum Chloroflexota; class Anaerolineae; order Anaerolineales; family Villigracilaceae; genus UBA5195. The sequence goes on from JAPLGT010000201.1 coordinate 9,296, forward strand.
TTTCGCTACTTTCACTGGTTTAGCGGTTGCATAGGAGCAGAATATGACTATCGAATTTGAGATCCCAAAACCCGTCGAACAGGCACGCTTTTTGCTGCAAACTGTGGCCGATAATATGATGCGGCCTGTCTCGCGTGAGATGGACGAGAATGAGCACGCCATTCCTTATGGCTATGTCGAGTTTATGCATACAGCCATGCAGGCCATGGGCGCCGGTTCGGCCGGTTCGCTTGCCCCGGCTGATGAGAAAAAGAATGAAGATCCCAATAAACCCAGGCGGCCATCGATCGCCTACCAGGTATTAGCCAACCAGTTGGAAATGCTCTCCTGGGGCGATGTGGGCATGTACCTGATCACCCCCGGCGGCGGTTTGGGGGCGGCGGCAGTCCAGGCGGCCGGTTCTCCGGAACAGCGCGAAAGGTTCCTGTCGCGCTTCTCTGGCGATAAACCCACCTTTGCGGCCATGTGCATGACCGAGGCGCAAGCCGGGTCGGATACTTCCGCCATCCGCACCCGGGCTGTTTTGGATCAAAATAGCAATGAATGGGTCATCACCGGCGAGAAAATTTTCGTCACCTCCGGTGAAAAATCCTTCAACGAACATCCTGAATTTGGCAAGGGTTTTCTGGTGGTTTGGGCCTCCATCGACCCGGCTGCCGGGCGCTCAGGCATGCGTTCGTTTGTGATCGAAGCCGGAACCCCCGGGGTGAAGGTTACCAAGCTTGAGTACAAAATGGGTATTCGCGTCAGTGATACGGCTTCCATTTCGCTGGATGCTGTGCGCGTTCCGTTTGAGAATATCCTCGGCAGCCCAACCGTAGAGAAGACCACCACCGGCTTTAAGGGTGCCATGGCCACCTTTGATGCCACCCGTCCGCTCGTCGCCGCGACTGGTGTGGGTGTGGCCCGCGCTGCTCTCGAAGAGGTTAAGAAAATGTTGGCAGAGCAGGGCCTCAGTATTCGCTACGGTCTGCCGCGCCAGAAGCTCTCTTCCATCGAACGTGATGTGATCGACATGGAGATCATGGTCAAATCAGCCTGGTTAATGGTGCTGAAAGCCGTCTGGATGGCCGATAACAAGCAACCCAATGCGCTTGAATCATCCATGAGCAAGGTCAGATCTGGCGATATTGTGAACCGTGTCACCCAGAAGGCCGTCGAGATTTTGGGACCGCTTGGGTACAGCCGCGAGTTCCTGCTGGAAAAATGGTTCCGGGATGCCAAGATCACCGATATTTACGAAGGCACCGGGCAGATCAACCGGCTGGTTGTCGCCCGTCACCTGCTCGGTTATTCAGGTGCGGAACTGCGCTAACATGGAGTGATCGGCCATGTTTTCCGGGATTATCTCTGTGAGATCGGGCTGGACGTTGCTGCCTGCCTCGGCCCGCTGCGCGAATTACATTTTGCGGGTTCAGGAGCAGTCATTAAGAGTGACTCTTGCCAGGATTGTGCTTAAATGCACTAATAAATCCTGCTGGCTTGTGTTACCCTCCTGGCAGAGGTGAAAAATGTCCGCATTATTTGCAGAACAAATGCTAATATTGTTTTTGATCCTGGCCCTGGGCTCCTGGCTGGGTACACTTTCGGTGAAGCGAATTTCGCTGGGCACAGCCGGCGTATTATTTGTTGCGCTTATCTTTGGCCATTTTGGGTTTAGCGTCCCAAAGGTCATCATGGATCTTGGGCTGTTACTGTTTGTCTACGCGGTTGGCCTGCAGGCCGGGATGCGCTTTTTCCGCACATTCCGCAGTCAGGGCATCCGGTTCATTATCATTGCGTTTGTAACTGTGTTGGCCGGCGGAGTCATGACCGTCCTGGTCGCATGGATCTGGAAGCTGCCCTTTGACCTGGCGACCGGTCTCTTTACGGGTGCGCTGACCTGCACCCCTGCCCTGGCAGCGGTGATCGACAGTGTCAACCGGCTGGGTCTGGGCAGCAGTGCCGCGGTATCGGTTGGTTATGGAATTGCCTATCCTTTCAGCATGGTGGGTGTCGTGCTGGTCATCCAACTCTTGCCCAGGCTGCTGCGGCGCGACCTGGCTGCCGAAGAAGCGCGTTGGCGCGAGGCCCAGGCCCTTGAAACGCCGGGCATCGTAGCCCGCCAGTACCGCGTCACCAATGCTAATATTGATGGCCGCCTGGTGCGCGAGATTGACCTGCACCGCTTGAGCACCGTCAATCTCTCCCGGGTTCGGCGCGGTGATCAGGTCTTTGCCGCCACCCCTGGCACCCGCCTGCAGCTTTGGGATATTGTCATGGTCGTCGGGCAGGAAGCTGAAGTGGCCAAAATGTCGGTTTTGTTGGGCGAACCGACCGACGCCAGGATGGATGTCAATACCGACGTTAAGAGTGTCGATGTCTACGTCAGCGAGCCGTCACTGACCAGTAAAAAGTTGATGAACCTTAAAATTTGGGAACGCTACACCGTGGTGATCACGCGCATTCGCCGCCAGGGACTGGAGATTACCCCCACCGGCACAGCCACCCTGGAAATTGGCGATAGCATCCGCCTGGTGGGCGAATCTGCCGCGGTCGATGAATTTGTGCGCATCGTGGCCGGAAAACCCGCTCGCACCGATGAGACCCAGATGGTCACCTTCCTGGTAGGGCTGGTTCTGGGTGTAATCCTGGGAAATATCTCCATTCCTATTTCCAGCGGGTTGGATTTACGACTTGGAAACGCGGGAGGCGTGTTTCTGGTTGGGCTGGTGATCGGTCATTTTGGTCGGGTTGGTAACTTTCGCTTGTGGGTGCCGCCAGCCGCGCGCAACATCACCCGTGAACTCGGATTGATGCTGTTCCTGGCGGGTGCTGGCACAAATGCCGGGGCCCAGCTGATGCAGGTCGTGCAGCAGCGTGGTTGGAGCCTGGTGGCGGCGGGTGTCTTGATCTCGCTGGTGACGGTCATCAGCGGCTTAGTCTTGATGATCCCGATCTATCGGTTGACCACTCTTTCCACCCTGGGCGCGTTGTGCGCCTGCATGACCAACCCTCCCGGCTTGGGCGCTGCCCAGTCCCAGGCCGAGACTGACCTGCCCACAGTTTCTTATGCCAGTGTCTATCCGGCGGCTTTGATCTTTAAAATATTGCTGGCGCAGATCCTGGTGGAAGTGTTGAGTAAGATTTTTTAAGCCGCCGGGCATGGTCATGCCTTCTGCAATCGGTGGCAACTGATTGGCAATTGATTGGCAAATAATACAAAGAGCAGTACCTCACCCAAGGAGGAAACATGAAATATCAAGTTCATTCTGCTGTTGTTATCGGTGCTGGAACCATGGGCGCGGCGATTGCGGCTCACCTGGCGAACGCAGGGGTGCCTGTCACTCTGCTGGATATTGTCCCAAAAGATGCCCCGGCGGACAATCCGGATGCGCGCAATAAAATTGTCACCGAAGGCCTGGAGCGCGCCAAAAAGTCCCGTCCGGCGTCTTTTTTCTCATCCGATCAATACGCGCTGGTCAAAACCGGCAACCTGGAAGACAATTTTGAGGTGATTGCCGCGGCTGATTGGGTCATCGAAGTCATCGTTGAAAACCTGAAAATCAAGCAGGATCTGATGGCGCGCATTGACGCCATCCGCAAACCCGGCTCGATCATTTCCAGCAACACCTCTGGCATCCCGCTTAAGGATATTGCTGCCGGTCGCTCGCCCGATTTCAAACTGCATTTTCTCGGCACCCACTTTTTCAACCCACCGCGCTACCTCAAACTGCTTGAGATCATCCGTACCGCTGATACCAGCCCGGATGTGGTCGATTTTATCTCGCACTTTGGCGAATATCGCCTGGGCAAAGGTATTGTACAGTGCAAAGATACCCCCAATTTTATCGGTAATCGGATTGCCTTTGGGACAGGCGCTTTTGCGCTGCACTATATTCTTAAAAATGGATACTCGGTCGATGAAGTCGATGCCGTGACTGGCCCGACCATGGGGCGTCCCAAGACAGCCACCTTCCGCCTGATCGACCTGGTCGGCATCGATATCTGGGAACATGTCGGCCGCAATCTGGCGCTGGGCATTCCACACGATAGTTACGTCATGCCCTACCTGCAGGATGAAAATGTCAACGCTCTGATTAAAAACATGCTCCAGAAGGGCTGGCTCGGAAACAAGACCAAGGCAGGTTTCTACAAGGAAGTTAAAACAGAGAGTGGCAAGGAGTTCTGGTCATTGGACCTGGCCACGCTTGAACATGCTGCGCCCAAAAAAGTCCGTTTTGAATCGATCGGCAAGCTGCGCGAGATCGAGGCGCTCGGTGACCGCCTGAAGGCCCTGATCCAGGAAACCGATCGCGGCGCCCAGTTGGTCAAAGCTCTCACGCTGCAGGCTTTCCAATACGCATCCGCCATCATCCCGGAAGTTGCCGATACCGGCAAACCAGTTGACGATGCCGTTCGCTGGGGGTTTGGTCACGATGCCGGACCGTTTGAAATCTGGGATCTAATGGGCGTGCGCCCGATGGTCGATCTGATGAAAGCCGAGGGCTTTGCCCCCGCCGGGTGGGTGGACGAGATGCTCGCCGCCGGGGTCGAAAGCTTTTACCAGCTCAGTGGCGATCAAAAAATTGGCGTCTACGATGTCTCCCAACGCAAATATGTGCCCATTCCACGCCCGCGCGGCGTGCTGCTGCTCAAAGACCAGAAGATCATCAGCCAGAACGCCGGCGCAACGCTCTATGATATGGGCGATGGTGTCGCTGGTGTCGAATTTCACACCAAGATGAATGCGCTGGATGACGATATTTTCAATATCAGCATCGAAGCACTCGAGCGGCTGGAAAAGGACTTTGATGGACTGGTGATCGGCAACGAAGCTGAAAATTTTAGCGCCGGCGCCAACCTGTTCATGGTGGTGGTCGGAGCCCAGCAGGGCATGTGGGATTCTCTGGATGAAGCCATCCGCAAACTGCAGGGCCTGAACATGCGCATGCGTTACTCTCCCAAACCTGTAGTAGTGGCACCTGCCGGGCTGGCCCTGGGTGGCGGCGCTGAAGTGACCATGCACGCCGCGCGCGTGGTGGCTCACGGTGAACTCTACATTGGGCTGGTGGAGATGGGCGCAGGTGTCATCCCGGCTGGCGCGGGCACCAAGGAACTTCTGCGCCGGATCGTTAACCCGCCCATGCGTACCCAAAATGCCGATGCCCTGCCTTACCTTCAGCGCGTCTTCGAGCAGATCGGGCTTGCCAGGGTGGCCACCAGTGCCGGTGAAGCTCGCCAGGCGGGCTTTCTGAGTGCTTCCGATCGCATCGTCATGCGGCGTGAGCACCTGCTGGCAGAAGCCAAGCGCGAAGTGCTGCATCTTGCGGCTGCCGGCTATGCCCCACCCGCACCTGAGCTGATCTACGCGGCCGGGCGTGATGCGCTGGCTGCTCTGCGTGTCGGCATTCACATGATGGCAGAAGGCAAATACATCACCGAATACGAGAAGGTCATCGCCGGAAAACTTGCCGCCGTCATGACTGGCGGCGACCTCAGCCGGCCAGCCTGGGTCTCCGAGCAGTACATTCTGGATCTGGAACGCGAAGCCTTCCTGAGTCTGTGCGGCAACGAAAAGACTCAGCAGCGCATGTGGAACTTGCTCCAGACCGGGAAGCCCTTACGGAATTAGGCTTGCCTGAGCCTGCCCAACACAAGGAGAATCTAATGAATATTCGTGATGCTGTGATTGTTTCAGCCGCTCGTACGGCTGTTGGAAAATCGAAGCGCGGTGGCTTTGCCACTGTCCGCCCGGATGAGCTGGCGGCTGCGGTGATTGTAGAGCTGCTCAAACGCACACAGGGTCTCGCGCCCGCAGATGTCGAAGACGTCATCCTGGGCTGTGCTTTCCCGGAAGGTGAACAGGGCCTGAACATGGCCCGCACAGTCGCCCTGCGGGCTGGTTTGCCTTATACGGTTAGCGGCGAGACCATCAACCGCTATTGTTCCTCCGGGTCACAATCCATTGCGCATGCCGCTTTTGCAATCATGACCGGGCAAATGGAAATTGCGATTGCTGGCGGCGCCGAGTCGATGAGCCTGGTGCCGATGACCGGCAATAAATTTGCCCCGAACGCCTATTTCGCGGCGCAAGATCCCGGCGCATTCACCAGCATGGGGCTGACCGCCGAGAATGTGGCCGATAAATACAACGTCAGCCGGGCAGACCAGGACGCTTTTGCGCTGCGCTCGCACCAGAAGGCACATGCCGCAGTCTCATCCGGTCTGTTCGATCCTGAGATTGTGCCGGTCGAGGTTGAGACCCTCGAGTTCAGCGCCGGCGCTGGGGCCGTTACAAAGAAGTTCACAGTCCGGCGTGATGAAGGCCCGCGTGCCGACACCACCCTGGAAGCCCTTGGCAAATTAAAAGCCGCCTTCAAGGAAGGCGGCTCGGTGACGGCTGGCAATTCATCCCAAACCTCGGATGGCGCGGCGGGCGTGGTGATCATGTCGGCCGAGAAAGCTCGCCAGCTGGGTCTGAAACCGTTGGCCCGCTTCGTTAGCTTTGCCACTGGCGGCGTCCCGGCAGATCTGATGGGCATTGGTCCAATCGCTGCGATCCCGAAGGCGCTGAAAATCGCCGGGTTGCAGTTGGCCGATATGGATCTGATTGAGCTGAACGAGGCTTTTGCGGTCCAATCGCTGGCTGTCATGCGCGAGCTTGAAATTGACCAGGAAAGGGTCAACGTTAACGGCGGCGCGATTGCGCTCGGGCACCCACTCGGCTGCACCGGCGCCAAGCTGACCACGCAGTTGATCTACGAGATGGCACGGCGCAAATCGAAATATGGCATGGTTTCCATGTGCATTGGCGGCGGGATGGGCGCAGCCACAATATTTGAAAATCTACAATAAATCATAACGGGCCTGGGTTATACTGGCCCTACAAACCTTATAAGGAGAATTTTATGCCACTTTCAATTGCTGATTTAATGTCCAAAATGCCATCTGCGTTTGTCCCTGAAAAAGCCCAGGGCCTGGATGTGACCTTGCAGTTCAAGTTTACAGGTGCCGAACCCGGTGAATGGTACGCCGATATCAAGGATGGCAAGGTAAACGTACAGCAGGGCGCTCATCCCAGCCCCAAGATGACACTGACCGCCGAATCGGAAGATTACATCAAGCTTTTCACCGGTCAGCTCGACCCAATGCAAGCCTTTATGGCAGGCAAACTTAAATTGACCGGGGACCTGAACCTGGCCATGAAGATGACCCAGTTTTTCAAGATGCGCTAAAAAAGAGAGCAGCCACCCGGCTGCTCTCTTTTTTAGCTTCGTGCCGAAATCAATACCGGAGTCTTCGAGAAACGCCTGGCTGCCTTCGCCGAATCGCGCCCCAGTGTTTCAGCCTGCACTCGAAATCTGAATGCAAGCTAACCCACGCTTTTTTGGTGGGCAGAGGCGGGCGCATAATATCAGCAACTTTTTCATCAAAACCATCTTCGTAAGCGGGTGTCAGCCAATAACGACTCAAATGCGGTTTGATATCAGCGTATTATTAAGAGACTCGCGGAATGCCGGGCCGAGATACTGTCAACAAACTTGCGTTTCAGCACTTCGGCGGCAATTTCCCGCGCTGTTCATTGACTAATCGGTCGTTCTAAATTTCCAGGTGTTTCACAGGCTAGTGCTTTAATCTTGCAACGGTGGTCACGGTAATTCGGCTTGGTGCTCCTGGACGAGGCCCATCTTGCAAACGATCTACAAGGCTTAAATCGTCGAAAGAAATAGTGTGTACTTTCGCAAAACGATTACGCCAGCGTTGTGCCGTGTTGATGCTTACTTTTAGATCTCTGGCTATCGAACTACTGGTTTGCCCTTGTCCAGCTGCCAAAATAATACGAGCGCATGCTGCACCACGCGAGTTTTTGGCAGCGTTTTTGCGCGTTATTTTCCAAAAAAACTGCGTGTCATTCGTCCATTCGGCACTTATTCGTGATAAAAAAACACCCACAATCGTCCCTGCAAACCCTGTGCGTGTTAAGCACAGGCCATAGGCAGGGCATATAATATTTTTCCCACCACTAATCTGTGGAGA
>JAPLGT010000326.1:0-2320 GCA_026390035.1 Chloroflexota bacterium
ACAATCTCATTCTCAGGAATTTCAAAAACACGCGCCAACTCCAATGTCCGGCTTACCACGCGCTGGCTGTGCCCGGCGGTTTCACGTTCGCGCATTTCAAGCGCATTCGACCAACCCTGCAGGGTGTAATCATACGCCACCCGCAGTTCTTCGGTCGATTTTTGCAAGGCGTCTTCCGTTTGAAGCTGTTCTTCCACCACACTCAACAGCCTGCGCCGCGAACGTTCGGTTTCCAAAAGCAGGCGCTGCAGTTCCTGCTGGGAATTTTTCACAATTTCATCGGTCTGTTTGCGTTCGCTGATATCGCGGGTCACCCCGCGCAGCTCCACCCGGCCGTTCTCAGGATTCAGGTAATAGTTGGTGATCGATTCCGTCCAGACCCTGGAACCATCCTTGCAAGGCTGCTCAAGTTCATCAGTGTAAAAGATATCCGGGGCGGCCTGCCCGTTCAAGAAAGCATCGACCCGTTCTCGGATCAAACCGGATAAATACTGGCTGGCCTCCGCTGATAAGGCATCGTAAACCGGCCTGGCAATCACCTCGTCGGGCGTGTAGCCTCTTAACCTCTCCACTGATGGGCTGACATATCGGTAACACAGTGTTTGCGCATCCAGGATCCAGACCACGTCCTTGATGCTTTCGGTCAGCACCTGGTACTGCGCTTCGCTTTTTTCTAATGATTTTTTGGTCTGTTTAAGCGCGCTTATATCTGAAACCATACCAAAAGAGCCGCTAAACCGGCCGTCAACATCCAGCATCGGACTGGCTGAAACCAGCGTCCAACACTCGCTGCCGTCTCGGCGACAGAACCGGCGCTGATAACGTCCATCCAGACCATGGCGGCGTTCATCCATCTTAAGCGCGTGATCCACCAGATCATTCTCGAAAATAAAAGAGTTTATCGGCATACGGTCCATATCTTCAACCGCATAGCCCAGCATCTGCGCCATTTCCTGGTTCACAAAACTGGTGCGTCCATGCTGATCGATGATCCAGATCCCCTCGCGAGCAGTCTCTACGATCAAGCGGAATTTTTTTTCGCTTTCACGCATTTCCTTGCTGGTTTGCTCACGCTTCAGGCGATCAACCATCAGCAATCCCAACACTGTGCACACCAGTGGATAGATCAGCAGAATAGGCAGGCTGATGGTAGACAGCACAGTCAGCGCAGTCTGCCACGGCAGGGTCAACATCAGGGCCAACATGAGCAGGTGAGTGATAAGGCCAAACAGGTAAAGCTCTTGCCAGCTAATCCCCACCTGAGGACGCCGGCCAAATCGTCGCCAGAGGATGCCCAGGCTGCCAGTCGCAAAGATCACACACACACCTGTAAAAGCGCCCGCGCCACCCTGGTAAATGCGCAAGGCCGAAGTAATCACCATTGCAATCGCAGTTGGTACAAGTCCAAAGAACAACCCGCTGATGCTTAACAGCACCGAGCGGGTGTCAAAACTGATCCCAGGGGTAAATTGCCAGGGTGTCAACATTGTCCAGACACCAATTCCGCCAGTCAGCAAGCCAAGCAGGCCCTGCCAGTAACGGAAACGTCCGGTGCGTGGGATATGCAGCGTCGCATCAAAGACCAGCACCAACGCAAGCAAAAATGCTGCATTTTCTACCAATTGCTGTAAAGATGACTCGGCCATGGTTTCCAGTAAATATCCTGTTATCCGGGTTGGAAATTGCTACCAGCAAATCTAAATATGCAACCAGAAATGTTTCTTACGTGCTCGAGGAGAAGGGCCCGGCGCTCGATCGAAGCAGATAGCGTCATAAGCATTGGCCGGCCCCACAAGTGGAGTTTTTGCGCCCACGCTGGCGCACGACAAACCTTCCAGATAAAAAACTTGTATTTACTTTGACAATGCCAGATTGTCAGATTAAACATATATTCCAAGAACTGGCGGTAATTGCGCTCGGGGTCTACTGGTTGTTGGATGGCAAGACCAGAACCTGGATATCCTTGAGTGAAGACCGTCAGTTATACCTACCCGCTGGCTCACCGATAGCTGCCTTGATGAATTCTCTTCTCGCGATACATTTCCTCATCCGCCGCTTTGAAAGCCTCGGTCAATAACGTGGAAATTTCAGCAGTACTGATCCCCACTGAAAAGCTGAGTGGCAGCTCCACATGGGTGGCGTTATGATCCTGCAAGACCCGCTGCAGACGTTCGCCAGCAGCTGCGGCAGCCACTGTGCTGGTATTGGGTAATATCACCACGAACTCATCGCCACCAATGCGGGTGATAATATCCTCGGCGCGAAAAGCGGCATTCAAGACCTGCGCAGTCCGCTTCAAGACCACATCTCCGGCGGAATG
>JAPLGT010000318.1:0-2715 GCA_026390035.1 Chloroflexota bacterium
AATTTTATTTCCATCCGTCGTGCCAAAAGTGCTGGTCACCCAAACCGGCGAAGCCAAACTGCGTGCGCTAACACATTGAAACCAATAACCCCACTTCTCGCAATTCCGCTTGTTTTCTTTTCGCTGATTGGAATTATTCAGGGTAGCCAGCCAGCAACCACGCCTGTTCAAAGCCCAACTCCAGGCGCGCTCATAAAGACGTCAGCAAGTATCACCCCTAACCCTTCACCTACGCGAAATTTTCCAAACCTTGTACGGTATCACGTTTCATCAACGCCTTCGCCCGTTCCCTGGAAACCAAACCCGGTGTCTGAATACAGTCCACTGATCCACTTCTGTAATCAGACAAAAACGGATACTTGGGAGTGGTGGGCTGAATTAAACAAGCTGGTCATCCCAACAGATGTTTCAGTCATCGCCAGGGATCACCTTCCCTTTGATATCCGCGTACGTCCTTCCTGTAATTTCGAGCAAGTGAACAACCACAGGGCAATTGTCTTACACTATACTGAAGGTTCGCTGGATGCCTCGATTGCAACCTTTCAAAAACCCAATAACAGCAGCGCGCATTACATCATCGATCGGGATGGCAGTATCACCCAACTTGTTCCGGAAAGATTTGCAGCGTTTCACGTAACCTGCCATTGGAAGCTCAGCCTGTGCAACCCATCCTGCCCGGTCTGTTCGAACCAGGAGGGCTTGCTTCTGGAACCCCGGTACCAAACCATCGGGATCGAATTAGTCAATCTGGGTCATATCGATCCGCTGGTCTTCGCCAACAAAACGCCACCATCAAACATCTTGATTTTCGAAGACTATAACGATTCCTTCGGATACCGTTTCTGGGAAGATTATCCGCCCGCACAGATCAAATCACTTCAGATACTCGTCCGGGACATCCAGAAACGATGGAATATTCCGGACGGGATGATTATCGGGCATTCGAGGATCAGTTTCAATGTAGACCCTGGCCCAGCTCTCAATTTATTTTGGATGCGATATGGAAATCCATCAAAAGAACCCGTTTTTGAAACACCGTAGACTCCCAATTTCTTGATATGATATTGTTGCACATGGAAGGCCTGCCCCCCTCAGGTTTCTCCGTGTGTTTTTTTATTCTGGTGAAGCTAGAATAGCAGAAATTTATCGGCAATGCCATTGAAAAATTATTCCTAAACTTTTACCATTGTGAAAATAATTCGGGAAAATTCCTCCGCAACCTGTCCATTGATCACTTCAGGTATTGATTAAAAAATGTCACGGCTTCCGCCATGGCCGCTGTTGTGTCCGGCGACAAATTGTGATCCGAGCCAGGGTAAACGTGAAGGGTCACGCTTTTCCCCGCATTCTTCAATTGAGCGTTTAATTCCTGGGAGAAAGCCGGAGGAACAACCAAATCTGCGCTACCAACCTGGATATGGAGCGGCGTTTCAATATTCGGGATGAAGGATGTTGGGTCAATCGTATTCCAAAAAACAGGATTGGTTTGAGGCGTTCCGTTTACGCGTACCATCTGCAAAACAAGTTGATCCGTTTGCAGATCATTCTGGGTTGTGAGCACGCCGGTTGCAACCCGTGCCGACCACCAGTCGATAATCCCGCTGTAGGAACCAACAACTCCTGCCATGATCACCGCAGCTTTAAAGTCGTGGGTAACCACCAACCCATGCAGAGTGATATTGCCCCCCATTGAGTGGCCCCATACGCCAATCTTATCCGGATTTGCATCCGGATACTTCTTGATCGAGGCCAACGCGTTCAGGCTGTCCGTAACGTAATCTGGTGATACATATACTTGAGAGGGAATACCCGGTGAATTGCCGTGGCCGCGATAATCCGGCTTGAACACGATGTAGCCCGCCTCAGCCAACGGAGCGACAATCCTGGCATAACTCTGGTCGGTCGAATACTCGCCAGGGGGTATGTAGCCGTGATTAAGCAAAATGACAGGCCAACCAGCCGCTGGTTTAGCGCTAGTGGGAACGGCAAGAAGGCCAAACAAGTTTAATCCATCCGATTGATACGAGACAACATAGCGATTGTAGCCCTGCCCTGGCGAAAGAGTGCTCTCTACCACCAGATCACTACCAGGATAAGTTTTCGCGCGCATGTTAGCGATCGCAAGCGGTGACAAATCAGATGTTGCAGGTAAGGCTGTCGAGGTCGCCGTTGCTGTCAGTTCAGGCGCATCAATGGAAGTTGCAGTGCTTTCGAGCTCTGCTGGCGTGATCGTGAAACCATTACTTTGTAAGTCGGACATGGTCGGTGAAGGAACAATTATCGGGTCCTGCTGAAGAGACAGCTGGCAGCTTGTTACCAGGATCAGATTTAATATCGTGACAAGGATTGCTAATCGGCGGAACATGCCGCGCCTCCGGTGAATAAAGAGTCTGGTTTCGCAATTGGGATAGCTTTGCCTTTGTCACTTCGCAACACCAGGTCAGTCCCAATAAGATTGTGAGTCATATGCATAATTCCGTAAAAATTGGATCCCTCTTTTAGAGATTATATCTTACGGTATTGAATTCAATCATTCGGTTAGTGGGATAGGGCAACAAGTCGGGAAGAGATAATGCAACTCAAAAAATAAGGGGGAAGCAACTCAAGAAAAGGCATAAAAAGAGACACCTTCTTAAGGATAATGTGATTGACGAAATCCAAAAATCCTAAAAGGAGGTGTCTTGATGATTGTACCGTGTTGTTCAACAAAAGGAA
>JAPLGT010000288.1:0-7222 GCA_026390035.1 Chloroflexota bacterium
CGGCCAGCTTGCGGACTTCATCGGCCACGACCGCGAAGCCCTTGCCCTGCTCGCCGGCGCGTGCGGCTTCAATCGCGGCGTTGAGGGCCAGCAGGTTGGTCTGGCTGGCGATATCTTCGATGGTTTCGACGATCGCGCCGATCTCTTCAGAGCGGGTGCCCATCTCTTGAACCTTGGTGGCCGAGATGCCGACCTTGGTACGGATGGTTTCCATACCGCTGATGGTTTCCTTGACGGTCTTGGCGCCATCGCGTGAGTAGCGCGCGGCCTCAGCCGAATCGCGGGTGACGGCCTGGGCATTGTTGGTGACTTGTTCGATGGCGGTGCTGATGCGCGAGGCGACCTGCGAAGCCTTGGTGACGGCATTGGCCTGTTCCTGCGCGCCCCTGGCGACGCCGTCGATGGCGCGGCTCATTTGTTCCACAGATCCGGCCGTCTTGGTGACGCCTTCAGTCTGTTCGTTGGTACCTTTGGCAACCTGCTGGATGGTGATGGCGATCTGGTTGGTGGCTTCACCGGATTGTTCGGAAGCTTTGGCCAGCTGTGCGGAAGCGGATGCCACCGCATTGGCGCTGTCGGTCACCTGACCGATCACCTTTTGCAGGTTGGCGATCATCTTTGAGAAAGCGTTGCCGAGTTCATCCTTGGCGGATTTCGATGTCGCGTTGACCGACAGGTCATTGTTGGAGATGGCAGTGGCTGCCGCACCCATGCCCTGCATGTAGTTGATCAGTGCGTCAAAAGCCTGGCTTATATCACCGATTTCATCTTTGCGCAAACGGACCTTGTCCTTCTCGGCCTCGCTGACATCGCGCACCAGATCTCCAACTGAAATTGCACGCGCCAGGCGGGTCAGGAACCCCAGGGGGTTGGCGATGCTGTTGGAGATGATAACGCCAAAGCCCATTGCCAGCAGTGCAGCGCCGACTACGATCACAATCATGGTTGTGGTGGCCTGGTTGGCAGTGGCGGTGTTGCCCTCCGAAGTCGTACTGGCTTGTTCGGTTTTCATTGCGATCATCGCCTCGATATTGGCTTCGACTTCTTTGGCTATTGCCAGTGCATCGCCGCGCATCAAGGTCAGGGCTTCATCTTTCTTATCCGCCAGGGCAAGTGACATGATCCTATCCCTGTCGGGCAGAAATTGTTCGTATGATTGGGTAAAAGTGGTGAACAGGTCCTGCATTTCTTTAGTAAGGATCAGTTTTTTATACTCAATCGAGATCTTATCGATTTCTTCGGACAGTTGTTTGATCGTACTGACATACTTTTGGGCTTCTTCGGGCGTTTTGGCCAGCAGCAGATCCCGCAGATTGACACGTGTGCGTTGAAATGCAATGGCAATATCTGCCAGTTGAGTGATCGGAACAGTTTGGTTTTGATAGAGCCTGGTATCGGCGGCATCGATTTGCTTGATATAGTAAATTCCGAGAACCCCAACGACCGCCGTGATCATTGCGATGATCAAAAAGCTGCCGATTAATTTAACATTTGTTTTTAGATTGTTGAGTGCATTCATAGCATCCATTCTCCTTTGCTTTATTGGCTGAATTCACGTTTTACGCAAACCCAAAAAGGCATCCCGTAGTAGTATGCTAGAGTATAAATTCAAGGGGGAGTTAATCAATTCGTTTAATTACCTAATGTGTTTGAGCAAAACTACTTAAATTCCGCCAAAATACTAATTTACTGTGCTGTAGAATAGGTATAACTACGCATGGCGCGTATGCGGTTATTCCGTTAACATATTGCCTATGGAATTGCATGTGTCCATTTATTTATGTGCTGTTGTGAACGTTTTGGAATGCCTGGTCCTGGGCTGGGCTCTTTTTAGTGGGGTGAAGAAGTCCGGAATCTAGGTTCTGTATCCAGATCGTCTTTATTTATTGAGCGCTCGGACGCCCACGTACGAGGAAACAAAATGAATCAAAAATTCACCACGATAATGAAAATCGGAAGCAGATTTAAGCACACATTGGATCGACGAATGAAAATGCAGGTTAAGTTTGGTTCGATTGTTTTCGATATCCTGCTCGCCATTATTATTATATTTTCCACCACATCGGGAGTTCGTGCGTACCAGGGAACTGTCAAACCAACTTTCAAGACCATTATTATAGAAAAATATGCTCCTTATACATTTGTAAATGAACAGGGGCAGCCAGCTGGTTTTAGCGTGGACTTGATGCAGGCAGTTGCGCTTGTGATGGACATTAATCTCGAAATCAGGGTGGATACTTGGGATAACGCGCGTCGGGCGCTGGAAAATGGTGAGATAGACTTCCTGCCGATGATGGCATATTCGGCGGAGCGGGATAAACTATACGACTTCTCGCCCCCGCATACGATCGCCTACGATGCTTTTTTTACACGCAAAAATACCGGTGCCATCCTAGCGATGGGTGACCTGCAAGGCAAAACCATTATTGTTATGAAGAGCGATCAGGCCTATGATTATCTGCTTTCAATCAATTCTATTAAGGTTGAACAATTGAAATTGGTGGACAGTTTGCCAGAAGCGCTGAGACTTCTGGCATCTGGAATGGGCTATACAGCCCTTATGCCAAAATTAGTTGGATTGTCACTTATTAAGGATTTGGATCTCAGCAATCTTGATCCATCTCCGGCAGTTGTCAAATCATATACACGTCCTTTTAGTTTTACAGTCCGGCAGGGTGATCTGGCAACCCTGGAACGCTTAAATCAAGGGCTGAAAATTATAAAAGCCACTGGCCAATATGATCAAATTTACAAAAAATGGTTTGCATCTTTGGAATCGCCAGATCCAATCTCTGAAATGTGGCTGAAGACTCTGGTTTGGATTATCCTGACATTTATCCTTATAGGAGCCCTGCTTCTTTTATGGTTCTTTTCGCTCAAAAAACAGGTGATCGCGCGGACTCGATCCATCGAATTGGAAATTCTGAATCGTAAGAAGGTGGAACAATCTTTACAGGGATCGAATGATAAATTTTTAAGTCTGGCGAGCAACATACCAGGTTATATTGCTTATGTAGATGCGAAAACTTTAAAGTATGATTTTGTAAATGACGCCTTCGAAAAATCATTTGATATTCCACGGGAAAGAATCATAGGCGCACACATAAAGGAAATTATCGGAGAAAAAAACTATCAATTTGCAAAAAAGTACATTGATGAAGTCAGATCTGGTAAGTCGATTTCATACGAAAATACTTTTGATCTTGTTTCGGGGAAGCGTTGGCTTCAGGTAAACTATGCTCCAGTTTTGGATGCAGCCGGCCAGGTTGTATCTATTGTTGTGCTCAGTTCTGATATCACTGATTTAAAAAAGGCGGAGGATGAGACCAGAAAAGCACATGAAAAACTTGAAGCCACACTCGATGCCTTACTTGATCTGCTATTTGATGTTGGGCTGGATGGCTATGTTTTTGACTTCCATTCACCGCGGACAGAATTACTATATCTGTCGGACGTAGATATCATTGGGAAAAGAGTTCCCGATATTTTGCCTGCGAATGTAGCCAGTATCATTATGTCAGCCATCAAGGATGCCCACGAAAAAGGGTATTCAACAGGCAAGCAATTTGAGCTAGTGGTTCCAAAAGGGACTCTTTGGTTTGAAATTTCTGTTTCCCGGAAAGCAAGTCTTCCTGATGAACCACATTTTATCGTTCTCAGCCGTGACATCACCGCGCGCAAACAGGCGGAAGACGCAATGCGGGAAAGTCAAACCAGATACCAATTGGTTTTTGAAAATTCAGGCACATCAAACGCAATTTTTGACGCGGAATGCCGGCTAATTCTGCAAAATAGCAGCTCACTCCAAAATCTGGGGACAAAACCTGGCGAGTCACTTGGTAAAACAGCACTCGAAATATTTGGACCTGAACAAGGCCTGGTTGTAACCCAACGCATGCAGCGTGTTCTGGATTCAGGGTTAACGGAATATTTCGAAACCGCTTTTGAGTTGTTAGCCGGGATAAAGTGGTTCCGCTCAACCTACCAGCCTATTTTTGATGAACAACATACACTGGTAGGTGTTCAGATAATTTCACAGGATATCACTGAACATAAACAGGTGGAGAAAAATTTACTTGATTCGGAGACCCAACTACGCAAGGCACAACATTTTGCCCATATTGGCAGTTGGACCTGGAACATCAAGACCAACCAACTCACCTGGTCTGATGAGATGTACAACATATTTGGTCTGGATAAAAAAACTTTTTCTGGTGACCTGGCGGACGTGATCGCGCAAGCTATTCATCCGGATGACCGCGCCAAAGTGGATCAATCCAACGAGGCGGTGGTCAATGAAGGTAAACCATCACCGTTGGAATACCGCATTGTGTGGGGGGATGGTTCAATCCATGTTGTGTGGGCAGAGGCGGGCGAGATGCTTCTGGATGATGTTGGTGCGCCATCTTTATTGAGTGGTACGGTGCAGGAGATTACTGAGCGAAAACGAGCTGAGGAGATTCTGCGGGCCAGTCAGGAGCGTTTCAAAACCATATTTGAGCAAGCGCCATTGGGCATTGCCCTGATTGATCCGTTAAACGGGCATATCTACGAAGCCAATCCGCGCTTTGCTGAGATTGCCGGCAGGTCTTTGGAAGATATGGCGAATATTGATTGGATGAATAGCGCTCATTCCGATGATATGCAGGCCGACCGGGATAATATTGCGCGCTTGAATGCCGGATTGATCAATGGATACCGGATGGATGCGCTTTATGTGCGCCCTGCTGGTCTGGCCGTTTGGATCAATATGACGATTGCCCGGCTGCAGGTCGATGATCAGGCTCAGCCACGCCACCTGTGCATGATAGAAGACATCACTGAGCGCAAGCGGGCAGAAGAGTTAATCCGTAAATATGCCAGCGAATTGGAAATGCATGTGGATGAACGCACAGCAGACCTTAGCCGGGTGAACTCAGATCTGGCGCGTGCGCTGCGCTCGCGGGATGAATTCCTCGCCAGCATGAGCCATGAATTGCGTACGCCTCTGACAGGCATCCTCGGTCTTTCAGAAGCTTTGCAATTAAACACTTTTGGCGAGATGAACGACGAGCAACAAAAAACCTTATCAACAATTGAAGAAAGCGGCCGTCATTTATTGGATTTGATCAATGATATTCTCGACCTCTCCAAGATTGAAGCGGGTAAGCTGGAATTGCATTTCGCGGAATTTTCGATTGCGGATGTGTGCCAGGCGAGCCTGCAATTGACCAAGGGTATGGCGCATCTAAAAAAACAAAATGTGTATTATTCTCCCCCATCTGAACCGGTGATTGTGCGCGCAGATGCGCGTCGCCTGAAACAAATTCTTGTGAACCTGCTGGGTAACGCCATTAAATTTACCCCGGAAAATGGCGAGTTGGGTCTGGAGATAGATGCGAATGAAGCTGAAAAAATCGTTAAATTGAAGGTTTGGGATAAGGGTATTGGGATCAATTCCGATGATCTCCACAAGCTCTTTAAACCTTTTGTGCAAATTGATAGCAGCTTTGCGCGTCAATACTCGGGTACAGGGCTCGGTCTTTCGTTGGCTCAACGTCTTACAGAAATGCACAACGGTGGTATCGAAATTGAAAGTGTCTTTGGCAAAGGCAGTTGCTTTATCGTCACGCTGCCCTGGTCGCCTCAAGCGAGCCAGCCTGTTCCTTTTGAACCAGACCTTGCCGCTGGCGTACTCTCCAATTTACCGACTTCGCCAAAGGGTTCCAAATCGCACCTCGTGATGCTCGCAGACGATAACGAGATGGTATTGCAAATGGTTGCGGATTTCCTCGGAACCAAACAATATCGGGTACTAAAGGTTCGCAGTGGCGCCGAACTGCTCGAGAGAGTCAATGATGTTCATCCGGATATCGTATTGGTGGATATTCAAATGCCTGGTATGGATGGTCTGGAAGCAATCCGTCGCCTGCGTGCCCATCCTGATGCGCTGATCGCAGCGGTGCCTATGATTGCGGTCACCGCCCTGGCGATGCCCGGTGACCAGGAGCAGTGCCTGCAAGCTGGCGCAAACGTATACATGAGCAAACCACTAAAACTGAAAGAATTGGCGGTTTCTATTCACGAACTTCTTGAGGAAAAATCATGAGCGAACATATTTACACTATTCTTGTCATTGATGACGAAGTGATTACACGGACAACCCTGGCGGCCTTGTTAAAAAAACCAAATTTTCACGTAGAAATGGCGGAGGATGGCATTCAAGGCATTGAAATGGCCCGGCAGCTCAATCCAGATGTGATTTTGTTAGATGTGATGATGCCACGTATGAATGGCTACGATGTTTGCAAGCGAATCCGGTTGGATCCCCAAATTGGAGAGGTTCCGATCATCATGATCACTGTTCTGGATGACCGTGAAGCAAAACTAAATGGTCTTATGGCTGGAGCCGATGATTTTCTTGCCAAACCATTCGACAGTCTCGAATTAGAGATTCGCTTGAACACTCTTCGGCGTGTGGATCGTTACCGGCATCTGGTCATTGAACGCGAAAAATTAAAAGAAACTCTGGCTGAACTTTCTATAAAAAACATGCAGTTGCAAAATCTTTCGCAGCAGACGCTGAACGCGCAAGAGAATGAACGGCGACGTGTGGCAGTAGAACTGCACGATGAAATCGGTCAGTATCTGACCGGACTCAAGCTCATCCTTGAGCGTAAAGAGGATGACACATCCAGCCAGCTAGGGGAGGCGCGTGCGGTTACCAACGAATTAATGCAGCGTGTGCGTGAAATTTCGCTTAATTTGCGTCCAGCCGTTCTGGATGATTTTGGCCTGGCGGCTGCCCTGGATGATTTGTTCAAACGCTTTACAAGCCATACGAAAATTGCCATATCTCACAATGTAAATCCATTGGATGAACGCCGTTTTAATAAGACGATTGAAACTGCTGTTTTCCGCGTAGCGCAGGAGGCAATTACCAATATTGCCCGTCACGCCGAAGTGAACGAAGCCACTTTTACCCTCATCATTAAGCCGGGCTTTCTACGGGTTTCGATTGCTGACACCGGCAAAGGTTTTGACATCAAATCGAAGGAAATGGTCGCTTCTACGGGGCTATCAGGAATGCGGGAACGTGTGAATATGGCTGGTGGACACTTCGTTTTGCAATCAGCGCCAGGCCAGGGCACGCTTGTAATTGCTGAGTTCGATTTGGGGCAGCCGGAGTAAAGTATGTATCCCATCAAAATTATTCTTGCAGATGACCATAAATTGGTGCGCC
>JAPLGT010000053.1:0-66292 GCA_026390035.1 Chloroflexota bacterium
GTTTTCTCTAAAAGAGGTGCAATGTTCTGTAAAAGTGCTAAAATCTCTGTCATGGGCTTCTCGGGTAGGTTGGGTTGTCGAAGACTTCAACTTTACTCGAAAAGCCCTATTTCTTTTAACTAATTTTGGCGAAGGTATTGTAATTACCTTATTTACCAACTCGTAGTCTAAGTTTATCAATAATCAAGCATCCTTACCAATAAGATAAATTCTCCCCTGGTACAGACCTGGGGACAGGAGAATTCCATGAGCCCGGTCATTGGCGCTGATATCAGTTTTTACCAGAATAATATTGTTACCCCGCAAAGAATCGACTTCGTAAAAATGCGCACCCAGGCAGAGTATGTCATCATCCGCGCCGGACAGAACCTTTGGCTTGACCGAGATATAAAAATAAACTGGAGCGATGCCAAAACAGCCGGAATTCCGCGCGGGTCGTATTGGTTTTTTGACAGTCGCGCCGATCCCAAGCGCCAGGCCGATTTATGGCTCCAGGCCCTGGGTGGCAACCTGGGCGAACTGCCCATGTTCCTCGACCTTGAGGAAAGATACGGTGGCCAATTTGGTGGTTGGAAAAACTGGTATGTATTTCTGGAATACTTAAAAACCCTGGTCGGCAAAAAAGAAATCTGTATTTACACCGGTTATTATTACTTCAAAGACAACGCCCCAAATCAAATTACCCAACGTAAAGAACTGGAGTATTTTCACCAGTATCCTTTGTGGATTGCCAACTACAATACAACCAAGCCCGCAATTCCCCTGCCCTGGAGCCCGACCGAATGGCTATTCTGGCAATTCACCCCCAAAGGAGATGGCAGTGCCTATGGTGTTGAAAGCATGGAAATTGATCTGAATTATTTCAATGGGGAGAGCGTGTCATTTCGCTCTCGCTTCAACTTGTCAGCGTCACCACCACCCCCACCGCCACCGCCACCTGATCCAAATCCCACGCCCCTGCCAACCCCGCCACCGGCAATGCCGCTCAAAAAAGTGCTCTCAAATGGCGTTACCTATGTTCGCGACGTGCGCCAAACACCACGCAAATTAATGATCCATGTGCTTTCAATCGATCTGGACGTGAGCAAAGCTGAATTCTTGGTCACGCCAACCAGTCCGAGCACAGCACCCAATCTCTGCGCGCAAACGACTTCCCAGTTTGCGAAAACTTTTGGCGTTCAATTAGCCATCAATGGCGATGGCTGGACGATCCCTGTTGTCACGAAAAACAACTGTCCCGAGGGCCGGGCGCTGCTCAAAGTAAACGGTTTTGCGGCTTCTGGCGGCACCGTTTATTCAACGGCGAGCACCAGCGCAACTTTTTATGTCGACCGCAAAAACCGGGTGACCATTAATAACCGACCGAACAACCTGATCCAGGCCATTTCAGGAGAACATCTCCTGGCAACCAACGGTAAGATTGCCAACAACCTGGATATCAGCCCTTATAACGCCTGTTCAGCAATCGGCACCGGTAATCATGGACGCAAACTCATTATGATGGTGGTGGATGGTCAGCAACCAGGTTACAGCGAAGGTGTCAATTTAGTCGAACTTGCCAACTTGATGATCTTTTATGGTGCCGATACCGCCATAAATCTGAACGGAGGTGGCTCAACAACAATGGTTACGCTTGGTCCAGACAAGCTTCCCCAAGTCCTAAATTCGCCCATTGCTGACAATATCCAAGGCAAGGAAGCGTTTGTAGCCAACCACCTGGGCATTTTCACTCATTAACCCACTCTAGCCCGGATACCAGAGTACCCGTGGGTCATCGCTGGCACGCTGATACTCCCAGGCTAGATCAATCATTTTTTTCAAATCAACTTCTGGGCGCCAGCCAAGCAAAAACTTGGCTTTGGAGTTATCCAGCCAGGTCGAGTGAAAAAGTGTCGGAACACCAACGGAAGGTAACGCCCTGCTATCAGAAAGATAACCAGCAAGCGCACCATAATCCACCGGCTCATCCATGCAAATATTAAAGGTTTGTTGATAGGCCTTGGGATGATCAAGTGCTGAAAGTATTGCACTGACCAGGTCTTCAACATGCACAAAATTACGTTTTACCGGCAGGCTCTGTGGATCAAGCATGATCGGGATAGTTTTAGTCCGCGCGTATTCAGCCGCCTGTTGTGCGCCAACCAGATCCATCCAGCGTGGACCGCCAAATACATCCGGGCCAAAAGACAGCTGGTATTTAAAATCATCTTTTTCCATGATCCAGGGTGCGCGCAGACAGCAGCCGTTCAAACCATACTGAATATAATATTGCTCCAACATGCTCTCTTCCAAAACCTTAGAGAGTGCATAGCAACCCGGATACGCGCTGTGTTTCTGCTGCTCGGTAACGGGCAGCTGATGGGGATAAACGAAATGACCAACCGCCGCATCGCCACCGATCAGAATAAATTGTTGAAACGTGGGGCTCATCCGGCAGGTTTCCAACAACCAGAACAAGCCTTTTACCGCTACATCCATAATCTCCAGCGGGGTCTCCTTACAGGTTGCCAGGTGCAAAACATGCGTAACCCCATTCAATGCTGCGGTAACAGTCTCACTGTCAGAAATGGAGCCCTGGATGATTTCTAACCGCTTACGCGCCTCAAGCCTGCGGTTATGACAAAGGGCGCGGATTACGAATGAGTCAAATTTATTGTCTGCCAGCATGCGGTCAATAAAAGTCTTCCCAACTTTGCCGGTCGCACCTGTAACAAGAATACGTTTTGATTCAGGCATGCTTATCCTACTCCCATAAATTCATGTGACAATTCTGTCCAAAATGCATCTTTATCCCCAGGTATAAAGGGGATGTATAAAGTCAGCCGGTCAGCAAGCTCTGCATAGCGTTCTTTTAGTGCGCTCGCCAATTCAACCGGTCCGGATGCCTCGGTACAAAACTCTGCCAGAATGTCATCTGTAATCAGGGCGGGCATTTCACTCCACTGCCCGCGGGCAGCAAGTGCAGAGAGTTTTTCGCCAACATCCAGCCAACCATGATGTTCAAACACTGGCCGGTAGGATGGCGTGGAAGCATAGAATGAGATCTGCTGACGGCAAAATTCGCGCTCGCTTTCAGTGGTCGCGGCAAAAACAGACGTAGCCAGAGTTATATTAGCGCGCACGCGATTATTTTTCGCTGCGCCATCCTGGATGGCCGGCAGCAGCACATCGCGCAGATAAGCGCGCGTATGGAAGGGGTGCACATGGAAACCGTCACACAGCTCCCCAGCCAGCCTGGCCAGACCCGCATTCACACCGGCGATATAAATCGGAATATTCGGATATTCAATCGGACCGGGGTTAAAAAAAGGGGACATGAGCGTGATCTTGTAATATTCACCCCGAAAATTAAGCGGCACGCCATTTTGCCATGTATCCCAGAAGGCGCGTATAACCCTGATCTGTTCGCGCAATTTCCCGGTGACCGAAGCAGGCCACTCCAGCCCGAAGCGTCGCTCTATATGTGCCTTCACCTGTGTTCCTAAACCCAAGATGAAGCGTCCGTTAGATTGGGTAGCCAGGTCCCAGGCGCTATAAGCAATCGTCGCCGGTGAACGACCAAAGGAAACCGCAATGCCTGTTCCACAAGAAATCCGGCTGGTATGTTCAGCAATCAGCACGTGTGGGAGAAACGGGTCGTGTTGGGTTTCTTGGGTCCAGATGGCCGCAAAGCCGGCGGCTTCGGCGGCTTTGGCTATTACAGGCACATCAGATAGGCGGGTCGGAGGCAGAGCAGCATCCAGTTTCATAAAGCTCCTTTTTTTTGACAACAAATTACCCAGCTCCGTGTACAATCGAAAAAAGTACGCACAGAACCTGGGATGAAAAAAAGAGAATTTATTCAGACAACAGGTAGGCACAGATCCAATTCGTGGTAGCGATCAGTGCATCAGTATGCGTGCGTTCATAGTTGTGGGATGCATCCACACCCGGGCCGATGAGAGCCACAGCCACATCACCTCCGGCGCGCCAGAAAGCCTCGCCATCGGACCCATAATATGGATAAATATCGGTTTTGTAGGGGATAGCGTGTTTTTCAGCCAATGCGCGAAGTTTTTGGCTGAGACCGTGGTGATAGGGGCCCCCACTATCCTTGACACACAGAGTGGTGCTGTATTCATCCGATGTTTGCCCATCGCCGATGGCAGCCATGTCCACCGTCAGTAATTCGTGAACGTAATGCGGAATACCCGTAGAAGCGCCATGCCCAACTTCTTCATAGTTGCTAAAGTGAAAATAAGTACTTTGAGTGGGCTGCAAGCCGGCGTCGTGCAGGGCCTTTATGGCGGTAACTACGGTCGCCACGCAAGCTTTGTCATCCAGAAAACGTGATCGCACAAAACCTTCGGTGACTTCGACACGAGGATCAAAGTAAACGAAATCGCCCACCTGGATCCCCAGAGCGCGAGTCCCATCAGCAGACGTTGTGCGCGCATCCAAGCGTACCTCCATGTTTTCTTCTGCTCGTCTGGTTTCATTGACCAATGCAGCATGCACATGTGAAGAAGCTTTTTCGAAAAGGTAAGAACCTCGCACCTTGGCACCGGCGTTGGTAATTACCCAGCAGCCTTCTGTTTCGACTCCGTTGAGTAAAAGTCCGCCAATTCTGGTAAGTTTCAGACGCCCATTGGGTTTGATCTCCTTCACCATGGCTCCCAGAGTATCCACATGCGCAGTCAGGGCACGCGGAGCATCAGACTTTTTCCCTTCCCAACGCGCCACCAGCGCACCTTTACGGGTATGCGTCAGAGTCAGTTGCGGAAAATGCCGCAGGGTCTGCTCAGTAAATACGATCGCCTGTTGGGTGTAACCGGTCGGTGAAGGGGTGTTCAATAAGTCAACAAGAAATCGGATTAAATATTGTGTATCAATAACAGGCAGAGTCATTTTTTTACTTTCTCCAGGAAAAGTGTGCAGATTAACGGATTTTAAAAATCCAATATCTCGGACTTGAATTTTACGGCGAGTTAGTTTTAAAAATTCTGAGCTAAAAAAATCCAGAGATTCTGGCATGGAGACTTTTTCCAAGCCAACGATCCAGTGACCATGGCACAATTAAACTCATTGTCATAGGATCATATCAATCCAAAAGTCTTTCGAAATCACGGATCTTCTCACGCCAGTCCGGCGGGATCGAGATGGTTTCGCTTGTACGGTAATCATACGTGACCAGGACTGTCGTTGCTGTGGCAATTTCAAGACCCCCGGTAGCTTCCTGCAATCGATAGGCCATGGTTAACGACTTGTTGCCCAGTCGGGTTACCTGCACATCTGCATGCAGATCAGAATCAAAGAAAACCGGCGAGATAAATTTCACATGCGCATCCGCAAGAATAATACCCACATCCATGAAGGCTAATTTCCGGCTGAACAGACCCAGGTTGACCAGGTAATTAATGCGGGCTTGCTCAAGATAAGTCAGAAAATTAGCATTATTGACGTGCCCCTGCGGGTCGAGATCGCCATAACGCACTTCGATAGGGCATGAAAAGTGGAAATCAGACATGGTTACATTATAAAACCGAAAGCATGAAACTAACCGATCAGGCCTGACATACCTGCCAAACCTGTAATACAACCCGAAAAAGGTTGGGTCTAAATAAGATTTGACTTTTCTTGAGCAATTTCGTAAAATCGCGTAACGTTTTCGGACAAATAACGTCTTATTATCAAGATGAACAACATGCGCATGAGCAACCTCACTTCAACACCGACCAAAACAATGGACAAGCAGACCATCACGGAAATTTTCGAGCAATTTAGTCCGGGCATTTTCAGGTATGCAAGCCGGATGCTCAATGATCCAGAGCTGGCTGAGGATTGCGTATCAGAAACCTTTAACCGGTTCCTGGTATTGGTACGAGGTGGCAGCCAACCTGAGAACATTAAAGCGTATCTATATCGCACTGCTCACAATTGGGTTATCGACCATTACCGCCGCAAACCTGTTCCAGATATTTCCTTAGATGATAGTTTTCATGCCGACCCGGGAAGTAATCCGGCTCAACAAGTATCGCAAATCATGGAAAGTCAACGCATCCGGACAGCGCTGCTGCGCTTGCCAGCCGACCAGAGACAGGTGATTGAACTGAGATTTATGGAAGACTGGTCGCACGAAGAAGTGGCGGGATTAATGGGCAAAACCATTGAGGCCACCCGGGCTTTGCAACACCGTGCTGTGAATGCGCTGCGCCAACTTCTGGCAGATTAGCCTCAACCTGATATGAGAAAAAATATGGGCAATCTAAAACGCGACAATCTAGACCTTGACATGAAACAAATGCTAAAAGCGTACGCCAAAAACACTCCCCGGCGCAAGCCCGAGTCCAGAAAATATACTCGGGAAAAATTTATCGAAGAGCTGAAAAAAATGTTTTCAGACGCAAGAATAACGACAGCTCATTCGACATCCAGACCATCTCAATCTATCTCGTCGATATGGATATCTGGACTTAATCAACTCAAGGAGAATTTCGCCATGAAATCTGCACAACGATCGGTCCGTACGGTTCTTTTATCAGTCATCATGATGGCTGTCTTCTTTTTTGGTGGTAGTGGAATTATTACCGCATACGCAGCCAAAGCAGCTTTACCTGGTGACGCTTTATATCAAATAAAAACGTCCCTGGAAGATACCCGCGCAAACCTTACTGGAGACCAGGCATCACAGGCCCGTTTATATCTGGATTTTGCCGGATCACGGCTATCAGAAATCGAGGCGCTGATCAATGACGGTCGTTCAGCATTAATAGCTGATACTGCCAATCAATTTAAAAAAGAAGTTCACAAAGCGCTGGATGCGATTGAAAATTTAGCGAAAACAGATCCTGACCAGGCAGCTGTTTTAAGGGCAGAAGCCGCTGATATCCTCAAAACATACAGCGATACATTAAGCACCATACTGGCAGCAGCTCCGGTTGAGATCCAACCATTACTTATTGATGCCATTGCCGCAGCTCAAACAGACGATCTCGCTAATAATGAAAACAGCAATGACAACAGCAACACAAACGACAACAGCAATAGCAACGCTAATGTTTCCGAAGACAATGGCAATGGTTCAGACGATGATAGCAACATCAATAGCAATACAAATGGCAACGGCAGCCTTTTTGGTGACGACAGCAGCCACGGCAGTTCCAATACCAACGGAAATATTTCTGATGATAACGGCAATTTCGACAACAGTAACGGCAATATTTCCGATGACGACGATGAGAATGGCAATTCCAACAGCAGTGATGACATTTCCAATAACAATGGCGATGACGATAACACTGGCAGCAGCAGCAGCAATTCCAACAGTACGGTTGGTGATGACAACAGTCACAGCGGTTCCAACACCAACGGCTCTGATGATAGTGGCAGCGGCGGCGGTTCAAACCGTGGTGGCTCTGATGACAATAGCAACAGCGGCGGATCTGACGACAAAGGCAGCAATTCCGGCGACAACGGGAATAGTAATTCCAACACCAATGGATAGCCAGTAACTTCTTTTATTCAAAATGGATCGTCTTGCGTTACACCATGCCAGACGATCCATTTTCTATTGTGATATAAAATGGTCATCATGAAAAATCGCTCCAACCAGGTTTTTATCCCACTGCTTGTATTCTTCATATTCTTTTTTTCCATGGCCGTGGTGCAATTTTCAACGCCAGACTTACCTGATAATGATGGTTTTTATCACATCAAGCTGGCATGGTTGATGCGCACCGAAGGTCTCAAACCTGTTTTTTCCTGGCTGCCATTAACCATCCTCAACCCTCGAGAGTTTTACGATCATCATTTTCTATTTCACGTTGCCTTGATCCCTTTTACATTTGGCGACCTGGTCACAGGAGCCAAGTGGGCTGCCGTCACCTTTTCCAGCCTGGCTTTCCTCACAATCTGGTATTTGTTCAGCCAGCAGAAAATAGATCACCCCCTGCTCTGGTCGGTCGGATTGCTGGCTGTGTCTGAGGCCTTTATCTACCGCATGAGCATCCCCAGAGCACAGTCACTCTCTCTGGGAGTCCTGGCCCTGGGAATGGCCTGGATGTTGAGCGGGAAATATATTCGTCTGGCACAATTGGCTTTCTTCTACGTCTGGCTATATGATGCATTTCCCCTTTTAATGGCCCTGGCTGTTTTATACGTGGTAGCGATTGCCATCACCGAACACCGTTTGGAATTGAGGCCTGTCATTTACGTTGGTATTGGGCTTGCGTTAGGGATCCTGGTTAATCCATATTTCCCATACAATCTTATCTTTGCATACAGACACATGCTTCCAAAATTGGTAGATGCCACATCTATCCGCGTCGGCAATGAATGGTATCCCTACACAACAGAACAATTACTGAATAACTCTTTTCCAGGATTGCTGGCTTTTTTCAGCGGCATGTTTGCATTGGGTTTATCCGGTCGCAAAATGGATTTGCGCACAACCTTCAGCCTGTTGGTCAGCCTGCTATTTGGCCTGATGCTTTTTCAGGCACGCCGGTTTGTTGAATATTTTCCTGCACTCGTGCTGATTTTTTCAACCTTTGCCTGGTCTCCCTTTTTCCAGGATAACAAACCGCAAACAGAGATAAAAAACCAGGTTTCACCCTTTACTACCCATTTCTGGAAAGAGTTGATCCAGAACCTGCAATCTGCACTCACCCAACAACCGGCTTCAACCCGCCCAGAGATCTTTCGTTGGCTTGCAACTGTATTCATATTTATTGTGATGTTGACCGGCAGTATATTCACCATAACCAGGGCCCAAAGCAGTATCCGGGATTCAAGCCCATTCAACATGTACGCTGGGGCATCAGCCTGGCTGGAAAAAAATACGCCCATGGGCGCGCGTGTTTTTCAAACAGACTGGGACGATTTTCCACGTTTATTTTTTTACAACACACACAATACCTATCTGATCGGGCTGGACCCTACTTATCTGCAAATTGCCGACCCAGACCTTTTTTCTCTTTGGGAAAAGATAACCAGAGGCAATGTCAAAAATTTATCCGAAATTATATCTGGTAGATTTGCAGCCCAGTATATCCATACAGATCTAAAACATACTGATTTCATCAAAACTGCAGAGCAAGACCCCGGATTAAGAGAAGTCTACCGAGATGAACAGGCTGTAATTTTCGAGGTTATCCCAAAATAACAACAAGATTTTCGATTTTCGCTCACCTTCAAAGCAATATTAGGATGGCACGCCCGCGAGCCTGAGAAACGGCCATCAGCCCCCCCCCGTTTCAATAAAGTGGTTATTTGGGCTGAAAGAACATTAGCCCAAATAACCACTTGCGGGGTAAACCATCGATTTTGAATCGTCCGAGCAGCAGAATCAGGATGGTTAAGTACCAAAACGAAGAGCTCATGAGTAGATGCAAAACCATGATAGAATAAATGTGCTATCGCCTGCAGGCTTTTACTGGCTGGTGTTCAGAATCAGGGCTTAATCTTCACAACCACTGCTTGCAAATAAGCGAAAATCGGTGGTTCGCACCACAAAATAACCACAAAAAATAATTCTCAATTATTCCAGCACTCATCCACATGAAACCCATTCGCGCATCTGACATTGGCACCTACCTTTACTGCCGCCGAGCCTGGTGGTATCGCCTGAACGGGCACGAATCTATCAACCAGGCTGAAATGGCATCCGGAACGGAACTGCATCGCAAACACGGTCGCCGGGTAATGGTCGCCGGGTTGATGCGCACACTGGGTTTTGCGCTTTTACTACTCGCGTGTGTAATGATAACCGCTTTCGGACTGCTAAATTTTCTGGGGGGCTGATGGCAATATTTTATACAGCAGTTTTCTTTATTCTTGCCGCCATCATCCTACTCTGGCAAGCTGGTCGTGCAGAAAAAAAATCTGGTTTACCAGGCGGACGTGTAATCTATACCGATACTCGCGCCTGGGGCAATAAGGTCGAAAAACCACTCTACCACGGGGCGCTTGGTCTGACCGGAAAACCAGACTACCTGGTTGAAAAAAATGGGCTATTTATTCCCGTAGAAGTAAAATCAGGGCGCGCACCACAATCTCCTTACGATGGTCACATTTACCAGTTAGCCGCTTACTGCCTATTGGTCGAAAAAAGCATGGGCTCCCGCCCACCCTACGGGATCATCCATTACGAAGACCGCGATTTCGCAATTGACTACACAAACGAACTTGAGAATGTGGTTCTTGATATTCTGGCTGAAATACGACGGGATGAATTACGCTGCAAAACACGCCCGGATGGGATTGATCGCTCCCATGAAAACAGTGCGCGCTGCTCAAAATGTGGCTTTCGAAATATTTGCGAGCAGAAACTCTAAATACCCAGATACTGACCCGTAAACCTCGGACATGATTTATGTTTTACAAATTGAGAATCGGCTTTAACGCTTTATAATTTAGCCATGACGTCATCCTTTATACCCCGGCATATCGTGGTAACTGGCCACCCCAAACTGCCTGAATCCCTGGAACAAGCCAAGGCAGTTTCCGCCTTCCTGAAAGAGAAAGGGCTGGAAAGTCCGCACGGTTCTCTCTACGACGAAAAAATTCGCAAGCGCGTGCATGCTGGCGAGTTTGACCTGCTGATCGCCGTCGGTGGAGATGGAACCATGCTGCGCTCCGGGCATTTATGCGCCCCACACGACATCCCTGTCATGGGAATTAACAAGGGGCGGCTAGGCTTCCTGTATCAAGTCGAAGAAGGCGGTTGGGAAAAAATGGTTGAACAACTGCTGGCTGGCGATTTTTGGGTCGAGAAACGGATGATGCTGCGCGCGAACCACATGCGTGCCGGCGAAATCCTCGGTTCCTGGCTGGCACTCAATGACGCTGTTGTCAGCAGGGGCCAGTACCTGCGCCCAATCCACATTAAAGCCAGTGTGGACGATCAATATCTAACCACATACGTGGCAGATGGGTTGATCGCATCCACGGCTACTGGATCTACAGCCTATGCGCTGGCATCAGGCGGGCCCATCCTGCCGCCTGAACTCCGTAATATCCTGCTTATCCCCATCGCCCCACACCTCTCGGTGGATCGGGCTGTCGTACTTTCCGAGGGCTCAACAGTCAGCATGACTGTCCTAAGCGAAAACTCAGTACTCAGTGTGGATGGACAGATCCCGGTCGGATTGGCAGAAGATGATCGCGTAGATGTTCGCGCCGGAGAAAATACCGTGAAATTTATTCGTTTTGGCGACCCAGGTTATTTCTACCGCAACCTGACCGGCCATATGAACCAGAACGCAACCATAGGATTACCGCGATGACAGCAACCTCACTCCCAACCTACTGCGCCAACCATCCCGACGTTGAGACCATGCTGCGCTGCAACCGCTGTGACAAGCCAATTTGCGCCAAATGTGCGATTAAATCACCGATTGGATATCGCTGCCCGGAATGTGTAAAGAACCAGCAAAAAGTTTTCGACACCGCGGTTTGGCTTGATTACATACTTGGTGCTGCCACAGCCGGGATACTTTCAGGAATTGCGAGCTTTTTGATCAGCCTGATCGGTTCCATCGGTTTCTTCGGCTGGTTCTTGGTGATTGCCGCCGCGCCGACAGCCGGCATGGCCATCGCCGAAGGCACACGTTTCGTTATCAAACGCCACCGTTCACGCACGCTTTTTATCACCATTGCCGTGGCGGTTGTCGTTGGCGCGCTCCCAACCATTTTGCTACAGCTCGTCACCCTAAATTTATTTGGCCTGGCATTCCAGGGCATCTACCTGGCGATGGCCACTCCTGCTGTTTATACTCGCCTATCCGGTATCCAGTTGTTCAAATAGCCCATGCTGACAGAAATTCGAATTGAAAATTTTGCAATTATTGACAAACTCGATCTCGAGTTCTCGTCTGGTCTGATCATATTCACTGGCGAAACCGGTGCGGGTAAATCCATCATCATGGACGCGCTTGAAATGCTATTGGGAGGGCGCGCTGATGCCACCGTTCTAAGAGCAGATGCCGAACGTGCCAGCGTGGAAGGCGTTTTTAGACTCTCGACAACCACCCAGGATGCCGTCAATGAAATCCTTAAGCGCGAAGACCTGCTTGATGACGAAAAATATGTAACTTTGGCGCGCGAAGTGCGTCGCGAAGGCCGTTCGACCGCCAGGATCAACGGCCGCACTGTAAACGTGACCCTGCTTAAGGAAATTGGGAAATTTCTGGTAGATATTCACGGGCAAACCGAACACCTCTCCATTCTGGACCCTCGCACTCACCTGGGGCTACTGGATCGGTTTGCCAATGTGGATGGTCAATTGGCATCCTACCGGCAAGCCTACTCCACATTACTGGGTATTCGCCGCGAGCTGAATGAGCTGCGCGCCGTCCAGGCTGATTCTGCCCGGCGAATTGAAATGCTATCGTATCAGGCTGAAGAAATCGAAACCGCCAAGCTCAAGCCCGGTGAAGATGAAGAACTACGTCTGGAACGTGACCGGCTCGCAAATTCTGAACAGCTGGCAACCAATGCCCAGGAGGCCTTGCAGCTCCTGGATGATGGTTCACCCGAAACCCCGGCAATCAGCGACCAGTTGGGCCAGGCAGTTTCAGCGCTTGCCTCCATGGCACGCGTGGATACAAACAAAGCAGAACTTGCAGTCCGCGCAGAAACGCTGCTTGAAAGCATCGCAGACATCTCTCATGACCTGCGTGACTACCTGGAAACTATCGAATTTAATCCCCGGCGTCTGGAAGATGTGGAAGAACGACTTGATATGCTGCACCGGCTCCTACGCAAATACGGGGGCACAATCGAAACAGTTCTGGTTTTCGGCGCAAAAGCGCGCAAGGATCTTGAGACCATCAGCAATGCTTCTGAAAAAATCGCCGAATTGGAAACCAGGGAATCCGGTTTACTAAAAGAATTAACTGAACATGCGAAAAAGCTTTCAGAAAAACGCAAAACCACCGCAACCGAGCTTTCCAAAAGTATTGAAACTGAACTGGACGATCTTAAAATGGCATCTGCCCGGTTTGGAGTAGATTTCCAGACCAAACCAGACCCGGCTGGCCTACCGCTCAGCAAAGATATGCGGGTTGGGTTCGATTCCAACGGTTACGATCGGGTGGAGTTTCTGGTTGCACCAAACCCTGGCGAAGGCTTGAAACCATTAGCAAAAATTGCTTCAGGCGGCGAAACTTCGCGGCTTATGCTGGCCCTTAAAAATACCCTGGCCCGCGCCGATCAAATTCCCAGCCTGGTATTTGATGAAATAGACCAGGGCATCGGTGGGCGTGTTGGCGGTGTGGTTGGCCAAAAATTGTGGAATTTGGGACGTGCGCACCAGGTCCTTTGCATTACCCACCTGCCACAATTGGCAGCTTTCGGTGACCAACATTACCGCGTCCAAAAGCTGGTTGACCATAGCCGTACCACCTCGCAGGTGAAGCGATTGGAAGGCGACGAACGCTTATTAGAATTGGCACAGATGCTTGGCGAAGTTACCGAGGGTACACTGCGCTCAGCGCATGAAATTTTACAGTCAGCTCAAACCGCAAGTCATAACCATAAAAACGCTGTCTGACCTTCTAAAAAAAACCAAAGCAGGAATAGATTTCCAGCCTGTTGTATAATTGGGATATCATGAAACGACTGATCTATATTTTTGGAATTACCATCGCTCTTTTACTATTGGCAAGTACTGCACTTTCGGCCGAGGCATCTGATGATTTGCAGAATTTCATCACTCCTACTCCTGGGCCAGATGGTCGCATCCTTATCGTTGTGCAGGAAGGCCAAAACTGCTCTTATATCGCCAATATTGCCGGCATCCCCCTCAGCCAATTACGCTCACTAAACCGGCTTGATGAAGCCTGCACACTCCGAATTGGGCAGGAACTGCTAATCGGGATGGGTGGACCTTCAGGCGTCACCCCCACCCCAACCGGAGAGGCAGTCATCGCCACACCAGCCCAACCCAGCCCCACACCCGACCAGGGTGAGGCCAATGTCTGCGTCTTGCTTTACGAAGATACAAATGGAGACGCTTTACACCAAGAAACAGAAAGCACCATACCCGAAGGTGCAGTCAGTGTCACCGGTACTTCAGGCCAATACTCGCAAACTGCCAATACAACCTCCGGGATAGATCCGGTCTGTTTCGAAAAAGTTACCCAGGGCACCTACAATATCTCTGTGGCCGCCCCAGAAGGCTATAACCCAACAACACAGCTTAACTTTACACTGGATATCAAGAGCGGAGAGCAAATTTTCGTGGATTTCGGCGCTCAAAAAGGCGGGCAAGCCAAACCGCAAGACCCCGCCAGCGAACCCGGATCAACCAACCTGCTTGGCATCGCCGGAGGAACCCTGATATTTGCCGCGCTTGGCCTTGGTTTTTATGCCTGGGTGGTATATGGGCGCAAACCCAAACTTGGTCTGAATAAACCGCCCAACAGCTAATTAACTTCCAAAAAGAAAAAAGCGAGGACGCCCACCAGCGTCCTCGCTTTTTTCACCGATTCGACCCAGGCTTTGCTATAATCTGCACATGGATTCAAGCACAGCTCAACGTTTATTAGCGTTAAATCGTCAATTCTACGCAGATTTTGGCGCTCACTTCTCTGCAACGCGCCAACGCATCCAGCCTGGAGTACGCAAAATCATCACAAACCTTGCCGGCAATGAGCATATTCTTGATCTTGGATGTGGCAACGGCGAACTTGCCCGCACGCTGGCACAGAGCGATTTCCATGGAACATACACCGGTCTGGATTTCAGCTTGCCATTACTAAGCGATGCCAGGATCCAACCACCTGGATTTTCTATTTCATTCCACGAAGCAGATCTGACCGCAGCCGATTGGGAGCAGACCCTGGGAGCAGAGCACTTTTCGCTGATCACAGCGTTTGCAGTGTTGCACCACATCCCGGGGGCTGAATTGCGGCGTAAAATTTTTCGTAAAATACACAATCTGCTTGAGCCTGAAGGAAAATTCATCCAATCGAACTGGCAATTCTTAAATAGTGAAAAACTTAAGAAACGAATCCAGCCATGGGAATCGGCAGGTCTGGCCACCGAAGATGTAGATGATGGTGATTACCTGCTTGATTGGCGCAGCGGTGGCTCTGGATTGCGGTATGCACATCACTTTTCAATCCAGGAATTAAGCCAATTAGCGAGCGAAACTGGTTTCATGGTTAAAGAATCATTCTACTCTGACGGCGAAGGCGAACGCCTGGGGTTATACCAGGTATGGGAGTGTTATGAAAACAAAGGGTGAAATCGTCCAAAACTGGCTTCCGCGGTACACAGGCAGAGAGCTGGGTGAGTTTGGGCAATATATTCTTTTGACCAATTTTAACAAATATGTGCAGACATTTGCAGCCTGGAACAATGTCGGCGTGCGCGGGTTGGACAAACCCATGCCAAACGCGAATGCAGGCCGGATCACGATCATCAATTTTGGAATGGGCAGCGCCAATGCAGCCACAGTAATGGATTTGTTAAGTGCTATTCAACCAAAAGCAGTCTTATTTTTGGGTAAGTGCGGAGGCTTGAAGGCGAAGAATCAAATTGGCGACCTGATTCTGCCAATTGCAGCCATCCGGGGTGAAGGCACCTCGAATGACTATTTTCCTCCTGAAGTGCCGGCCCTGCCAGCCTTCAGTTTGCAAAAAGCAGTTTCAACAGCCATCCGCAACCACGGGCGTGATTATTGGACCGGAACGGTTTACACCACAAACCGGCGCATTTGGGAGCATGACGACGAATTCAAAAACTACCTGCGCAATATCCGCGCCATGGCTGTAGACATGGAAACCGCCACAATTTTCAGCACTGGCTTTTACAACGAGATTCCGACTGGCGCCTTATTGCTGGTATCTGATCAACCGATGACACCCGATGGCGTAAAAACTGCTGAAAGCGATGAGAGGGTCAACCAGGATTTTGTCGATGAACATATCAAGATCGGAATTGATGCACTGCGCGAATTAATCGATAACGGCCTGACGGTTAAACATTTGCGCTTCGAGTTTGAATAACCCAGGGAAAGTGCTGTGGATAAAATCAAACTAATTTTTAGCCGCTGGTGGATGGTAATCGTATTGGCCGCATTAATGCCAGTCTATGCCACTATCGCGATCAATAACGAACGCAGTGTTGATTACACCAACAATGGCTTTTTCTCTTTCTGGCTCGCCGGGCGAATGCAATGGACCGGGGAACACGCCTACTCTGCCACCGAATGGGTCAATGGCCATCAAAAGAACGGAGCCACCTGGGTCCCAAATAAAATATTCCCTTACCCCCTACCACTGGCATTGATCACCGCTCCGATTGGTTTTTTCCCAATAGACAAAGCTTATATACTCTGGGACTTATTGGCCCAACTGCTAATAGCTGGCTGTATACTATGGCTTGCCACACACTGGAAGGGCTTAAATCGGCAGTTGTTTGCCATCTTCGTGTTAACAGCTGCGATCCTGAACGGGAACATCTTTCTGGGGTTGATGACAGGCACTTTTGCGGCGCTATTTCTGGTATTTCTAACGCTTGGATTGTATTTTCTGGAGACCCGTCGTCCATTCCTGGCAGGGATCATGCTGGCCGGATTGGCACTAAAACCTCCCTTACTGATCATAACAGCCCTAATTGGGCTCTGGCTGCTTTTCCGGCGCAACTGGAAGGCTATTGGTGGCATCGGGATCGGCGGAATGGGGTTACTCATTACCGGCTTTATCCAGGACCCTGATTGGTTGGGGAAGTTTAGAAACGTGAGCGAAAATCTTCTGGATAAGCGTCTCGGTAATCAACCTACCCTGCTCAGTTACACCCGCCTTTTTTGTGGCGGCGAGCCGCTTTGCACTTTTACGTCTTACGGACTGTTGGTCCTGATTTTGGTAGCACTTTTTGCATGGTTGTCTTGGAAAAAACGGGACACACTGACGCCGTTGATGGCTTTTAGCACAGCAATCTCGCTCGGAGCACTGCTACCGCCTTATCTCTGGTCTTACGATTATGTACTCTTAACCATACCCATTTGCTACATTTCATTCGATCTAATCCGTCGCAGGGAGAGCTATTTGTACTCCACGCTTTTCCTGCTATTACTGGACATTATTTCCATCATCGGATTAATGCTATTTTGGAAAAATCCTGAGAGTGCTGCACTCACCATCCAACGCGATATGTGGAGCATCTGGGTGGCTTTGCTGGTATTGTCAACCTGCTGGTGGCTGGTTTTTCGAAATCAAGAAAAAATCGACCTGCCAAACGCAGACAACCAGTCCAAATTTGATCCCTTAGAGAGCGAAAGATAAAAACTAATTTTCCGAACGGGCTTTTTGATACAGACAACCAGCAGGCACAGACAGCTCATAATCATTAAGTGTGGGGAAAATTTATCAATCCAATAAAAGTATCAAATAATATCTACCGATTCGTTAAAAAATGATGCCCTTTATTGACAAATACGAATCAAATCACGCCCCCAGCATGAGTTAACGCACAGATATTGGGATAAAGATCAGCAGCCCCTACCCTTTACATGCTGTCAGTTTAATGTATTATTAGGGCGTTGGCGTTTTCCTTGGTTTTTTCGAAATCGGGGGGGACGCTGATAATATTTAACATCCCGGAAAGGAAGTTTTATGAATGTACGAACAGCCAAGCTCATATTTGTCGCCTAAGATCCAGGCCAACCCGAAAGCCAATGGCAATGGAAACGGTATTTTCGCCCAACAAGTTCTCAAAAAGGGCGAACTCCTAGCCGTTTTCGGGGGTGTCGTCTATGCATGGGACACCTTCGTCAACCTCCCTGAACGTGACCGTAGTTTATGCATCCAGGTGGAAGAAAACCTCTTCCTGGTGCCACGTCCAATTGGAGATGGGGATTACGTCAACCACTGTTGTAATCCCAATGCCGGGCTTTCGGGGCAGATTGCGCTCGTAGCCATGCGAGACATTCAACCCGGCGAAGAAGTTTGCTTTGATTATGCCATGAGCGATACCGCTGCATACGATGAGTTCTCGTGCGAATGTGGCGCACCGAACTGTCGCCGCAGTGTGACCGGAAGCGATTGGCAATTGCCAGAAATTCAGAAGCGTTACGCCGGATACTTCGCCCCTCACGTCCAGCGCCGCATAGATGCCCAGCATAATGCGGAACGGGCTGCCCACCGGGCTGAAAAATACCGTTACAACGGTATTAATGCCGCACCAAACGTACTCTACGAATAATAAAAAAACCTGCTTTCAGCTGAAAGCAGGTTTTTTTATCAGAGTGGTCGTCAAATATTGGGGTTCCCAAAGATAAGCAGCTGATGTGTTTTTTTTGGAGCACGCAAAGCATACCGATTCGTATTCATTGGCTCACAAAGGCTTTGATGGATAAGTCCTGAAACTGAATGTCCATGAGTAAATGCATACCCATCATGGAACATTTGTTGAGAAATACACCTGTCCATTCAAAAACAAAAACATGCTTTTGTTTGGGCTGAATGCCATTGCAGTAACTGGCACGCCCTTAGGCAAGATGTTTTCACTGCCAGCAGCTGTTCGTACCTGGTTTTGCAATTCCAGCGAGCGTGGGCTGAAACGGAAGACAGCTTGGGTAAATGGTTCCAATAGCACAACGGATGGATCTGGGGCACTGGTGAAATCAATTTGCGAGAAAATACCATCGCTTAGACTCATACCACCTTCGTAACCAGGACGCGAATCAACATATAGCGCGGGATCGCTGCAGCGGGTGGGCGAGGCATCCAGGTGGCTAAAGGTGCAGATAGCCATGTGCCCATCCTGATGCAACAAATAAATATCATCGCCATTAACCGCCATATCGATGGCCTGATCCAACATTACCGGCACCTGTTCGCCAAAGAAAAATTGCGGTTCGGAAAATTCGAGTTTTTCAGTACTTTCATAAATCCAGACAGCATGCGCTGCTGCATCCAGGACATACAGATTAAAGGCATCGAAAGCAATGGCCGTGATACCTTTCCAACCAGTGCCAGGGGGTTGGAGAACCGTAACGACAGGCTTTTCGCCAGGGATGCACAACAACAGCTTTCCAGAACCATCGATACCGATCAGACTGACATCCGATACGCGGGAATTAGGTACTGAAACGATGTCAATTAACTTATCGACTTGAACCCCTTGCTTGTCAACCCCTAGACCACACTGAAAACCGCCATCCAGGTCATAATCCTTACCATTAAATATCCCGCGTAAAACCGAACCATTCACAGAATCGAGTAAATAGAGATCTGAATCGGAAGCCACCATGCGCGAAACATGTAAATTTCGGCTAAGCGGTGCATTAAAAGCCAGGATAAAGTTGTGCCTCACCACACGATCAAGCGTATCCAGAGCAGTTTGGGCATCCTGGCGTAATTTCTGCGCATCAGGATTGGGCTCCAACTCATAAGGAGCAGCCTTATCGAGCCAATCAAGCGTAGTCTGCCATTCGACCCTTAAAGCCAGCGGCGAAGTCTCTGCCACGGCCTTCTGGGCTGTCTCCTGTGCCTGGTCAAAATAAATTTTATATTGTGCTTCGTACCCCAATTGGTAGTAGACAATTCTGGCGATGACAAAAAACAAAACTGGGATGGCAACCGCGAAGAAAATCGCCCAGCTGCGTGAAACTATTTTTTGGGGCTGATCATCATCAGTGTCCGGAAGCAGGCGTGGGATAGCCTTTTCGACCCATAAAGCCAATTTTTGGGTGAAAGTACGCAGACTGCGAAGCGAACCGGCCAGGTTGCGAGCCGTGCTGCGCACTCCCTGATCGATTTGTTCTCGCTCAGATTGAATGAGAGGCTTGGCCTCACGGGAAGATTTTCTACTCACAGGAGCCTGCCGGCTGAGCACGGGAGCCACAGCACGCGATTCTTTTGCCGACAATTGTTGATTTTCTTCATCCAGCACTTGAGCGTCTTGCGCTGGCTCAGTTTCTCCTGCAGATTCCACAGCCAGCACGACGGGCGCCATTTCTGGGATCTGCAATTCATCCAAAATTGCCGGTACAGAAACAGGCGTAGGAATGGCTGGGCTGGAAGGTTGCACCGGATCATCCTTTACCGCCCGTAGGATGTTCATGGCACCGCTGCCATCAGACGCCTGCACCAAGACCGCGCTGACGTTTGTTTTGGTACTCCCTAATAAACGCGCCCGAATGCTCTCCAGGGATTCAGAACCTGTCATGCTACTGAGTGGTATTTCCCAGTCTGGTGGTAAAGCCGCGCATATCAGCAAACGATCGCCAGCAGATAGCGTCACCTGAGAAAAATACATTCGCGCAGATTGGCCCAGCCCCAGACCTTTTCCTGCCAGTTGAGGATCGTAAAGATGACGTGTTTCACCCGCCAGGTGGTAAACATGTGTCGGCCCGGATTGGACAATATACATCGAATTCCCACGCAAATTGCACAAAACAAGCGCGCCGATACTATACAGGCCTTTGCCGGTCGATTTCATGTTGCGTTCTGCCAGAAAACTGTTAAGTAACTCAGCGGCAGTTTTTAATGCAAAAGTAAGCGAACCCGGTGTGCTGTAAAAAATATCAGCCACCTGGGTAGCAATTTCCCCATATTCGCTGGTTGAGAAGCCAACATTGCCGCCCAGTGTCAGGTAGACTAGCAGTCGATCCTGGTCACGTCCACGCGCAATTTTTTTGGATGGGTTTAGGGCCAAAAGCCCGGGCGAAAGCGGCCATTCCTGGTCGTTGATCCGATAAATACTAAGAAAAGTCAAGTCAAGAGCGTTCATATATGTATCTAACATTATACTGGTAAAATCTTTTCAGGAAACAACCTGATGGAATTCAAATTACATAACACCTTTGAAACACTTAAACCGTTAGCACCAATTTGGAACGCTCTTATCCAAGCAGGCGTGACAAATGCACCATTCTTACGCTATGAGTATTTATTCACCTGGTGGAGTACACGCGGCGGTGGCGAATGGGACCAGAACGCACAGCTTGCTGTAATCACCGCGCATGAAGGTCAAGAATTAGTTGGCATCGCCCCGCTCTTCCTGACAACAAACCACGATGGTCAAACTGCTTTAATGCTCTTGGGAAGCATTGAAATTTCGGATTACCTGGACCTGATTGTCCGCCCGGAACAACTTCAGGTCTTCATTTCAGGTTTGATGGACTGGCTGAGATCAGATTTTCCAACAGCCTGGCAGGTGCTTGATCTGTACAATCTACCTGATTCATCTCCCAGCCTGGCAGCAATCGAAAAGAGCCTGGCGGGAACTGATTGGGGATACGCAGAGAGCATCTACCAACCCAGCCCATTTATCACCCTCTCAGGTAACTTTGAAACATACCTGAATGGAATCGATAAAAAACAACGCCACGAAATTCGCCGCAAGATCCGCCGGGCAGAAGAGAGCAACCGTGGTGTCCGCTGGTATATCGTCGAGGATGAAACCAAACTCGATTCTGAGATGGATGACTTTCTCGGATTGATGGACCATGACTCGGAAAAAACCGCCTTTCTTACTACTGACATGCGCC
The DNA here is from genome assembly GCA_026390035.1 of Chloroflexota bacterium. GTDB lineage: Bacteria > Chloroflexota > Anaerolineae > Anaerolineales > Villigracilaceae > UBA5195. Next base: position 21,482 of record JAPLGT010000053.1, read on the forward strand.
TACAGATGAAAAAATCTGCCCAGGCTGCTTTTTCGGCCGGGTATCTACAATTAGCCTTTCTTGAAGTGGATGGGAAAAAAGCCTGCGGTTATCTCAATTTTGACTACGACAGGAAGATCTGGGTCTATAACTCAGGGCTGGATCGGCAATTTATGGATCTTTCAGTTGGCTGGGTTTTGCTCGGCTACCTGCTCGAATGGGCTAATAACCATCAACACACCGAATTCGACTTTTTGCGCGGCGACGAAGATTATAAATATAAATTTGGCGGGCAGAAACGCCACGTGATGCGCGTAAAAATAAGCAAACCATAAAATTCGAGCACATCGTTCTGCGCCTTAAGCCTCAGTAAAAAAACGGCCAGCATTGGTCGTTTTTTTCTACACACAGAGCCGGCCACCAAGGTTGAGCCCAGGGCTTCTGATCGATCACAAGCTTATTCCACCTGCTAAAAAACCGGCAGAACTAACTCTTACTTAATGAATTCGCGGTATTATTGGTTATAGCAATGACACAGAAATAATAAAACGCCAGACATAGTCGTTTTTCAGTATCCGGAAAAGCTACCTGTGCAAAGCCAAGCGCCAGACAAAATAAATTCACGTAGAGGCAATCATGCAGCCAGATCTGACCGAAAAAATCCTTGAGTTGATCCGCCGGACATCCACCAGCCTGCCAGCGGATGTGGAAGAACGCTTGCATACAGCCGTTCTAAAAGAAGAGCCAGGCTCGGCTGCCCGCGGGGCGCTCGAGACTGTGATCAAAAATGTGGAACTCTCCCGTGCCCAATCCACGCCAATCTGCCAGGATACCGGAACCCCCATCTTCTATGTCTACTATCCTGAAGGCTGGAGCACCATCAAGTTGAAAGCGCAGATTCGCAGCGCCATGGAACAGGCCACCAGCCTCAATTACATGCGACCGAACGCTGTGGATGCCATTTACGACAAGAACAGCGGCAACAACCTGGGTGGCGAAGATTTCCCATCCATCCATTTTGAAGAAGTTGAAGCCGAGTCGCTCACCATTGAGCTCATGCTCAAAGGCGGCGGTTGTGAGAATGTCGGCGCACAGTATTCGCTTCCAGATAACCGCCTCGGCGCTGGAAGGGATTTGGCAGGTGTCCGCAAAGTGGTTCTCGACGCTGTCCAAAAAGCGCAGGGCCAAGGGTGCGCTCCCGGGATACTGGGTGTAGCCATCGGCGGTGACCGCGGATCATCCTACTACAAATCAAAAGAAGTTTTATTTGATAAATTAGGCACTCGCAATGCTGACCCAAAACTGGCTGAGCTGGAAGAACGTTTGACCAGCGAAGCCAACACCCTCGGCATTGGACCGATGGGTTTTGGTGGTCAGACGACAGTGATCGAAACCAAGATCGCAGGGATGCACCGTCTGCCGGCGTCTTTTTTTGTTTCGGTTTCTTATATGTGCTGGGCATATCGCCGCCGAAAAATGACTGTCAATGGCCGTCAGCTTACTGCGGAAATTCAATACGATTAAGACCAATTTTCAGGCCAGGAGAACCCATGCGAGAGATTAATATTCCAATCAGTGATGAAACCATTCGCGAGCTAAAGGTTGGAGAGCCAGTCCAGTTGAACGGCATCATGGTCACCGGACGAGACGCTGCCCACAAATGGATGATCGAAACTTTTATCAAAAAGACACGTGAGCCACAGGCTGACGACCTGAAAGCCTATGAAGATTTAAAAAAACTTCTCGACGGTGCCGTGATCTATCATTGTGGGCCAGTTGTTGCCGGTCTCGAATCCAAAGAATACCGGTTTGTAGCTGCCGGACCAACGACATCTATTCGCGAAGAGCCTTATCAGGCCGACGTAATGAAACATTTCAATCTTAAAGGTGTGATCGGCAAAGGCGGCATGGGCGCAAAAACACTCAAGGGCTGCGAAGAAACCCCCGGGGTGTATTTCCACGCCATCGGCGGCGCAGCTTCCTTTATAGCCCAATCTGTAAAAAAAGTGTTGGGTGTATATAAGCTCGAATTTGGCGTGCCAGAAGCCCTTTGGGTGATCGAGGTGAAAGATTTCCCAGTGGTGGTAACCATGGATGCGCACGGAAATTCGCAGCATGCAGCAGTGGATATTTCGTCCAAGAAAGTGCTCGATGAACTGCTGGCAAAACCATACTAAACAATTATCTTGAATTGCATCAGGATTCATCTTGATGCCGGGGGTCCGTTTCCAGAATTGACCATTGCTCAAACCCCTGGTGGTCTTCATGCAAAAGAACATGGTGCCAAACAAATTGAGCCGGGTGACCACCAGGAAAAGAACTGGATATTGATTCAGAAACAGGAGATTTAATGACCAATCGAAAATACACCAATCGTCGTTATCTTGACGCTCTTGAGAAAAAAGTGCTCGTTTTTGATGGGGCCATGGGTACAAGCCTGCAAAACCTGCACCTGACTGCCGAACATTTCGGCGGAGAAAAGCTGAATGGTTGCAACGATTACCTGGTTATCTCCTACCCACAGGCAGTCGAAACGGTCCACCGCGCTTTTCTAGAAGTTGGCGTGGATGTGCTTGAAACCGATACCTTCCGTTCAAACCGGCTGACCCTGGGCGAGTACGACTTGGCCAAGCAGACGTTGCAGATCAACACCAGCGCCGCTGCCCTGGCCCGCCGCCTGGCAGATGAGTACACAGCCAAAACAGGCCAACCACGCTTCGTGGCAGGTTCAATTGGGCCGAGTGGCAAACTTCCATCTGCCGATGACCCTGAGCTCTCGAACATCAGCTTCGACGAACTGGCAGACATCTTTCGAGACCAGGCACTCGGACTGCTGCAAGGTGGCGCTGACCTGCTATTGATCGAAACATCGCAAGATATCCTGGAAGTTAAAGCTGCCATCACTGGAATCCAGAAAGCCTTTGAAGAAACCGGGATTTACCTTCCGATCCAGGCCCAGATCACACTGGATACCACCGGGCGCATGCTGCTGGGCACGGATATTGCCGCCGCACTTACCATCCTGGAAGGGATGCCGATCGACGTGATTGGCCTGAACTGTTCTACCGGACCGGAACACATGCGCGAGCCTATTCGGATTCTCGGCGAGCAATCCAACTTGCCGGTCTCCTGTATCCCTAACGCCGGGCTGCCGCTCAATGTCGATGGTCAAGCCGTCTATCCGCTCGAACCCGAGCCTTTTGCAAATGCGCTGCTCGAATTCGTCGAGAAAAACAATATCTCTGTGGTCGGTGGCTGCTGCGGAACGACCCCGGCGCACCTGAAGAAACTGGTTGAGAAACTGGATGCCCGCCCCCACCCCATCCGCCCGACCGCAACAACTCCGCGGCTATCATCCTCCATCTCAGCCACCAGCATGCGCCAGATTCCACCGCCCCTGTTGATCGGTGAACGATGCAATGCGCAGGGTAGCAAGAAGTTTAAGCGCTTGCTGCTAAATGATGATTACGACTCAATTCTTGAAGTGGCCCGCGAACAAATCAATTTTGGGGCTCACGCCCTGGATATTTCATGCGCCGTCACAGAACGTCCCGACGAAATCGAACTGATGCGAAAAACGGTCAAAAAATTGGCCATGGGTGTTGAAGTGCCCTTGGTGATCGATACAACCGAACTGGACGTACTCGAGGTGGCACTCAAAACCGCCCCCGGGCGCTGCCTGATCAACTCAACCCACCTGGAGGCCGGTCGAGCCAAGGCTGATAAGATCTTTGCCCTGGCAAAAACCCACAACGCAGCAGTCATAGTTCTGACCATCGATGAAAACGGCATGGCCAAGAGCGCCGAGCGCAAGCTGGAAGTCGCAAAACGCATCTACGACATCGCAGTTAATGAGCATGGGCTGCGCCCCGATGCGCTTGTATATGATGCCCTGACCTTTACTCTGGCTACCGGCGATCCAGAATTTATCGATTCTGCCATTCAAACGATAGCGGGCATCCGTACTATCAAAGAAAACCTGCCCGGCGTTCTAACTTCGTTGGGAGTCTCAAATCTATCTTTTGGTCTTGCAACCCAGGCCCGCCCGGCGCTGAACTCAGTCATGTTGTATCACTGCGTACAGGCCGGACTGGATATGGCCATTATCAATCCGGCGCACGTCACACCGTATGCAGATATCCCTGCGAACGAAAAAAGACTGTGCGAGGATTTGATCTTCAACAAACGTCCAGATGCTTTACAGCTCTTTATCGAACATTTCGAGAATATCTCACCCACAGCAACCGAAAATACGCTCACCGATCCTACCGAGGGCATGAGCGCTGAACAACGTCTTCAATGGCGCATCATTCACCGCCACAAAGATGGGGTTGAGACCGATATCGATGAGATTATCAACCGACCGCGAACTTTACCGGCAACCGGCAAATCGCCCCATGGTGCTGTACATGAAATCGCCGTGCACACATTGAATACCGTGCTGCTGCCGGCCATGAAAGAAGTTGGTGACAAATTCGGCGCGGGTCAACTGATCCTGCCTTTTGTATTGCAATCGGCAGAAGTGATGAAAAAATCTGTAGCTCACCTGGAAAAGTATCTTGAAAAGGTGGAAGGCGTCACTAAGGGCACGGTTGTGATTGCCACGGTTTACGGTGATGTGCATGATATCGGCAAAAATCTGGTCAAAACCATCCTGGCCAATAATGGGTATACCGTCATTGACCTCGGCAAACAGGTGCCGGCTGAGACCATCATCAGCAAAGCTGTGGAAGTCAACGCAACCGCTATCGGGCTTTCGGCACTGCTGGTCAGCACATCCAAACAGATGCCGCTGATCATTAATGAACTTCAACGCCGCGGGCACAAGATCCCGGTGTTGGTGGGCGGCGCCGCTATCAACCGCCGCTTCGGCCGCCGCATCCTGTTTACTGATGACGGTGCCTCTTACGACCCTGGAGTGTTTTATTGCAAGGACGCTTTTGAAGGGCTGGAAACGATGGATCAATTGATAGATCCGCTGCGCAAACCTGCCCTGCTCGAACAGATACGCAAAGAAGCAGATATGGAAATGGGCCGCGCCTCGCAAATGCCAGCCCATCGCCAAACCGAAAACACCCGCTCAAACGTCATTCCAGCCCCGCTCAAACTCCCCATCAAATGGGGGGCGCGGATCGTCAGAGATATGCCGCTGGAAATAGTTCTCAAGAATCTAAACATAAACGAACTTTACCGCCTTTCGTGGGGCGCAAAAAACAGCCATGGCCCAGATTGGGATAAATTACAAAAGGATTTCGACGCGCGCCTGGCACAAATGACCCGCGAGGCGATTAAAGAAGCTTGGCTCAAACCACAGGCTGTCTACGGTCTCTTCCCTTGCCAGGCTGATGGCGATGATCTGATCATTTACAACCCGGAAAGCCTTGCCGGCAAACTCGAAGCGCTAACCCGTTTTCACTTTCCGCGCCAGCCTTACGATGAACACCTGGCGCTTTCAGATTATTTCGCCTCAATTCAGTCAGGCGAAATGGATGTGGTTGGTTTTCAAGTTGTCACGGTCGGCCATGCAGCCACCGAAAGATTCGATAAATACCAGGCCGAAGGAAACTATTCTGAAGGCTACTTCACACACGGGCTAGCTGTCCAGACCGCCGAAGCCACGGCTGAATATCTGCACCAACACATCCGCCGCGAGCTTGGCCTGCCTGAAGGGCAAGGAAAACGCTACTCCTGGGGCTACCCAGCCATCCCTGAACTTGAAGATCATCGCAAGGTCTTCGACCTTCTGCCAGTCGAAAAAGAACTGGGTATGCAGTTATCGCCGGCCTACCAGCTTATCCCCGAACAATCCACCGCCGCCATTGTGATCCACCACCGCGACGCCAAGTATTACAGCACTGGCGAAAGCCGTGTGGAACAATTGATGAAATAAGCACAACCTGATGATTCATTCTGTAAAAGTATTACCTCGTTTAGAAAGTGAATTGACATGAAGCAAGACTTCTGGCAGCTTTTGAACAGCACCACCATTCTGACCGATGGCGCCATGGGCACCATGCTTAACGCGCGTGGTGTAACGCGCGTGGTGTCAGTTTCGAGAAATGCTTTGATGAGCTGAATATCACCAACCCGGCTGTTGTAGCTGAAGTTCATCGCGAATACATAGAAGCCGGGGCACAAGTTATTTTGAGCAACACTTTCAGCGCCAATCGCTGTAAATTGGAGAAGTTTGGTTTGCAGGACAAACTTCTCGAAATCAATACAGCGGGCGTGGAACTGGCCAGGCGCGTAGCAGCGGCATCTTTCAAAGATGTGCTGATCGCCGGAGATATCGGGCCGCTGGGTGTACGCCTGGCCCCCTTCGGCCGCGTACAGGTGGAAGATGCTCGTGCCGCATTTGCAGAACAGGTCCAAGCTTTGTGCTCCGCCCAAGTAGATCTAATCGTGATTGAAACCATCGCTGACCTATACGAAGCGCGCGCGGCAGTCCAGGCCGCCAAAGATATTTCAACACTGCCAGTCATTGTTTCCGTCACCTTTACGCGCGATGGGCGTACGATTTTAGGCGATACCCCCGAAAAAGCTGCGCGCCTTCTGGCAGAATCTGGCGCGGACGTCATCGGAGTAAACTGCTCCGGCGGCCCAGCCCAACTATTACGGATCCTCGGCCAGATGAAACAGGCCGCGACCCACATGAAGTTCTGGGTCAAACCAAACGCTGGCTGGCCAGAACAAATCAGCGGGCGCATTATGTACCCGGCCGACCCCGAGTACTTCGGCGATTATGCGCTTTCATTCCGTGCTGCCGGGGCAAACATTGTCGGTGGCTGCTGTGGCACCACCCCACGTCATATTGCCGCCATGCGCAAAGCCCTGGATGCCGCGCCGATTCTGGACCTATCAAAAATCCAGACAACAACTATCCCGAATGTGCCACAAGTTGAATTTGAATCGGAGATTGAGCCGCTCACCCAGCTTGCCCAAAAACTGGCGGATGGAAAATTCGTTATCGCCGTCGAAATGGATCCCCCCCGCGGGCTTTCCACGCACAAGTTAATGGCGGGCGCGGCTCTGTTGGCCGAAGCTGGCGCAGATGTAATCGACGTGGCAGACAGCCCCATGGCGCGTATGCGCATGTCAGCCTGGGCAGTCTGTGATATCGTCCAGCGCAAAGCACAGGTTGAAACCACGTTGCATTTTCCAACACGAGGCCGCAACTTACTGCGAGTGCAGGGCGATCTTCTGGCTGCGCATGCTCTGGGGATCCGCAACGTTTTCGTCGTCATGGGCGACCCCACTTCAATCGGCGACTACCCGGAGGCAGCTGACAATTTTGACATCGTCCCTTCCGGCTTGATTAAACTGATCAAAGAAGGCTTCAATACCGGGATAGATCACTCCGGAACCAGCATCGGGCAGCCGACCAGTTTCTTCGTCGGTTCGGCCCTCAATCTTTGCCCGCAGGATTTCGCAGTCGAGATAAAGAACTTGCGTAGAAAGCTAAAATCGGGTGCAGATTTTTTCCTGACCCAACCGATTTTCGACCCCCAGCTTGCGGAAAGCTTTCTGAAACACTATGCCAGTGAATACGGACCGCTTGAAAGACCGGTCCTGGTGGGAATACTGCCACTTTTCAGCACTCGCCATGTAAATTTTCTACATCATGAAGTACCAGGCGTCAGCATCCCCGAACCCATTCGCATCCGAATGACAAATGCCGGGGATGATGGTGTCAGGGAAGGCATCCGGATTACCACAGAACTGGTGGAACAAATCAAAGCCTGGGCACAGGGAATTTACATCATGCCACAATTCAATCGATACGATGTGGCCGCGGAAATGATTGATGCCGTTAAAACGCAGCAGGACAAAACCGAAGCCTGAATTAATCCCCAACAAACCTGCACATCGAGCCAACGGTCCAAACATTGGAAAAAGGTCAAAATATGCTTCTCGTGATTGATATTGGCAATACCAACCTGACCATCGGATTGTATGAAGGCGATAAGCTTGCCTGGCACTGGCGCCTGGCAACCGATCACAATCGCATGCCGGATGAATATGGGCTGCAGCTGCTGGGGCTTTTACAACACGCCGGGCATATCGTTCCAGAGCTGACAGGCATCTCGCTGTCATCGGTGGTTCCACCCCTGACAGGACGCGTAACCCAGGCCTGCCGCGAGTATCTAAAGAAAGAGCCGTTGGTAGTTGATACCGGCGTTAAAACCGGGATCCGGATTCGCTATGAAGACCCGCGGGCCGTCGGTGCAGATCGTATTTGCGACGCAGCTGCAGTCATGCAGCATTATGGCGGCCCGGCCTGTGTGATCGACTTTGGTACCGCCACAACTTTCAATGCCATCACAAAAGAGGGCGATTACCTTGGCGGAGCAATCACTGCCGGGATCAATCTGGCTGCCGAAGCGCTATACACGCGCGCGGCAAAACTCCCACGCATTGATCTACAACGACCACCCAATGTGATTGGCCGCAATACTATCCACGCCATGCAGTCCGGGCTTTTATTCGGATATGTCAGCATGGTTGAAGGCATGGTGGAACGTTTCCGCGTAGAACTCGGCCCCCAAATGAAGGTGGTCGCCACGGGTGGGCTGGCAGAAATAGTGGCAAAAGAAACAACTGTCATCCAGCACATCGCCCCCTGGCTGACTCTGGATGGCCTGCGGATTATCTGGAAACTGAACCAATAACTGTAATTAACTCACTTCCCCAAAGCCAACAAGACCTGGCTGGGAATATCCGACACTTTATAAATCCGAATATATTCAATCCCGTTAAACCAGATCACTTTTTCAGGGTCGGCGGGTTCCATAATCTTAACTCAAGTTGCTACCTTGAGATGAACATTAAAAAAAATCCATGAAAGTCAGCTACATTTGGGGTATCCCGACCACCAAAGAAGGAGACCGTCATGGATACCCAAATTATAGTTGTTTATTGTCTGATCGACGACATGCTGAAATCTTTGCATCATTACGAAGATAAACAGCGCCAAATGAGTGATGCAGAAGTAATGACGACAGCTATCGTAGCTATGTTGTACTACAAAGGCAACTTTTGCATGGCCAGCCGATTTTTATATGATGGCAACTACATTCCCAAGATGTTAGGGAAGAGCCGCTTCAATCGCCGCTTACCAATGTTGCTGATTTATTTTTGACCTTATTTCTGCGTTTAGGCGAGACATGGAAATAGCTCAACGAAAATTCAGCTTATGTCGTTGACAGCTATCCAATCGCTGTATGTGATAATTATCGCATCTGTCGGTCTAAAATCTATCACGGTGAAGACTGGCGAGGCTATATTGCAAGCAAAAGGCGCTATTTCTATGGCCTTCGCATCCACATTATGGTAACGGAACACGGCGAACCGGTTGAGTTTTTCTTGGCTCCTGGTGCTTTCAGTAATACAAGCGCGTTGGGACTTTACAATTTTGATTTGCCAGAGCAATCCTGGGTGACAGGTGACAAAGCTTATAACGATTACACCATTGAAGATATCATGCGCGATGCGGGTATCGAACTTCTCCCGCTGAGAAAAAAGAATTCTTTGCGCCCTATGTCTTCATACGCAAATTATTTTCTATCCGCTATACAAAAAATTATTAAAACCACCGGAAGTTTGATCGAACGCTTATTACCCAAATCTATTCACACTGTTACTGCCAAAGGTTTTGAGCTGAAAGTCGCTCTTTTTGTTCTTGCCTGCTCTGTCCAATTTCTTTGGTAGCAACTTGTATTAAATATATATTTCCTGAGCATAAGAATCGCAATTTTACCCGCAGTCTGAAAACAAACCCGGCGCATAGCTGCACTCTCTCAGGTATAATCGGGGCAATGCTTACACTGAAACGCACCTGGATCCTTTTGTTGTTAATATTGACAGCTTGCTCTGGGGGAACGTCGAACTTCCCGACTATTCTCGCATCACCCACCCCGCTGCCCGCCACCAGTACGCCGCTGCCACCCACAGCCACACCCATCCCCATGGCTATCATGGTCAATAACGATGGCATGACTGTTGATGAATTTAATGCCGAGTTAGCCAGGTACAAAGTTGCCATGACCGGTCTGGGCAAGACCATCAGCGCTGAGCAAGCCTTGCAAACAGTACGTGGAGATATGATCAACCAACTGTTATTGGTTCAGGGTGCTTCCGAAGCAGGATTTGCGCTGGATGCCAGTGCGTTGCAACAGCGCCTGGATACATTAATTTCTAAAATTGGCGGAACGGATAAACTTGCTGCCTGGCAGCAGATTAACAATTACACCGCCGCGAGCTTCAATGATGCATTAAAGCGCGCGGCAGCCGGCGCCTGGATGCGTGACAAAATCATGTCAGCCGTACCCAGTACTACCGAGCAGGTTCACGTACGCCAGATTTTGCTCTATAATGAAGATGTTGCAAAAAGTTATTTTGAACAACTCAAGACAGGCGCAGATTTTGATGAACTGGCCGCGCAGGTTGATCCTGTAACCCGAGGTGATATTGGTTGGTTCCCACGAGGTTACCTGGCAGAAAAAGCAGTTGAAGATGCGGCTTTTTCGCTTGAGGTGGGCACCTATAGCGCGATTGTTCAAGGCGAAGTCGGGTTTCACATTATCAAACTACTGGATCGCCAGGCAGACCGGGGGCTTTCACCCGATGCCCTGTCCACCTTACAAAGCCACGCAATAATTGACTGGCTCTCAACCCGTCAACAGCAAAGTAAGATTGTCATAACCCCATAACCCTGTCGCGACAGGAAAAACAAACAAATGAGCAAATACAACGACTTTCTCAGAGAACAACCAAAAACACCCGGCACAAAGAAAAAATCTAATCAAGATTTAACCTGGAATATTCTCACAGTTGCTATGCTGGTGATGACTCTTTTCGCAGGTGCTTTCTTTTTCAGCCTGATCAGGAATCCCTATTCAAGTTTGAACCCATTTGCTCCGAACACCCAGGTTCCCCCACCAGCGACAGCAACCTGGACACCAATCGGTTATGATTCAACCTGGACGCCCACCGCCACCACCCCACCAACAGACACATCCACCCCCAGGCCAACTTTTACGCTCGTATCCAGCCCAACTGCTTATAAAGTAGCAACCTCAACCCCTGACTTTACCCCAACCATCGCATCTACCGCCACGCGCACACCACGACCGACCGGGGCGCCCTACTCAATCGCGGTTTCTTATAACGAAAGCTCAACTTTCAGGGCTGATACCAGTTGCAATTCATTGTTCGTTGCCGGGCAGGCTCTGGACGCCAAAAATAAACCTGTTATCGGCTTATTCGTCAAGCTTGGTGGTGGTGTTCCTGGAAAGACCATCTTCCCCGTCTTAACCACACTTACCGGCATAGACAAGGCTTACGGGCAAAGTGGCTTTGAATTTAACCTGAAGATTGCGCCTGTGGCTTCCACCCAGTCACTTTGGATCCAACTGGTGGACCAGGCAGATGCGCCACTCTCGGAACAATTTAAAGTAACCACTTACGCCGACTGTAAAAAAAACCTGATCCTTGTACGCTTTCAGCAAAAGTAAAATAATTACCGGCTAAAATTTAGAAATAAAAAACGACCTCGTGTGAGGTCGTTTTTTTTATCATAAGAACTCTTACTCGACAGGCACATTCCAGTGATTATATTTTTCCAACCTACCGTGCACCACTTCGTTGAACAATTCTCGCAGTCTGGCAGTGATCGGGCCAATCTTTCCATCTCCAACCTGCCGGAAATCAACCTTGTTTATAACCATTACCTGCGCAGCAGTACCGGTTAGGAAAAGCTCTTCGCAAACAAATGCTTCAGTACGATCAATCGAACGTTCCGACACCACCAACCCAAGTTCATTTTTTGCCAGTTCAATCACCGTACGACGAGTAATGCCCTCCAGAATGTTATCGTAGACTGGTGGGGAAATTAACACCCCATCGCGTACCATGAAAACATTCATAGCAGTGCCTTCGGAGATATGACCATTCTGGTCCAGCACCAGGGCTTCATCAAAACCCGCCCGAATGGCATCCGTTTTGATCAGTGCCGAGTTGGCATACGCGCCACTGATCTTGCCACGCGCTGGTATGACGTTGTCATCCACCCGGCGCCAGGAAGACATCGTAACATGGGCGCCATCCTCGTTCTTGCCATAAGCGCCAAACGGCACGGCAAAAATCGAAACCTCGTCACGCAGGTCGTGCAGGCGCACTCCGATCCCGGCATCCGCTTTATAGCACAGTGGACGCACATAAACATCCTGCTGCCAATGATCCATTTTAAGCAAATCGATCGTTGTCTGTGTCAGGCTTTCCGCTGTATGCGGAAGATTCATCGCCAGTATTTTAGCTGAATTTAAAAAACGTTTGTAATGATCCATAGGACGGAAAACAAACAGCTTTTTCTGATCAGCATTCCAATAGCCGCGTAATCCTCCGAAAGCCGCCGTGCCATAATTCAATCCATGCGTAGCGATGCTGATCTTGGCATCACCAAATTGGACGAATTTACCTTCAAAATATGCATGCTGGGTTTGGTCCATGGAACATCTCCGCCATAATAGATTGGGCTTAATGGCTGCGTAAAATCAGCGCAGCAAAAGTTTCGATAATTCGAGCAAGACAAACTGAATAAAGCAGACTACCAAACCTGATAAAAATATTACTAATGTCCCGAACTCAAATTATATACGATAGATAGACTTGCGGAGACCAATTGCAGCCGAAATTATACTCGACGCGCCTCAATTCTTGGCAAGCTCTCAACCAGAAGAATCGGACTTTTACTAAAATAAGCGCATGCTTTTTGTCCGTTTATTTTAAATACGCATCTGCTTATTTTATTTTACGCCTAGTTTAAAGTTTACTAAACGAAAGTGTAATAGAGATAAATCTGCACATCTTATCTTTTCATCACCTGGTGCACAAACCAACTGAAAAGTCCGGCCAAACCGCCACGTCCCTGTTGCATCAGCGCCATATATCTACTCGCGGAATCTTTCTATGGGTGTTGATCATCCGGGTTTTTCCAATGCATAGCAAGATAATTGCTGAATTTCCCCGCGCACACATACGGCACACGTCTGCCAAAATTTTGCACACGGACTCGCCATCGGCTGCTGAAATCATCAAAACAGCCATCCATTTTTCAATAAACAATTGACAAATTCCCAAAACATCGTAAAATCACTTAGATACATATCTATTTAATTAGACAGGATTTCCGCCATGGATCAAACTGAAATGCTGGAATTCGTTAAGGTTCTGGCGCACACCGACCGACTGCGCGTCATCGGTGCGCTGGCTCAACGTGCAGCTTCGGCCAAAGAAATTTCTGATGTTCTCGGCATGCGCCCAAAGGATGTTGCCCAACACCTTGCCAGACTTGCACACGGGAATATTGTGCATGAACTCGATGATACCTGGTCACTCGATTTAAGGAATATTGAAGCTCTCTCAAAACGACAATTCGCGGGTCAACCGCGCGAGGCTTACGTTCCAGATCCGGATTTGAGTAAAAAACCACGCAAAGTACTGTCCGCCTATCTAAAACCAGATGGCAGTATCAGGCAAATCCCATCCGAACCTGGCAAGCTGCAGGTGCTGCTGGATTACCTGCTTGAGGCTTTCACGCCCGGTATCATCTACACAGAAAAAGACGTCAACATGATCTTACGCCGCTTCCATATCGATACAGCCGGTTTACGGCGCGACATGATCGATCGCGGAATGCTGCAGCGTAAAAGCGATGGCTCACAATATTGGAGGCCGGAATGAGTTCAAATGCTGATATTGTAATCATGTTCAAGGCTTTGGCAGATACCAGCCGCTTGAAAATCGTGGGCCTACTGGCCCAGCAGCCGTATACCGTGGAACAGTTAGCTGCCATGTTGGAACTTAAAGCCTCTACAATCTCCCATCATCTCGCACGCCTGGCAGAAGCTGGATTGGTTTCTGCCAAAGCGGAAGGTTATTACAGTGTTTACATGCTGGAAAAGGATGTACTTAACAGCAAGATGCAGACAATTTTTTCCGGAGAGCAAATGACAGCTGTTACTGCCGGTGTGAACATGGATGCCTTCGAACAAAAAGTCGTAAAAGACTTCAGTATGCCAGATGGGCGGTTAAAAATCATCCCTGCCCAGCGTAAAAAGCTGGAGGTCATCTTACGTCATATTGTGAGAGACTTTGAACCGGGGGTAAGTTATAGTGAGAAACAAGTCAACGAAATATTAGCCCGCTTTCATGCTGACACGGCCTCTCTCCGGCGCGAACTTGTAGGTGCTGGCTTGATGCAGCGTGAAGGCGGTGGTGGAGCATATTGGCGCGAGGATTAGTCCGGCCATAAAAAATTGGGGCACAGTCTGACTGTGCCCCAATTTTTTATTTTCGGGAATGGACCGTGAAGGTTTCGTTCCCCGCAAATAATTTGGTCAATGGTTCCGCATCCAAAGCCATGACCCTGCTATTGGCAAAGTAATCAAAGTTGAATTCAGTAACATCCCCTACATGCTTGCCGGGAACAGGCATGATGCGCGCTGTGAGCGGCTTATGCAAGCGCAAAGCCAGCCCAGATATATCCAACAATAGCGCGGCAACCTGATCATTGGTCACGTCCCCTGGGACCGGAATTGTGTCCAGACCACTACCGCACACCGCTGAATACATCAACAGATCTTTTACGGTCAGAACTTTTTCGGCAGCACGTTTCGCCAGTGTGGCATCTTCCAGGACAGGCAGCATCAGTCCACTAAAACCCGCGCGCGGAAAATCAGCCCGATCAATCGAATCTGTCAAAATACAGGCGGCTGCCAGAGATCCATGCATTCCTATCCTTGGAGCACCAATATTTTCGAAGGCAGAACCAAGCGAACGGCCTTCGGCGGGGAAAGGTGCCAGAGAAAAATCAATTCCACCGAATTTGACGCTAAACCTAAACTTAAGCGGTTCGGCAGCATAGACCAGTTTGCGCGCATGGTTCTCCAACTCGTTGACCAGGGCCTTGCGACCTTCTTCAATGGTTTTTGCGTTTGCAAAAGCCTCAACCGCCAGATCAGCGGATTCAAGCGCAAGCGCAAAAGTGGGCTGATCGGAATCATGATAAGCGGCCGGGAAGAACGGGCCACCCGGTGGCACGTTGGCGAGTGCCGCAAAACGCAGATTGGCAAACCCATCCTGCGAAATGGTTGCATTCCGAATAATCACTTCAGCACAAGCTCGCAGCGCTGGCAGATAGATACCATCGTGAGGCGAAGCCATGAGGCCCGAAAAGAAGATATTTTTCGAGGCCGCGATCGCATCCGGGATCATCTCGTAACTCTCGGGAACATCCGGGAGCGCTGGGCCCAGTGAAGCGAAATCGATGCCGTTGGCAGCAATGGAATTACTCAATTTCTGAGCAAAACGCGGCGTCAGGCTTATAGCGTCCGCGCCCAACAAGTTTGTGAATGGTATGCTGGCGATACGTGTTGTTTGGACCTCATAGCCAGCATTCTCAAAGGCAGCACGCGCCGTTGAAAGAAATATGCCCGCATCCTGAATTCTATCTTCCTTGAGCGGCCAACCAACATTCATAAAATATGTAATCGAACGAATTTTCATCATGCCTCGCTTCTCTGCCGGACAACCTCGAACATAAGTACTGCCCCAGCCACACCTGCGTTTAATGATTCTATTTTACCCGGCATTGGAATGTTAACAACAAAATTCGCAAGGTTTTTTGCAGGTTCGCTGGCTCCATCTGCCTCGCCGCCCACAATCAGTGCCAGTGGTTGGCGAAAATTTGCCTTCCAGCATGATGTCGGGCCATCCGCCCCGGCCAGAAAGGTGGAAATCCCGTTCAATCTGGTGCGGATCTCTTCCCACCCCAGGCTGTAAATTTGTACGCGGAAGTGTGCACCCATCCCGGCGCGCACGACTTTGGGGCCAAACGGATCTGTTGTCTCGGGTGGAATAATGACTACTTGCACTCCCGCAGCAGCCGCGCTCCGGATAAGTGTGCCCAGGTTGCCAGGGTCACGAATTTGATCCAGAATCAGCAGAAAGTTCAAGGGAATTGCATCGCTAAATGTCGGTTCGGGGAGCTTCAAGACAGCCACCACACCCTGGCTGGTTTCGGTTTCGCCAACCGAACGCAGGATGTTAGGCAGCACCTCATCCACTTCGACCCCGCAGGCGACAAGCTGCTCGATGAGTTTTTTACCACGGTTTGATGTCTCTGAACTGTAAAGCACGTATTGAAAAGGCCAGTTGGCTTGCAGGGCATCTTCAACCAGGCGCACACCCTCAGCCAAAAAAGCGCCGGCTTCGCGGCGTTCTTTTGGCTTCCCGGCCAGTGCACGGATGAGTTTCAACCTGGGGTTATGCGGAGATGTGATCATGGAAGACCTTCGTTACCTCGTCACAATATTCTTGGATGGTGTCTCGATACGTAGTCTCGGGCGGCGATTGGCATTGTAATTACTTCAATCCACTATTGTACCCCGAAGATTTACCGTCTGGCCGTTTTTGGCATTGAGCGGATTCCGTTGGGAAAGGGAATAATAAAATCATCACAACAATTGAACCTCGTAGCTGTCGGCACAGCTGATTGAACATCAGCATTAGCCATAGTTCCCATTATCAGAAAACAAAGAGGAAGTCATGGGTTCCGAACTTGACCCCGAAACTGCACTGGTTGCGCAAACCAAATGAGCAATGCGTGCTTGCGAAATAATAGGAGCGATAGATAACCAGCGTTGCTGCCGGGTCGAACAGTCGCGAAATTGCGATGTAGCCTGAGCGCTTCTGATAAAATGAAGGTATGTCTGCCCTTCCTTTTCTTCGGCGACGCCGAAAACGCCACACCCTTGAACGTCAGGTTAAACAAAACCGTCTGACAAGCGCAATGATCTCTATCGGGTTATCCTTGTCTGCACTTATGGGTGTAATTATCATCGGCGGAGCCTTCGCCTATGCTGCCATCACAGCAGACCTGCCGGCTCTTGAAATGCTACCCACCTTGCTGGATCCGGTGAATGGCAGTTTGCTGCAACCTACCCGCATTTACGATCGCAGCGGAACCCATCTAATATCTGTATTGGCCCCGCAAGATGCCATGCGGGTTTATGTGCCGTACGATAACAAGCTTACTGAGCATCACATACCAGACACCCTGGCACAGGCAACCATCGCGTTGATTGACCCTGGTTTTTGGTCCCACCCTGGTTACCTGCTGGACGGCATCTCCAACCCTGATGAGCACGCCACCCTGGCCCAAAAATTGGTTGCCAACATGCTTTTATGGGAAGAGCCTGCCAACCTGCGGCGTGCCATCCGCGAGCGAATTCTGGCTGGGCAGTTGACTTCTCACTTTGGAAGGAACAAAATCATAGAATGGTATCTAAACAGCGCCAACTATGGGCATTTTGCTTACGGAGCAGAATCAGCCGCACAGCTATACCTGGGAAAATCCATCGGCCAAATCAACCTGGCAGAAGCCGCACTGCTGGCTTCCGTGAACGAATCCCCTGCCATCAATCCCCTTGATGCACCGCAGGCCGCCTTACAGCGCCAACAAGCTGCGCTCATCCTGATCCAAACACGTGGAATGGCTACCTCCACCGAAATCAAACTGGCACAAAAAACACACATCACTTTACAGGAAGAACCTACACAGCCAAATGGCGCACCGGCATTCAATGCATTGGTACTCTCACAAATTGAAAGCAGATTTAATCGCACACGCATCGAACAGGGCGGCTTGCAAATCATAACCACATTGGATTACGATCTGCAGCAGCGCTCAGAATGTGCCATACAAGCCCTATTTGCACGCCTGGATAGTTCTGTTGACACCAGCATGCCAATCGCTTGCGATGGTGCAGAGATGCTGCCTCCGCTGCCACCCGGGCAAAATGCGCCAGAATCGGCAAGTGCCGCGGTGCTCGATCCAAACAATGGGCAGCTGCTTGCGTTAATTGGGGATTGGAAAAACAAGAATGAATCTACCTTCTTAACTCCCCATCGCCCAGGCACCCTGCTGACCCCATTTCTCTACCTGACCGGGTTTACACGTGGTCTCGCACCGGCCACACTCATGTGGGATCTGCCACCGGAAAATTCCATACCAGCCCCAGAAGGCCGCGTTTACCAGGGGCCATTGCGTCTGCGCAGCGCCCTGGCTAACGACAGCCTGGCTCCTGCCGCCCAGCTCTTTGGGCAAATGGGCGCAGGCCTGGTGCAACAGACCATGGCTCCTTTTGGCCTGGATATTTCAGCTTCCGACTTCGAGTCATTGGTTGAAACAGAAAATCGCTATTCGGTCATCCAGATCGCCCAATCTTACGGAGTCTTCGCAGCCCAGGGAACCCTGATTGGGCAGCCCCCTACTGACACCCCAGCTGGCAAATTAGTACCTTCCACCATTCTGGCTTTGCGTGACTTGACTGGTCACGTTTACGCCGAGTGGAGCAGCCAGAACTCCGAACAGATTGTCAGCCCACAATTGGCCTATCTGGTTACTGATGCGCTCAGCACCAATCTGCCAAATTTCGGACGCCCCATGGCACTCAAAACCGGCGTAACATCAGACCTTAGCGATACCTGGGCGGCCGGCTACACGCCGCATCGCATCGTGGTAGTCTGGATGGGCGGGCAAAACCTCTCACAACGGCCGGTCACGAGCCTATGGACAGCGATCATGAACTCAGCCAGCCGCGATGTGCCCCCGGATAACTGGGTTCAACCCAGCGGAATGCTGCGCCTGAAAGTATGCGATCCATCTGGAATGCTGCCGAGCGAAGCCTGTCCAAATATAATCGATGAAATCTTCATTGATGGATACCAACCCACCCAGATTGACAGCCTGTTCAGATCGTATGATATAAACCGCGAAACCGGGCTGCTGGCAACTGTGTTCACGCCCGAACAGCTGGTGGAAAAACGCGTTTTTATGCAGGTACCGCCGGAGGCGCTGTCCTGGGCGAAAAACGCCAACTTGCCGATACCGCCCAACCAATACGATAATATTCAACCACCAGCAGCCAACCCGGACGCAACCATCGCATATCCAGGCATGTTTGCCACACTGCAAGGCAATATGATCATCAAAGGCACTGCGGGGGGAGAAAATTTCAGCTATTATCGTTTGCAATATGGGCAGGGGCTCAATCCGCAGAATTGGACCCAGGTCGGTTCCGACGAAAAAGGGGCGGTCAGAAATGGCAAGCTGGCAGAATGGGACACGACCGGGCTGAAAGGTCTCTATTCGCTGCAGCTGCTGGTCGTCCGCACCGATCACAGCCTGCAAACAGCAACGGTACAGATAACTTTAAATTCACCATAGAAAAAGACCTGCGCAGTCCTTTTCTATGGTGAATTTTTGGTACCTTCTGCTGAAAGTCTCCGCGGAAAATAATAGCGGATAAAATACCAGTTGCTTTATCCAACCTGATATGATCAATTCTGTGAATAGACATGACTTTTTTTAGATTAATCTAAAACAGGGTTTTTCGATAACCTATGCCGCCTTTGCGCAACTTCAAAAAAACACAACCCAAATAGATCAATCGCAGCTCAAGTTTTTGAAATTTTAGCCGATAATGAAAACGGAATGATTGCGCCTATCTGGCCAAATGGTTTGCAGATTGCAACTACTGGTTTTTCGATGCCAGTATTTAGCACCTTCCTTTTGGGGCGCATTCGTTTCCGCGATGGTAACCACAGGTAAAGCGTAACTTTCCATGATTTTCTTAGGCATCCCAGCCCTCGCAGATACAGCGCCTGAAAATAATACAGCCCCACGCTGTGACCAATTTCTGACGAACCAGTCCGCACAAATTTTGTCACTACAATACGGAAATAATTAACGCCCCCAAAAATAAAAATTGGTGACCACCGGTGTACCAGGCTTGGATTTTCTCAATAAATATCCAGCCTGGAGTTCCAACTGCCCATAAAAGAAAAGAGAGCTATCCGAATGACAATACAAGCCACTGCAATGCAGGATGATGAACATACAGAATTGAACATTTTGGATTGGTCACTACGTGACATGGCAGGTTTTCTGCCGGATGCGATCATTATTCTGGATGCAACGATGCGGATTTTATATTTAAATTCTGCCGCTGAGGCACTTTTTGGTTATAGCCAAACCGATGTCATCGGATTGGGGTTGGATATTTTCATTCCCCAACAGTATAAGCACGCACACCACGATCACGTGTTAGATTTCCCTGGCGAAGAAAATAACACGCACTGGATGGGAGAGAATCGAATTGTCTATGGGCAACATCGAAATGGGTATCTAATTCCATTGGAAATACCCATTACCCGGCGAAAATATCAAAACCAGACCTTTTTCATCTGTGCTCCACGCAATAACCATGAACGACTGGCATACGAACAAGCCATCAACGAAAGCGAACAGCGCTATCGCGGAGTGATTGATTCTCAGCATACGCTTGTTGTGCGGGTGGATCGTGAAGGTCGCTTTGTTTTTGCCAACCAGGCCTATTGCACGATGTTTGGAAAGAATTTGGATGAATTGGTTGGCAGTTCTTTCACACCCCTGGTGCATCCGGACGATCTACCCCTGACCCTCGAAGCCATGAAAGAACTCGAAAAACCACCATACCGGGCGAAGGTTACCCAACGTGCCATGACCATGAGTGGTTGGCGCTGGATTGCCTGGGAAGATAGTGTCATCCACGACCCTTCCAAAAATCTTTATGAAATTCAGGCAGTTGGGGTCGATGTCACTGAGCATAAAAGAGTCGAAGAAGAATTGTCCAATAAAATCGCCTTGCTTTCGGGATTATTTAATTCGATCCCTGATATTGTTTTCTTTAAAGACGCGCAGGGTATTTACCTGGGAGCCAACCAGGAATTCGCCCGATTGGTTGGGAAATCGGTTAATGAAATTGTGAACAAATCCGATTACGATCTGTTCTCTGCGGAAACGGCGGATTTTTTCCGCGAGAATGACCGTATCATGATGGAACAGGGCAAGCAACGTAATAATGAAGAATGGATAAAATATCCAGATGGTGAACAAGTCCTTCTGGACACCCTGAAAGCCCCTCTCTATGACAGCTATGGCCAGACAATTGGTGTTCTTGGTATCAGCCGTGATATCACCGCTCGGAAAAAGATCGAAGAAATTGCCATCGGTGAACAAAATCTGGCCATTATCCTCGCGCAGAAATCAACGGTCGCAGAGGCACTACCGCTTGTTTTGGATTTAGCCCTGCATGTTTCTGATATGGATTGTGGTGGCATTTATCTGGTGGACCGGCAAAGCCAGGATTTGGTTTTAATGAATCAAATAGGTCTTTCAGATGAGTTCGCCGCCCGAGCCAACAGATTTAATGCCGGCTCGGGTCAGCACAAGGTAGTGATGGAAGGTAACGCAATTTACCAACCCTATCTACAGTTGCCCACGAGCAAGAATCAAGTCGCTATCAATGAGGGTTTGCATATTTCCGCAATAATTCCAGTCAAATTTAATGACAAAGTGATCGCTTGTTTGAATGTTGCCTCGCATACACTCGATGACTTGCCTGGCTATCGTCGTAATGCGTTGGAGAATTTCGCGTTTCAGATAGGCAATATGATCGCCCGGTTCGAAACCCAGACCGAACTGGTTGAAAGCCAGCGCGAACTGCAAAGCATGTTTGATTCGTTGCAGGATTACGTATTTGTTCTCGACGGTGACGACAACATCATCCAGGTTAATCAAGCAATGTTAGACAGCCTTGGCTATTCGATCGAAGAGTTGATCGGGACAAGTATCTTGAAATTGCATCCGGTTGAACAGTACCTTCAAACCACACAGGTCCTACATGCTGTGCACGTTGGGCTCGCTGAAACCTTCCCCACTGATTTGCGAAGGAAAGATGGCTCGTATATATCTGTAGAAACAAAAGTGGTAAACGGCCGTTGGGGAAGCCAGGACGTTTTAATCGGGGTAAGTCGAGACATCACTGAACGAAGAATTACAGAATTACGTTTGCGCCAGCTTTCGCAGGCAGTTGAGCAAAGCCCATCATCCATTGTGATTACAGATCTTTCTGGCAATATGGAGTATGTCAATCCAAAATTCACACAGGTAACCGGGTATAGCATAGAAGAAGCGCTTGGCCAAAATCCGCGCATTTTAAAATCAGGCGGAACTGAAACTGAAACCCATCAACATTTGTGGAAAACTCTCAGAGCGGGTCTGGAATGGCGTGGCGAATTCCATAACCGTAAAAAGAATGGCGAACTTTTCTGGGAATCGGCCGTGATTGCAGGTGTAACCGATAATGACAATAAGATCACGCATTATGTGGCCATCAAAGATGATATTACCGGGCGCAAAGCTGCCGAAGAACTTCACAGCGAACAGAACCGGCTGCTGGAATACCGCCATCGTTTTGTAGAAACAATAACATCGATTTCAACTCGTTTTATCAATATGCCATCATCGGAAATTAACCCCGAAATTAGTGGCGTTTTGAAGCAGATTGGTGAACTTGAACAGGTAGATCGAAGTTATGTTTTTTTGCTGGATCAGGATAATACCCGGATGACCAATACGCATGAGTGGTGCGCGCCGGGGATTGAATCGCAAATCAATAATATGAAAAACATTCCGACCAGCAACTTCCCATGGTGGATGGCGAAACTCGAAAAACTGGAAGAAGTTCATATTCCAATGGTCTCCAAGTTACCGACAGAAGCACAGGCCGAGCGAGAGCTATTGGTTATGCAATCAGTCCAATCAGTGCTGGCGGTACCATTGGTGTCGCACAACACATTAATAGGTTTTCTCGGGTTTGATCTGGTCTTAAATCAACGATTCTGGACCCCTGATAGTATTTTATTAATCAAGCTGGTTGGCGACCTATTATCCAATGCTCTCATGAGCATAAGAATGCAAAATGACCTGATCCAAAGCGAAACCCGAAAAACAGCCTTACTAAGCGCCGTTCCAGACTTAATCTTTCGCATTCGTCGCGATGGTACCTTCCTGGATTACAAGGCGAGTTCACCTGAATTATTAGCTGTGCCAACCGATCATATTGTGGGATCTTCGATCAAAAACGCCCTGCCCGATCCGCTATTTAAAGAAACCATGCGCCACATTGAGCAAGTCCTGCAAAGTAAAGAAACCGAAACGATGGAGTACACGCTGAAAATTGGTGATTCATCGCACGTCTTTGAAGCCCGGTTTAAAGATAGTGGTGCAGACGAAGTCACAGCCATCGTTCGCGAAATCAGTGACCGGGCCCGTCTGGAGCAGATGAAATCCGATTTCATCAACCGGGCTACCCATGAGCTGCGCACACCGATTACAACCATGCTCTTGATGGTAAACCTGATTGATGGCGGAGTGACGGATGAAAATTATCAGGAATACTGGGAAATACTGAAAAGTGAGTTAAATCGAGAACGACTGCTCGTGGAAGATTTACTTATTGCAGGTCGCCTGGAAAGCCACCAGGCAAATTTTCATTTTCGCTCCGTTGACAGCGCTGACGTTCTAAAAAAAGCGATCCTGCAAGTAAAAACAATGGCCAAAGAAAAAGATGTCCTGCTATCGCTACATCCATTCGATGAGCTGGATGAAACTACCTATATCATCAACGCAGACGAAAAAGCGATCACCCAGGTGTTCATCAATCTGCTGGGAAATGCCATCAAATTTACACCAGCGGGCGGCAAGGTTGATGTTTTCTTAAAAAGACAGATTGATGGTATCGATGTTTCAATTATTGACACGGGCATGGGTATTCCCAGCGAAGATATACCCCTATTATTCAACCGTTTTTTTAGAGGCACCAATGCAATCCAGGAAGAAATCCAGGGAACGGGCATTGGTCTGTTTATTGTCGGCTCGATCCTTAATGAGCATGGAGGCAGGGTTAAAGTGCACAGCAATTTAGGGTCAGGCTCACAGTTCGATATTTGGCTGCCTTTTGATCATCGCTAACCGCAGGCTCTTTCAAGGAAACACTTTATCAGCCGGTTTAAAATTTCCGCCCTTCATCCGTATATAACGTCAGGCATGTTCACCTAAATTCCTATCGAAAACAAGTGTGCAAGCTTTTTTAGTGGTTATATTTGCACACGCGCAGCAGCAAAGCACAAATATCACCACCGACGGGGACCCCAACCTGGCTTGACCCTTGCGCCATTATTCAGGTTAACTTAGTTTCGCTACTACCTGGCGGAATTCGTCAGCTCGCGCCAAAACATCGGCCATCTTCTCAGCGATGGTTTCCCAACTACTCGCCGAGCCTGCAACTTCAAGCGCTTCTAAAGCCCGCCGTAAAGGTTCGGCGGACAGATTCCCGGCGCTACCCTTTAATTTATGGGCCAGCAGCCTGGTTTGCTCAGAATCTCGTGCTTCCACAGCCTGGCTTATCTCGGACAGGTCTTTTTCCAGGCGCGCATCCATCTTACGCAGCAAACTCAGCGCCAAATCCTGATCATCCATTACCCGTCGGTACAACTTTTCAAACTGAATGGTCGGAAGTAAATGATCCTCGGCCGTGGCTGAATTAGCCACATCCAGATGTCCATCTCTGTCAGATTCAGCGCCTTGAGCAGATAAAGCACTCGGCACCGGTAACTTTTCACTCTGAACAGCCGCGTCTGAAGTTGCCCAATAAGCAATCTTCTCGATCAACTGAACTGCATCAAACGGCTTTGAAATATAATCATTCATGCCAGCTTGCAAGCAAGCTTCCTGATCTTTGCGCATCGCATTGGCTGTGATAGCGATAATCGGGACCTGATGGTTAAGTACCGGTGAAGCTGCATCCCGGATATAGCGGGTGGCTTGCAAACCATCCATGACAGGCATCTGCATATCCATCAGGATCAGATCAAAGGAAACACTTTCCAAAATTGTGACTGCTTCCTGACCATTGACAACTGCCTGTGCCGGGATGCCACTTTTTCTCAGGATTGTCATGGCAACATCCTGGTTGATCAAATTATCTTCCACCAACAGGACCCGAATATTGACTGTCTGATGGGATTGGTTGCGAAGAGTTTTAAACAATTGGGTCTTGCCCGTCGCTGGCAGACCAAGAGCCGGCTGATTAGGCACATCCGAGTTTAGCTTTTGCAAAAACAGGTTGAGTTGGCGAATTTGGACCGGCTTGGTCAGCAGTCCAGCTATACCCGCTTCGTCAAACGCCTGAGCGTCAATGGATTCTTTAGCTGAACCCATCAGAATCAGGCTGGGAGCTGGTTGAAAATTGGCTGCACGCAAGCTAAAAGCCAGGTCTATTCCTCGTACCCCAGGGATTGTATCGTCGAGCAAAATCACCTGGAAGGGCTCATGGCTCTCGGATGCTGTTCGGATTACATCCATGGCCTGGCTCGGCTCAACCAAAGCCTGGGCTGAATAGCCATAATCTTCGAGACGAGCGGTAAGTATCCGACTGTAGGTGGCATTATCGTCAATTACCAGAACTTTTGTATTTTGAGTTACAACATTCTTGGTAAATGGCGCAGGCAGCGGATTGGCTGGAAGTTCCAGGGGAACAGCAAACCAGAAATTCGATCCAACATTAAACTCACTCTCAGCAGCAATATCCCCGTGCATTAAGTTTACCAATTTTTTAGAGATCGAAAGACCCAGGCCCGTCCCGCCATATTTTTTGGTAGTGGAAGCATCCACCTGTGAAAAGGCCTGGAAAAGAGTATCAATCTTTTCTTGAGGAATCCCAATACCGGTATCCTTGATACTAAACTTGACCATGATTACATCGTTGTCCATGTGTTCAAGCGCAACGGATAACAGCACTTCACCGTGATCGGTGAATTTGATGGCATTGCCAACCAGGTTAATGAGAACCTGGCGAATACGCTTGGAATCGCCATGGACCCGATCTGGAATTTCAGGTAGAACATCACAAATCCATTCCAAGCCTTTTTCATGGGCACGCAGCGCAAAGGTATCCCCAAGTTCCTGGATCAACCCGGGCAGGTCAAAATCCTGGGTATTGATGTCCAGTTTACCCGCCTCAATTTTTGAAAAATCCAGAATATCATTGATCACACTCAAGAGCGATTCAGCACTGATCTGAATAATATTGGCGTATCGCCGCTGCTCGGCGGACAGTTCAGTATCCAGAATCAACCCGGTCATACCGACGACGCCATTAATCGGGGTACGGATTTCATGACTCATATTGGCGAGGAATTCATCTTTAGCGCGCACAGCCTGAGCCAGGCTGGCATTTGCCGCCGATAATTCCGCGGTACGATCGGTAACACGCTGCGCCAGGGAAGCACGTTCGTGCATGAGAGTCTCTTCGATCTGCTTACGCTCGTTGATCTCACTTCCCAATTCCAGGTTGATCTTCTCAAGCTGGGCGGTGCGACTTGCGACACGGTCTTCAAGCTGTTCGTTGAAGCGACGCAGTCTTTGCAGCAGGATGGTATTGTTCATACTGCTGGTTCCCAAGCGAGCTACCAGGGATAGGATGCGAACATCCGAATCGGTGAACTGGGTATCGTTGTTGGTTTCTTTTTCAACGCCCAATAACCCGATCAAATCCTCGCCCCAGATCATCGGGACCGCTGCAGCAGAGCGAACACCCTTCCCTGTAAACTTATCCGACCGGTGTTCCCATGTATCGTAATCTTTGACCAGGATCGGTTGACGCGTAAGCGCCACCTGGCCTGAAAGCCCCTCACCAATCGCCAGGCGGGTCCCTTTTTCCCAATCCAAGCCGATGCTATCTGCCAGTTCAAGATCGCCCTGGCTTTTATCATAGAGATAGACAAAACCCGCGGTGGTCCCCAATAACGCCAGCGTATGTTTAAGGATGCTATGCAACAGTTCCGGAATGCTGGTCAGGTTGGCCAGATCATGAGCGGTTTCATACAGGTTCTCAAAAACGTGCGCGCGCCTCTGGATTTCTTCAAGCAAGTTAGTTTTTGCAACTGCCAGAGAAATCTGGCGTGCAGCCTGTTCACCCGAGGCAATTTCTTCATCTGAAAAAGTACGCGCAGAATTGGAAATAATAAGGGCCATGCCAAGCTTCTGAGTGGCAGAGATAAGCGGCAGAGCCAGCAGCGAGCAGTTCTCAAGGCCGGATGATTGGCTACCCTGAATTAAGGCTGATTCAGAAGTATTTGCAATAAAGAATGGTTTATCGGCGGCAATCAATTCGGGCAGGAATGGACTGTTTTGAGCTCCAAGGGTTGATGAATAGATCTGTCCCTCCGGCCCAAAAATTGCCGGTCGATACCCTGGGCGGGCGGTCTGGACAAGCACGATATAGCAACGGTCAACCAGGAATAATTCGCTTAGATGGGTGGTAAGGCTCATTAACATTCGGTCGAGGTTGGGGGTATCCAGAGCTACCAATGTAATTTCGTTAAGGAGAGTCAGATAGCGCTGACGGGCACGGAGAGCTTCTTCAGCGCGCTGTTTTTCAACCTGGTTTTCGAGGAAATCATTGAACCAGGTAACAAGTTCGCCAATCTCATCGTCCCGATCATGCTTCAGGCGCGTTGAAAGATCGAGTTCACCATCTTGGTATTGTTTAAAAGTGCTGGTGATCTGACGGATCGGCGAAACAAGGCTGCGATTGTACATGATAGTCAGACCGGATATAACAACGAAAGCTACGCATAGCACCAGGATCGTGGTTGTGGCAATCGGGGTAGTCTGGGTAGTAAGATTCTTGACTGGGATAAAACTGGCAACCACCCAATTGCTATTTTCTGAATGGGTATAGGTAACAATCATCGAATTGCCATCAATATCCGCGGTCAGTGTACCTTCAGCGCCTGCCAAACGGTTCATGAAGCTTGTATTGACCTTGCTGCCGATCAAAGAACGATCAGGATGGTAAATAATTCGGTTCTGCGTATCAATGACCATCAGATACGCGCCGTCACCGAGTTGTGTCCTATCCAGATGTTCATGCAGGTATTCGAGATCATAGTTAACAACTAGCAGGGCAACCGCCTTGGACTCTCCGGTCTGGGCGTCGGTCTGGTTAAATACTTTCGCGGCAGTGATGGCCTTCTTGTGATTCGAATCAATATTGATGTTGTCTTCGACACCCGTCCAGATAATATTGCCGCCGGCTTTATCAGCTGCCGCAAAGATAGCATCTCTGGCCTGATTGTTGATGTTATCCGCCCGCAGAGTATCACCGACATGGTAATGCCGGCCGTCTTCGGTATAGATGTCAATGGAAATCAATCCGTTGACATTAATATAGTTATTCAGGATGTAACCGATCTTGGCCTGAGTGGCCAGGTCGGCATACGTGTTGTTCGGCGCATCTTTGCCCGCGAGGACATTGTTGGTAATGTCTTCCACACCTGAAACGTTGGCGATCAGGCTTTCAACCTCTTGCAAGAGAACATCCAGGTATGATCTCTGGTCACGTACCAGCTCAGTGGTGTAGCTATATACCTGGTCTTTAACAATAGAAAAAGACACAGTATAGGCAAAAACCCCCAGGACCAGCAAGGGAATAACACTGACACCGGCTAAATAAATAAGGAACTGACCGGTAATATTGAGACGAAACCTGGATTTATATTTTTTATCCATCCGACCTATCTATATCAGGAAAATTTCTGTATATTTTTTGCGGCAGGTGAGAAATTATTGATCTCGCCTGCCGCAAACAGAAAATAACTGGAAATTACTTTACATTATCTTTTGTCATCAAAATTACATCCACAAAAGTCACCAGAGGTACAGTTTCTCCGTTAATTAGTTTTATCGCATTTACGACCCCCATATATCCTTGCAGAGCCGCCTGCTGGTCAATAGTGGAAATCATTTTGCCATCTTTGATGGCCTGCTGGGCTTCTTCCAGGTTATCATAACCCGCCACCAACACGTTTGAGAGCTTTTGTTCTTCCAAATACTGGACGGCACCCAACGCCATCATATCATTTGCACAAAAAATAGCGCCAATTTCCGGGTTGGCCTCGAACAGGCGCGCAGTTACATCACGAGCCTCATCGATTTTCCAGTTGGCTGATTCGGATTTGAAAATAGTGATATTCGGGTTTTCCTGGAAAGCTCGCTTGGCTCCAGCCAAACGGTCCTGTGCATTGCGAGCTTCACGGATGCCCTCCAACAGGATAACATTGGTGGGGGTCTTGATCATATCAGAGACGTATTTTGCAGACAGGTAAGCGCCCTTTTCATTATCGACACTGATAAAGGGAACGTTCACAAGCCCCAGCTTTTTAGAAAGCTCTGCTTCCAATTGATTATCAATATTTACGACCTTAATTCCGGCATCCTGTGCTTTTTTAAGAGCCGGGATCAATTCTTTTGAATCGCCTGGAGCGATCACAATCGCATCCACTTTCTGCTTGACAAGCTCTCCAACGATCTCAATTTGCTGTTGAATGGAGGTTTCCTGTGCAGCTGTTTTTACAATCAGCTGGATCCCAAATTCAGTTTCAGCCCGGCGAGCGCCTTTTTCCATTTCCACAAAGAATGGATTGGTAAGCGTTTTCATAACCAGAGCAATTTTCAAGGTTTGTGCGGGATTGGTCGCTTCCGCAGAAACTGCCTGGGTAGATTCAATAAAAGGCGCACCATTGTCTTGGGCTTGGGATGACCCACAGGCAAATAGCGAGATGGTGATTATTGCAAAACAGGCAATTTGAATTATTTTTTTTAGCATCTTAATCTCCTGGGCCATCATTATATGGCTACGCTTAATATAATAGCCATCAAAAATCCACTTGCCGACCAAACCCTTTATTATTAGCACACGCAGCGGTCCGCGCAGCAAAAAACAGCATAGCAAAAAGCAAAACCGATCAAGCCCCTGGGTAAATACCGGGCTGGGATAGAACAGGTATACTGCATCTTGGATCGGCAGGTGTAAGTCCCTGCAGATTAAACAATTACCTTTTTATTTGAAAAGTTGTCCTTGATTTGTATGAACTGATCTTCGATCGCAATGAAGGCTTTCACAACCATCGGATCGAAATTCTTACTTTCGCCGCTTAGAATAATGCCACGCGCCACATCGTGTGACAGTGCTGATTTATACACGCGCTGAGAGGTGATGGCATCGTAAACATCCGCCAGGGCTACAATCCGGGCAGCCAGGGGGATCGCTTCACCCTTGAGCTTACGCGGGTAGCCTGTACCATCCCAACGTTCGTGGTGCGCCCAGGCAATATCCCTTGCGATACGCAAATACTCAGCACTGGGGTAAAACTTTAAACAGGCATCCAGAGTCTCGGCGCCCAGCTCGGTATGACGTTTCATGACCTTCCACTCTTCATCGTTCAGACTGCCTGGCTTGAGCAGTACATAATCCGGAATACCCACCTTGCCGATATCATGCAGTGGGCTGGTCTGGTACAAAAGTTGTGGAAAATGCGGAGGAAGCTTCCGACGAATTTCAGGATCATTAGAAATATATTCGGCCAGAGCGCGAACATAGGCACGAATACGTTCCAGGTGATTTCCAGTATCGACATCTTTTGATTCGGCCAACCTGGCCAGGCTGAAAAGCATCATGGAAGCGGTCTCCAACTCCAATACCCGCTCGGCATTGCGAACACGCACCAGCAATTCGGCTGGCTCAAAAGGTTTGGAGATAAAATCATCCGCACCAGCCGAAAGCCCCTGCAGCATATCACCCTTGCTGGTTCGAGATGTTACCAGGATTATATAGATGTATCCGAGTGCAGGCGCTTCGCGTAAATAACGACATAGTTCAATACCGGTGACTTTCGGCATATTCCAATCAGATATCACGATATTGATATCTGATGAACGCAGAATTTCAAGCGCAGCTTCTCCATCCTGAGCTAATTCAACTTCATAGCGCTCGTTTTCCAGGATTTTCTTTGCCACGGCCAGAGCAATATCATCATCATCGACAACTAATATTTTCACGAAAGCCCTCTGTAATTAAAAACACCACTGCAACCATAAGAAACCAGTAACGAACTATTTAGCGGTAAAAAAAGACTCTTCTAAAAATTTTGGGTGTATGGTGTTGCAAATCGTACATTATTTATTAAGCCAATGCACGGAACAATCCAAACTAAATCGTACCACCAAATTAGTGAAAAATGGCACTTTACAAAACTAAAAGGTGGGTCTGTGGAGCAGAAAGTTGGCTGCTTTAGCCACTCACTCCGAACAATTTAAGTTCCGGCCCATCATCTGACAGGCGGACCAACCGCTCATACTTCATACCTATCTTTTCAAGCACCCTGATGGAGCCAATGTTATCCTGATCTGTGATTGCCACCAGGCGCTTGATTCCCAGACTGTGCAAGGCATAGTTTTTGACTGCCAGGACCGCTTCACTGGCATAGCCGTTACGCCAAAAGCGTTCCAGAAAGGCATATCCAATATCAATATCCTGCAAAGATTCTCTTTTTACCAGCCCACAAATTCCAAGCGATTCTTTTGAGGACTGCAATTGAACCAGCCATAACCCGAAACCAAAGCGTTCATAACTGGCGA
This sequence comes from Chloroflexota bacterium, assembly GCA_026390035.1. GTDB lineage: Bacteria > Chloroflexota > Anaerolineae > Anaerolineales > Villigracilaceae > UBA5195. The sequence goes on from JAPLGT010000053.1 coordinate 52,887, forward strand.
GGGCGCCTTTTTGCAGATAACTTCTGGCATCGTCCAGGGTTCTAACGCCACGGTCTCCAATAAAACGCACAAAATCAGGTTCATTCAGTAATTCGAGTATGAAACCTGCATCTTCCAGGGTCAGCTCAAGAAGGCAAAGCCTGCTCGTTTCCAAAACAAAAGACTGTGTCATTCCCAATTCCATTTTTCTAAAGTCAGCAAAGCCAGGCGTGCGGTAAGATCGAGCTGCAGAGGGGTTACCGAGATATACCCGGCCATCAATGCCCCAAAATCAGTACCAGCCTGATCTACACCGGTGGGGAATTCGCCACCAATCCAATAATATGGCTGACCGCGCGGATCGATGCGCGCGTCGAGCGCGTCTCGATAAACTCGCAAACCCTGGCGAGTGGTCAAAAATCCTTTTAGCGCTGTTTCCGGCAAGTTGGGAATATTAACGTTCAAAAGGGTACCTTCCGGCAGGCCTTCAGCCAGAACAAGCGCCACAACCCGCGAAGCCAGACGCGCAGCAAGGGCATAATCCAATTCTCCGTGGCCCGGTCTGCCATCCAGCGAAATGGCAACCCCGGGTACTCCCGAGATAACGGCTTCCATCGCAGCTGTCACAGTTCCAGAATAGGTGACATCATGACCAATATTCGCGTTTGGGTTAATACCCGAAACCACCAGATCTATCTTTTTGGGCACCACACCCAAAAAGGCCAACGCCACGCAATCACTCGGCGCGCCATCGCTCGCCTTGGCAGGTGAACCATCCGCAAGTTGTACATCCCGAACGCGCAGAGGACGATCCATGGTCTTAACATGCCCGGATGCACTCCAATTGCGATCAGGAGCCAGAATAGTTACATCGCCAAGCTTACGCATGGCCTGCGCGAGTGCCAATAAACCCGGCGCCTGTACGCCATCATCATTTGTTACCAGAATATGCATCATTCCTCCGATTCCCGAATTATAATCCTCCCATGCGCACACGCTTGCTTTTTGCTGTTTGCCTGGTGGTGCTGAGCGCCTGCACGCCCACTACCACCACGCAAACATCCTATCTGCCAGGTTTTTTCTACCTGACTTTCACACCAGACCCAACGCTGCATTTGGCAAACGCTATTGATGCTTCTACGCGACAGCAAATCGCGCTCAATCCGCCCAGCGATTGCTCTTTTTATGCGCTTCGCCCCGCGCCATTGGGGCGCTGGATCGCAGTGGAATGGGAATGTTCATTTGGCCCGGCAGTGGAACTTTTTGATACTGCCAGCGGAAAATCGCACTTTGCGCTTTCGGATCCAAGCATCGACAGCCGTTTCCTTGCCTGGCAACCGGATGGTGGCGCACTTTATATAAAAATTGGAACTCTCTCAGTACCCCAGACCCTGCGAGTGGATGCGGCAACCGGCAAGGCAACTGAACTACCAATCTCGCCCTTTGCGTATGATTTGACAGTGGCACCCGATGGTCAGAAGGTCTTGTTTTCGCTTAGCAAGGGCATCGGTTTTGGTTCTGAGACCTGGCTGGCTGGTCCGGATGGACAAAACCCGTCACAACTTTTGGTAGATACCGAAAATATAACCGCGCTTGCACAATACGCACCCGATGGAAGCCAGATTGCTTATATTCGGATACCAGACAACCAGGAGGCTGCTCCGCCCGGCGAACTCTGGCTGATGGATGCCAATGGATTTCATCCGCGTATGCTAGCCAATGCGGATGCCGGGCGCGGATTTTCGCCAGCCTGGTCACCAGATGGATCCAAAATTGCTTTTATCGGCCGAGACCAACCTGAAAACCCAGCATCAATCAATCTTTCGATCTACGACTTGAAGCAGGCAAAGATTTTTAGCACTGCGGCTGCTCCCGACACCCAACCAGCATGGTCACCCGATAGCGAAACCCTTATCTTTAGCAGCCTTTCCCCATTAAATGCCGGGGGTGATAAAATGGGTGTATGGCTTTTTGGATTTTCCAGTGGGCAGGTAAACAAACTGGTAAACGGCGCTTGCTGCGCCGGATGGATTCGTTAATGAACCGGACTGTCTTTTTTGCACTAACACTTCTCATTTTCCCACTTCTCGGCGCCTGCGGACCGTTGGCCACCCCGGCAGTAGATTTGCCATTCGTCATCACCCTGACACACACAGCAGCGATTGGTTCGCCTATCCCTGCGCAGAAGCTTGCGATCGAAACCGAGCTGAGCGCCCCAACACAAATGGCAGAGCAAGTCGTTACGCCAACTGCCATTCAATCAGGATCCACCGCCACAACCAGCGCAGCAACTGCTGCAGCCGTAACCCCGGCAGTCCCTTCAACTTACATTCCCTACCAACCGGCACCCACCGAAACGCTCTTACCGCAATTGGATCTTCCCACCGAACAACCCAGGGCACCTGCCTTGGTAGCATGGACAGGGCTCCCTACTTACCCTGGAGATTCAGACCCCGGCCGGCTCTTTCGCATGGATTACGATCCGGATATCTGGGCACAAACGGAGGGACTATTTGGCGATATCGTACTGGGCAACCGTCGTATCGATTACTGTACGATCACTCCCTGGACCGGGCGCGGCTTGCCAATGGATTGGAAAGTGACCCATGAATTTCGCATTATCGGCTCGGCTGCCTTTGATGTGAACACCGTCACTGTTCAAGATATGGTTAAGTTTGTCAGTTACGTGGGTGGCGATACACATCTGCTGACTGGGTTCCAGGTTTCTTTCAATGAACAACAGGAGCAATGCCTGCAAGATGCGGAAGCTATCTTTGGCACACTGCGTGCCTTCGCATCAGTCCCCACCGCAACACCCACTTTAATACCCGAGACGCCCACACCCAGCGTGACTGCAACGGGGGCAGCCCCCACGCCATGATGCCAAAATTTCGCCCGCGCATGTTGACCAAATTATTTATTATTAAGCTCGCTGTTAGCGGACTGGCCGTCTTATCCGGGCTAATCCTCACCCAGAGCGTTTTTGCGCGCCCCGCAAATCTGGTGACGGCATTTCTATATCCACCTTTTTACGGACGATCATCCGAAGAATCGATCTTCGATCATAGCAACCCCACTTACAGCACTTCAGATAACAAGGTCGTCACCTATCAGGGCGAAATATTGAACAAGGCCTGTCCAAAGCCCGCACCGGAAGGCACTCCGCCGCCAAATGGTCTTTGCGATTATGGCTACGGTGGATACTGGAGCTATCAGCTGGGCGCTTACACTTTTTATAATGGGCATGATGGTATCGATTTCGGCTTAAGTTACCGTCCCGTGCTGGCCGCCGGAAACGCCAACCAGGTCATATACGCTGGTTGGTACAATCCGCAGGATCATCGCAGCAACCTGGGTATCTATGTCCGCTTGCGTCATCCAGAAGGATATGATACCTGGTACGGCCACATGAGTGCCCTGGCTGTTCAATCTTGCAGTTTTTCCGGTTGCACAGATCTTCAACACGGCGAGATCATCGGCACCAGCGGCACCACGGGCAACTCGTCCGGTCCACATTTGCACTTCCGTGTGACCAACTTGCAAGCCAAACCAATCGATCCGTACGGATGGGCCGGACAACCCGGGCAGGATCCTTGGCCCTATAACCAGGCAGAATCGTTGTGGGCCCAATACCCCAACACAAGCGGGTCGCCTGCCAATGTCTATCCATCAGGCCCAGCCCTGACTGAAGCACCGGCAGCTGCCAGCGGTTATTTAATCGACGATCTTGACCCACGTTTTGACCAGATCCCGGCCAACTGCTGGAACGTCATCAACACCAGCGCCGCCAACAGTCAGAATGCGCGCATGCTGGCGGTCCAGCCCATCACCGATGGCGTTGACACCTGCCAGGCGCGTTGGAAGCTCCCCCCCGCTACAGGTGCCGGCATCTTTGATGTGTATGTCAGAGTTCCGGTCATTCACGCCACCAGCGAAGGCGCCATCTACAACATCGTCCACGATGGAGTCACTGATGCCGTGGTACTTAACCAATCCGTATTCCCCAACCCTGCCGTACCAAGTGGCTGGGTCACCATTGGGAAATATTATTTCAACGCGGCCAGCCTGGAATATGTTCAACTCGGAAATAAAACCCAGGACCAGTCTACAACTGTATCCGGCCTGGAATTGGCGGCAGATGCTGTGCGTTTCGTTCCGCTCAGCGTCGGAACTGCGGTTCCAAGTGATACCCCCACCACGACACTGACAGCAACTATCACGCTGACGCCATCCAGCACACTAACACCCACGCTTACCTATACACCATCCATCACGCCAACAGTCACAATCACCCAAACTGCTACTATTACGCCATCTCCAACTATTACTAAAACACCAACCATCACCAAGACACCGACCATCACCAAAACCCCAACTTTCACCAGAACACCAACATTTACTCCGGTAATCAAACCAAGCTCCACACGCTGGCCAACCGCAACCTTGCCGTATACCCTGATCAAGGTTTATTTTGCGAATGCCGCCCGTCTGGCAAGTGGGCAGCCACCTTATGAGGTGAACCGGGGCAGATACATCAGTTCAAGCCTGGATTTACGCAAGGCAGCCATCGACCAGTATTTCAAGGGACCCGGCGCAACCGAGCGTTACACCTATGGCGATGTGGCCATCTACGATGGCTATACCGGCTACACTAAATTTGAACTCACTGGCGGGCTTGCGCGAATTTACCTGGCGGGTAAGTGTAAACGTCAGTTGGCGAATTACAGCATTGCGCAACTCCTGCTCATCAACCTGAAGCAGTTCCCACAAGTACAGGCTGTCAAGATATTTGATGAAAACGGGCAGACTCAAAACCCGGATGGAATTAACGATTCAGTGCCTGCCTGCCTAGAAACAAATTACACGCCCACCCCCACGCCCATACTAACCTCACTCCCAGCGTCGGCCACCAGTACAATCACTCCGATTGTCCCGACCATGACGCCAACAAACCCAACACCACCAACCAATACGGCCACACCCGGCCTTCCATCTGTCACGCCAGCCATTGCCACCCGTTGGCCCACATTAACCCCACGGCCAACCGATACTCGCTGGCCGACCCAGACCTCCCGACCATGATTGCATCTATCAAGCCCGACCCATTTCGAAAGTAGGGACGAAACCAGACTCGAGGCACCATTCTGGCGACATATGCAGATGCGCGATTGCAGGTTTTCTTAGTTGTTAAAAATGGGGGGGATAAAACGAATCCCAAATCTATACAGTCTTCAAGGTGCCAAATCATACAGATAGAGATTGATAGCCGTGCCGGGATCAATGAATTCGCGTTTTTTGGTGCCAAGCTGACCGGCATAATGGAGGATATAGTCTCGATCATCCAGGTAGTCGTAATCCGTCAGGTGGCTGAATAAGAACCAGACCCGTTTTTTGCCCAGCATTTGATCAAGCTCAGCCTGGTAACCGGCCTGGTTTTGGCGAAAATCTGCGCCGTTCAAAACCGTCGCGTTTTCAAGACCATACTTGGGAGCATAGTATCGAAAAGCGGGGATACTCGTATTATAAAGATAAATGACGTCACTCGGTCGATAATTGGTTTTTAGAAAAACCATGGTGGGGGCGATATTTTCGGCCATTTTGGGCTTTAACAGTAGCTCAATCGAAAAGCTGACAGAACCATAAGCCAGAACCGCGGTCAGCAGCAAGGCCCCGATCAGACCGAAGACAGGTTTGGAAGCAAATGGCCTGCGTAACACCTCGATCCCCTCTGCCGCGCAAATCAACAATCCTGGAACCACAAACATCGCCAACCGCCCGCCAAATGGATATTTTCCCAGGCTGGAGGCCAGGAGCGTAAATGCCAGCGATAATACAAATATCCAGATCCAGCGTTTTTCTCGCAGGAACAAAGAAAGCAACCCCGCCAGCATCAAGAACAGGACCACAATGGATGGCACATCAGTAGACAATCCGCCGGGATTGTAGAACAAACTTGTCAAGTGGTCCAGAATCCAGCCTGGGGTGGAACTGGAAAACGGCATAAAAAAATCAGCCCAGAAACCAGTCAGAAAAGGGTCAGCTGCCAGGCTGCGATATTGGATCAGGTAGAGAGCAGCAAAATTGATCAGCCAAACACACCCACATAAAACATAGTTGAATACTTTGCGCCAGTCTTTTTTCAAGGCTGCCGTACCCATTAACACCAGGCCAAGGCCAGCCAGAGTAAATACTGCGGCATGCGAAATCCAGATGGAAAGCGCTCCAAACAAACCGAGCAACCAATAATCCTTGCGGGTAGTTGCTTTGCCCAGCAGGTTGAGCCCCAATAAGTAGAGCAACAGGCTAACCGTAATATCAACAGCATATTGTTTAACCTGTACGCTGTAAGAGACAATATGCCGGCTGGAAGCAAAAATAAGCAGGGCAAAAACAACGCCCACTGGACGAATAAATTGGCGGGCTACCAACCATAAGATCACCAAAGATAAACAACCCGCTAGAAAGGGAAACAGGCGCAGGCTGTATTCATTATTTCCCAAAATTGTCTCAAACAGCTTGATTATCCACAAAAACCCAAGAGGGGCACCCTGTTCATAGTCCAGCGGCTTGAGCAGTGCGCTAAAACTACGGTTAACAATATTGAGGGCCAGCATAGCCTCATCCAACCAGAAAGAGAGATTCAACGTATATTGGCGAAAGCGCAAAACCAACCCGAATCCAATTACGAACAATGCGGCCGTAGTTTCAAGGTTGAGACGGGATTTTACCCACTTTACAATCGACATCGTGTTTGGATGCTATCTTTTCGCAGCAAGCGCGGCATTAAGTTCGACCAGCGCATCAACAGGTGTTGGGTTGGTGGAATAGGCAATCGCAAGATAGAAAGCCATATAATCGCCAAAATGAATTGCTGTCCACATTTGGGCGAGACTGGTTTCGCCCAAAGCCAGGTAGATATCTGTGTTAAGACCCTCAAGCATAAAGGTCTGCCGGGTAATCATAGCGCGGAGGCGATTGCGAGTATGTTCAGAAACCGCGCTTAGAAAAAGTGTCATCGTATGCGGCATAAGCAGGTCTGTAGACGGATTGACTATCCCTGCAAGAGTGTTGTGGTCGGCTTCGGGTAAAAATTCAAAATTGGCAGGCGCTTTTGCCAGTTCGTTGATCTGGGATTTCCAGCGCCGGGCAACTGTTGTCAAAACGCCAGAACCGAAAATCGTCACCCAGCGACCTACCAGCTGCCCGGCGTAACGCTTGGCCTGGTTTTGCGCGGCTGGAACAGAGACCTGAATCAGCTTTTGCTGAATTTTCATGGTTTGCACAGCTCCTGCCAACAGCTCAGCCTGTGCAGGTAACAAGCCAAGCCGTTCAAAAATAGCAAGCAGCAGCCCAAAAGCGAAACCAATGGATACACGTGTTTGGCTGGTGTGCGAAAAAAGCCAGACAGGACAGCCCACAGTGGCGGCCCTTTCGGCTAATTTACCACCCGTGGTAACCACGATGATCGAGCAACCCTGCTTCAGAGCTTGTTCAAAAGAATCAAGCGTCTCTTCAGGTTCACCCAAGATCGAGGATGCAATAAAGAGCGTTTGCGTGCCATTTGCGAAGGCGGGTAGACCGTAATCGCGATGCACAATGACAGGCACGGGACAATTTTGAGCAGCATACCCGGCCAGCAAATCGGCACCGATAGCCGAGCCGCCCATCCCACTGACAACCACACGCGTGATACCCATGATAGTTGGAAGTGGCAGCGTTTGGCCAAGCGTCCAAGCTTGGGCAAGTTGGTCAGGCAGATTGTCAATTTCTGCCAGCATATTCTGCTTATCGAGTTCTTTGATTACGGAGAGATCGTCAAGATTCATAGAATTTCCATGTCACACACGAACCAGGTCTTAAATATTAAGCTGCGCATTTTCTCACGGCTCCCTCGGTTTTGCTTTTCACCAGACTTTTTTGCTGCGCGGCAAATGCAAGTCAAAGGTTTGCCTTGCCTGTATGTTTTTCGGGAAAATATCTTTTAAAAAACCACCCTATGCAATCCGGTGGCCATTTAGTGAAAACACAATGATTTGGCCCTGGTTGGTTACTCTTTTTTCTCGAGCAACATTTTATAAATTTCACGACGTGCCCAACCTGATTTACGCCCAAGTTCAGCTGCAATCTCCTTGGCCGGGCGATCGGTTTGAAGAGCATCCTGGATGGCTGCATTGACCTGTTCTTCAGACCATTGAGCATTATCCAAATCGGCTGGGCGCCCACTGACAACCAGAACAAATTCTCCACGCGGCTCATGCTGGGTAAAGTGCGCAATTACCTGGCTAATACATCCACGCACTACCTGTTCGTAAATTTTTGTCAGTTCACGAGCGGCCGCAATTTCGCGATCACCGAGCGATGTCTGCATATCGGCTAAAGATTCAAGTACGCGATGCGGGCTTTCCAGAAAGAGCAATGTATAAGGAAGTGATTCTATCCCGGCGAAGAGGGCCTTTCGTTCAGATGTTTTCCGCGGCAGGTAACCGAGATAGAGGAATGAATCTGTGGGAAGGCCGGAGATTGCCAGGGCGGCAACTGGCGCAGAAGGCCCTGGGATTGGGCTGACAATGTGATTTGCATTGAGCGCCGCTTTAACCAGCTCATAACCAGGGTCGTTGATGGCTGGGGTGCCGGCATCCGATACCAGCGCAACGTCTCCCAGACTCAAAGCGGCAAGAATGGCATCCATTTTTGAAAGCTTGTTATGCTCATAGTAACTTGTCAGCGCTGTATGGATATCGAAATGAGTCAACAGCTGGCGTGTATGCCGGGTATCTTCGGCAGCAATCAGCCTGGCTTCACGCAGGATGCGCACTGCGCGCGGACTCATATCTTCGAGATTACCAATCGGCGTGGCGACGAGAAAAAGTGTACCCATGCAATGATTGTAACCCAATCTCGCCGGGCTGGAAACGCACAGAAATATGAGAAGTTGGACTTTTAATATAGCTGGTGATGTTCAAGAATAGGTTTTTAATTACTCCGAATCAAGTGTGCCCAACTCAAATTTAAACCCGGCAACAATCTGGCAGCAGCCGTCCGGGCACACCAAAAGCGAAATATGGGATAATGTATTGGGAAAAAATGCAATGGATCATCGAAAAAACTGGACTCAGAAACAGGCTGAACTTCGCAAGGCGCTTTCATCCAAAGCTCACTTTGATGAAGCCAGCGCGCTTTTTATGGCGCAACACGCCGCAGTACACTGCGCGGATATTTCTGGCGGTCTCAGCTGGTCGCTGCAGGACGAGGTGATGACCGGGCTGACCGAAGTGCAGATCAAAAAAGTACCACGACCCGGACAAAATTCAATCGTCTGGCTGTTATGGCATATAACGCGTATCGAAGATATGACCATTAACACCCTGGCACTGGATCAATCCCAGGTCTGGACTGCAGATTGGGCTGCGCGATTGTGTTTTCCCTTGCCGGATTGTGGGGCGAGCATGGACGACAATGATGTGCATGAATTTAGCCAGATGATCTCTGTACGCACCATATTGGAGTACCGCGCAGCCGTCGGGCGCCGCACTCGCGAAACTGTGCGGCAATTGAGTGCGGAACAAACCAAAGAAATCGTTCCGACCGAAATCGTTCAAAAACTGGTGGACGAAGGCTCGATCAATTCCAGGGCAAACTGGCTATATGAATATTACTTAAATCGCAACAGAGGATTTTTCCTTACCAGAACAGCTACTTCTCACAATTTTATCCACTTAAACGAAGCCGGGCGTATTGGAAAGAAACTTACTGCCAGCTAACCTCTTATAAAGCGTCCGCCCACACCGAAAGCTCCAGCTGGTTAGGTGCTATAATGATTTTATTATCGTAGAAATACCAAGGCCTACAAATACGGAAAATACAATCAAAAAAACTATCTTCCTATGAAATCATTCTTACACCTGGTTTTAGCTGTTTTGATTGGCGCCCTGGCGGCTTGTAATACATTTAACCCACCAATCGTGCCAACGCTGGCATATTCGACATCCGCCCCCCAACCCACGCAAGTCAGAACCAACCCAACACCCAATCCCTACGGACAAGTAATCACCTACAAGACTTTGCAGGTTACGATGACCCAGGCAGAGTTCACATCTGATTATGAAACAGAGTACGGTTCCCGAAGGGCACCACCTGTGGGGGCTAAATTTCTATGGATTGCTGTTCAATTTGAAAATATCAGCCCGAACGAGCAGAAACTTCCTGCAACTGAGCACTTTATTTTGATCAAGGGCGCAGTTGAATTCAAGCCAACTTATGGACATCGCAAAGGTTACCCAGATTACACAAGCCTAAACCCTGGCCTGTATCCAGGGCACAAAACGGAAGCCTGGCTACGTTTTGATTTACCCATGGACGCAGATTTAGCTGAACTTCAATTTGTTTTTCTTCCTGAAAGTGTCCAGGTCAGTAGTTCGTTCCCGGTCAGCGGTTATACATGGGCAGATCACCCGATGTTTTCATGGCAATGCGCACCGTAGTTTAGCTTGAACCTTGTTGCTGTTTTTAGATTATCTCAGTCCCGGTTTACCTCGCTAAAAAGGGCCCGCACAAGTGCAGGATTCAGATCTCCAAGAACTTTCCCCAAAACATTAATTATTAATATAAAATTGTTCTTGAAAAACTATCCGAAATTCGGTTTCGTCCACAATGAGGGGCTGATACATCGATGTTTATGGCATTGGATATGAAGAGAAAATCAATATGACCTGGCAAATTACCCCAATCGCCTTGATGTATCTTTTAGCTGCACTGATCAATCTGATTACGGCAGTGATCAATTGGCGCCGCCGCCATATCCACAAGGGTATTGCCACAATTTCGCTGGTAGTGTTTTTGAATGGGGTAAGCCTGGCCGGCTGGTTCATCGAAATGGCCATCATTGAACCGGTTTACAAGCAAATCATGATTTCCATCGAAGATAGTTTAGGGGGGATCATTTATGTTTTATTGCTATTTTTCGTATTAGACTTTTTTGACATATGGCCCTGGTTTCGGGGCTGGTGGCGCTGGTCTTTGTGGATTTTTTCTGCAATCGCTGCAATCGTCGGCCTGACAAACCCGCTGCATCGCCTGTACTGGTCAGGCTATACACCTGGGCCGCCAGGAAGCAATGTGATCTACTTTACCCATGGTCCGATTGGGGCAATCGCAACCGTTTTCTTCACAGAATTACTTACATTATCCTTCATCCTACTTTGTTATAAATCTTTCACTTCCAAGAGACGTGAACGACAAACCGCCCTATTCATCACAACAGCCCTGGCCGCCCCCTTCTTCACTTTTCTAACCTTTGCACTCATACCAGATCAATTTTCCAGTCTGCTCGCTTTTCCTTTCGGATACTCACTTACTGCCTTAATAATCGACTGGGCAGTCATGGAGGACTTTCGCTTCACTGTCAACGAAACGACCAGCGGTCTGAAACTTTCAGTTGAAAATTTAAAGCTAGAGATCATCAAACGTGAGCATTTGGAGCAGGAATTACGCGAATCGCAGAATTTTCTTTCCATGCAGCTGGCCGCCCAGAGTTCCAAGCTTACAGGCGTTTATGACCTGATCCTGGTCAGTGGGCAGATGTCTGACCAATATCAGCTGATCCAAACCTCACTAGTCAAACTCGCCGCTCTGCTATGTAGCCAGTCTGTTGTTTTTTTTCGCATTACTCACGACCAGAGTTTAGTGCTGGAGGCCAGCAGTGGCAATGGCAAAAACATAGGGGCCACGCCGATTAGCTCGGATTGGCTGCCTCTCACCCCAGATGTGTGCGCAGAGCTCTCGACACAGCAGGCCAGCGGCTTGCCTCCCGAACTAATACAGAAAGATAACGATGCGGCCCTTTTCAAATGGGTCATCGTCCAGGGTCATCCGATGGGGGTTCTGGCTGCTTACTGGGAGGCAGGTTACCGTTTCGCAGTAGATGATATTGCCCTGTTTGGTGCCATGGGCGATGGATTGGGACTGATCGTCGAAAACGCCCGCTTACGCCAAACCAGCGCAAACGCAGCCACCCTGCAGGAAAGACATCGCCTGGCCAGAAATTTGCATGATTCGGTGACCCAATCGCTCCACAGCCTGGTACTTTCATCACAGACCGCCATGGAAGAAACCCTTGATCCTGTTCGTTTAAAAAGGATCCTGAAAGGCCTGGATACCGGCGCGCGCCAGGCTCTCAGAGAAATGCGGCTTTTACTATTCGAATTACGATTGGTGCCCCTGGACGATGCCCATCTGGTTGATCTGCTAAACAACCGGCTGGATTCGGTCGAACACCGTGGGGGCATCCAGGCAGAGCTGGAAGTTGAACCAGGCACATACTGGCCAAAAGCTTGGGAAATCAACCTGTATCCGCTGGCCATAGAGGCTCTTAATAATTCGCTCAAACATGCACGCGCCTCGCATGTAAGCATTCGATTTAGCAATGGTGAAGACCGCCTGCTGATGGAGATCCGGGATAATGGGCTGGGGTTTGACCTTGCAACAGTGCCACCCGGTGGCATGGGCTTCATTAGGATGGCCGAACACTGCGAACATCTTGGAGCCAATCTGGAAATTGCCACATCCCCTTCCACGGGGACTTCGATCCGGGTTAGAATAATGAACATTGAAAATGCTACACCCAATATAATCGATAAGGAATTTACCAATGGATAAAATCCGTATTCTCATCGTTGACGACCACCCTCTAATGCGCGCAGCTTTGCATGAGGCCATCGAAATCGAAACTGATTTCGAGATCGTTGGAGAAGCTGTCAACGGCAGCCATGCCATCGAAATGGCAGCCAAATTAAAGCCCGATGTTATTATGATGGACTTGTATATGCCAGTGATGGATGGGATTGATGCCACAGCGGAAATTATACGCTTACACCCGAACATAAAAATCTTGACGATCACAAGTTCAAACGAAGATGAAAAAGTCATTGCGGCAATTCGTGCCGGAGCATCAGGGTATATGCTCAAAGATTCATCCCGCGAGCGCATCTTATTCGGCCTACGCGAAGTTTCACAAGGTCGCAGGTTTATTCCGCCCGAAATCGGTGAAAAACTGGCACGCGCCCTACAGAGCGAAAAAGAAATTACGGTCCCGCTTACGTCCCGAGAAAATGAAGTTCTCAACCTGATTGGCGATGGCCACGGCAATACTGAGATCGCAAAAACGTTGGTGCTGAGCGAGGCAACTGTGCGGGTACACATTTCGAACATTCTTCGCAAACTTAATTTTCAAAACCGCAGCCAGCTGGCTGTCTACGCTCAAAAGAACAAACCACGGATGTCATAACAACCTATCTATTACCCACAAGTTTGCAAGAAGTTGAAAATGCGATAGACTGTTCTAATCACTCCAACAGGAACAGGAAAACATAAAACTTGAAAACTGACGAAGAAATAGATGAAACTAATTGGGCACAGGTTGAATTTGCCGA
>JAPLGT010000182.1:0-6400 GCA_026390035.1 Chloroflexota bacterium
AGATTATACGCAGCGGCTTAGAATGGCGCTTATCGCCAACTGATGCTCTTATTCATCCCGGGTTGGGGTTGACGAAATCGCCAAACCCAGCAGAAGCCTTCTGGTGGGCGTACAGGTGTCTTCGTACTGCTACGAAATCCCCCGCTTGCGCGTCGTTGCCCAAACCCCGAATGCGTTGTATAGTATAGATAGAGTTTGTTTTTTCCTATTCAGACTGCCCCGCCACCCATACAAGCAACCAATCAGCAGTCGCACCCCCCCGGAGGAACCCTATGCTCATCCACTTTCTTGGCGCAGCTCAAACCGTGACAGGCTCGATGCATCTGATCGACATCAACGGCAGCAAGATTCTGTTGGAATGCGGTCTTTTCCAGGGTATCCGGCAGGAATCCTTCGAGCATAACCGCAACTTTCCTTTTGACCCTCGCGAAATCGATGCCGTCATCCTCTCTCACGCTCACATCGATCATTCCGGCAACCTGCCGCACCTGGTCAAACACGGCTTTCAGGGCCGGATCTATGCCACCCCCGCCACGGTGCACCTGGGGCGCATCATGCTGCTGGATTCCGGTCACGTCCAGGAACGACAGGCCCAATCCACCAACATCTACCGCGCCCGGCGCGGCGAGCCCCCCGTTGACCCACTCTATACCCAGTTGGACGCCGCCGAAGTTATCCCCTTCTTCTCACCGACAAACTTGGAAACGCGCTTCTTCCCGGGCAATGGTGTCAGCGCGCGCTTCATCGAAGCCGGGCATATCCTGGGCTCGGCCGCAATCGAGCTGGAAGTACAGGAACAGAACCGCAAACTGCGCTTGTGGTTTTCCGGTGATATCGGACGGCGCGATTTGCCTCTGCTGATGGATCCGGTCCTACCGACCGAGACCGATATTCTGGTGATGGAAAGCACGTATGGCGATAAGCCGCACCGCGACCCCGAGGCAGCCTACCAGGAAATGCGCACGGTCATCCTGCGGACTCTGAAGCGCGGCGGCAAGGTCATCATCCCGGCTTTTGCAGTGGGCCGCACCCAGGAACTGGTCTACAATCTCAACCGCATGCATGCCGAAGGCAGCCTGCCAAGTGTGCCCGTTTATGTCGACAGTCCGCTGGCAGTCAACGCCACCGATATCTTTAAAAAACATGCCGAATGTTTCGATGCTGAAACCAATGCCCAAATCAACAGCGGGCATCCCGCGCTTGAATTCCACAACCTGACCTACGTCCACAGCCTGGAAGAATCCAAGGCCCTCAACCAACGCAAGGACCCGATGATCATCATTTCAGCCTCGGGTATGGCCGAAGTTGGACGGATTGTCTATCATATCCGCTGGAATATCGAGAACCCCAAGAATACCATCATGATCGTTTCCTGGCAGGCACCCAATACCCTCGGACGCCGGCTGGCCGACCGCGAAGATCGTGTCAGGATCTTTGGCGAGACCTATGAAGTTCGCGCCGAAATAGCCACCATTGGCGGGCTTTCAGCCCACGCCGGGCAAGACCTGCTCTCAGAATATGCGCTGGGGGTCAAGAAAAGTGCTCAAAAGGTCTTCCTTGTGCATGGCGAGCCGCGCGGAGCCCTGCCGCTCAAGGCCAAAATTGAGGCTGGCGGCATGCAGAATGTGATCTACCCCCACCAGGGTTACACAGCCGAGATTTAAACATCCCGAATCTCCAAAAAAGCGGTATAATCCGCCCGCCACACTGTTTTATTGGAGAGGTGCCAGAGTGGTTGAATGGGACGGTCTCGAACACCGTTGTGGTCCCCTGGGCCACCGTGGGTTCAAATCCCACCCTCTCCGCCATGGATAACAAATCGGGACGCAGATTATGCGTCCCGATTTGTTTTAAAGACTCGCTTGTTGGCACTCCGCAAAAGGGTCTTTGCTCACGGCTTTCTCAGTTTTGCTTTTCGCCATGCAGATTTTTGCTGCGCGGTGAATGTTAATCAAAGCTTTGCTTCAAAAACCGCTTTGTCCCGGTACAAGGCAGTGCCAAAGCGCAGAGCTTGTGAGTAAATATAACGTGAGAGCCCGCGCACCCAGGCTGGGTAGGCCTAGCAGCCGACCACATCTGCCTGGTACTTTTCGGCAAACAACGCCGGCTGACCACCCGTATTCCAGAACAAAACCGTCTCATTCTTCTGAAAGACGCCGCGGTGGATCAGATCGATCATGCCTGCCGCCGCCCGGCCCGTATAAACTGGATCCAGTAAAATGCCCTCTTTGCCCGCAAAAAGGCAGACCGCCTCGCGTTCCTGATCACCAAAAACGCCGTAGCCGGCCTGGCAATAATCATCATTCGCCAGCACATCCTCGCCGCTGAATTCGATACGCGCGCCGAATTTCTCGCTGGCCGCACTCGCCAGGGCCGACACATTCGCCTTCAATACCCGCACCGGCTCATCAATACTGATTCCGAGGATTTTGGCCTGGCAATTAAACAAGCACGCTCCCAGGGTCAAGCCGGCGTGCGTGCCCCCTGAAGAAGTCCCAAAAATGATCCAATCTGGTTTCAGTCCCTGCTGCATCAACTCTTCCACCGCGAAAGCATAGCCCAGGGCCCCGGTTGGGCTGGAGCCGCCGTATGGCACCAGGTAAGGTTGGTTTCCACCTGCCAGGGCGGTTTCATAAGTATGCTGCAAGACAGCATCGCGATCCTTGCGATCTTCCACCCAAACAATATCCGCGTTGAATAAATAATCCAACAACAGGTTGGCTGAGGGCTGCTCGGGGTGTTGGCCATTTAACACCAGGATGCACTCCATCCCAAATTTGGCAGCTGCCGCCGCGGTCTGCCGGCAGTGATTCGACTGCATCGCTCCGGCTGAGATCAACATCCTGGCCCCCTGCTCCTGCGCTTCAGCCACCAGGAACTCCAGCTTGCGGGTCTTGTTACCGCCAAAAGCCAACCCGGTCTGGTCATCACGTTTAATGAACAGGCGCGGCCCGCCCAGCGCAGCCGAAAGCCTCGGCATTTCTTCTAACGGTGTCGGTAAATGTGCAAAGCGTAAACGCGGAATCGAATTCATCTGATCGCTCCTATTCTGGTCTCAGCCAGCTAAAAAATCTGAACTCTGATCAACTCGGTGGGGAACATTGATCACCACCTGATAGGTTGTAGAACGGCAATAAAACAGACCCTGCCCAATTTTCTCAGCTCACAAATTATAAACCGTGCTTCGGCAAGCGGGGCCAAACTTCCTGGTAACTCTGGCAGCGGCCCTGCCATAAGCGCGCCTCATTTCCGCATCAAGCTGAGACCTCAGCAGCTGTGGGCCAGCTTAAGTATCCAGGTTTTGCTGTGTGCGCTGCCTGCCGCGTGAACGCATGAAATTCAGGACCCTGGGCATCAACTGCGTATAAACCAGGTACCACAGGCGGTTGGGCGCGTAATCCCAGGCTCCCATCGTCCGGCGCACCTGGCCGCCCAACCCTTCTTTGAAGCGAAAAACGCCCCAGAGTGAATCGCTTTCGTCGAAGACTTCCGGCGCACCCCACAGATCATAGACCTGGCAGCCGCGTTCCCTGGCCCAGCGCATAGCCTCGAACTGCAGCATGTAATTCGGCATCTTTTCACGCTGCGCCTCGCGAGACATCCCGTAAATATAGTAAGCCCGCCCGGCAAAATGGAACAGATACACTGCCGCCACCGCCTCGCCTTCGGCTTCCGCGATCAACGCCGCCGAGCATCGCTCGAAAATCTTCCAGACCGCCTGGTAATAGGCCTGGTCGCGGATCACAAAACCATCCCGCACAGAGGTCTCGGCATACATGCGATACAGCATGGGCCAATCTTGCTCTTCGGCGAAGCGCAGCGTAAGACCTTTTTTGGGTCCCAAGCGCACGTTGTAGCGTGTCTTTTGTTTCATGCGCCCCAACAGGTCTTCATCCGAAACCGACACATCCACCAATACCGTATTCTGAAATTGGATCTGCTCCTGCGAATAGCGCCAGCCGCGTGCCGAAAGCTCGCCTTCGATGACCTTGCCAGCCGGGTCCGGCTGATCACTTTCCGTGCCAGGCACACCGCGTCCCAGCACCACATCCGGGTCAAATTTCAAGAAAATCGCAGCCTGCCGGCGCGCAAATACCTGCAGATCATCCAGCACCCTGGCGCGCAGTGAGGCATCTCCCCAATCCAGCAAAGGACCCTTTGGACAGTACAGGATGCACAAGCGTGCCGTAAAGCCCCGGCTCAGGACCTTCTTCCTTAAGACCAGGGCTGCCGCCAGCAGCTCGCCCTGGTCCAAGCCAGCCAACGCGCCCGCATCTTCCACCACGCGCACAGCCTGGGCCCCACGCATCCAGACCAGGTACAACGGCTGCCAACCAAAGCGTGCCTTCACCTGGCTCCATTCAAAAGACTGCAGCAAATGTGCCTCGGGCAGCCCCGCGATCAAATCATTCCAGATACTCTCACTCATAAGAGTATTTTATCCTGAGATTACCAATCCTGCCCACTCTCCTCGTTATGCACTGCCTGCAGCCTGCCCGCAGCGCTAAATAATTAGGTTCTCCCCAGGTTAGCGGGGAAAATAAACCCATCCAGGCTTCCGTCCCGGTGGCTTGTGCGTAACAAGCGCAGTAATTTGAGAGGTTCTTGCGGGTGTTTTTATCACGCATAAGCGCCGAATGGACGAATGATACGCAGTTTCTTTGAAAAGCAGCGCGAAATGCGCCCTGCCAATAACTCGCGTGGTGCAGTTTTATTTTTCGCTATTTTGACTGTCCCATTTTCATTTTTCTGCTGGGATAGCACTGCAGATAACAACATTTCTGCCAACATGAACGCTGTTTCGTTTATTACTTCGGTGTTATATTTCACTTGGAACCTCCGGTGGATTTTGTTTTCGCAGACCTTATCCTACCGGGGTTCCACTTATTTGACATCATTTGCGTGCAGCACCCTGAACTGACCGACCGTAATGCAGGAACCAATCAATGGTAAAATTATTTTTTAATAATGAAAATAAAATCCCTATACCTCAATTGCGTATGGCTATCTGGCTTTGACAGTCACTGTTCCATCCCAAAAAATCCAAAATGCGAACACATTTTAAATTTCGCCAAACCCATTCAATCAGTGATTTAGCGATTAAGATGTCAAATAAAACCATACCATTATTATTGCTCACAGACAGTATTATTGGTGCTTTTTTCGTAATTTTTGCTCCGCTGATGGGTCTTGACCCGAACAATTCTTGGGGGAAATTTCGCGTAATTGCGTTGTGTGTTGTTATCAGCATTTTTTTGCTTTCAATCTCGACTTTTCTGATGAGCAGTAATGGAAAGAATGTCTTTAGTTTAATAATCAAATCAAATAAACTAAAAATCTATTTCGCAATATCTCACGTGTGGCTGATCATTTTTGTGATCTATGTGTGGTTTATCACCTATGGAAACTTAACAACATGGAATCGTACTACTCATTATTACACTCAACTTGCAGATGCATTTACCAAAGGCAATCTCTATGTTGAAAGAAAACCAGGGAATGCTCTGATCCAGGCTTTTGAACAAAATAACCTTGCCAACCTAAAATCTTTTGATACTGAAATTTGGGATATGTCTCTTTACAAGGACAGATTATATTTATACTGGGGTCCAGTTCCAGCTCTCGTGGCAATCCCACTTCAAACCATTTTTAAACAAAAAATAGCAGATAACTACCTGGTATTTATCTTTTCCGCAGGCTTACTGGTCGTGAACTCGCTGATCATCGTAAAATTACGGGGAAAATTTTTCCCAGGCGTACCTATATCAAATCTAATCGCCTGTATTTTAATTATTGGGCTCATAACCCCTGTTGTCTGGTTTAGCAGTACCCCTTATGTTTATTCAACAGCCATAGTGGCAGGTCAATTTTTTCTGATGGGCGGCTACCTGTTTGTGTTGTCTATTTTCGAAAAAGAACCCCACCATCTGGATATTAAGCTTTTCCTTGCCGGGCTTTTCTGGGTTTGCTCAGTAGCCTCAAGGGCGGTCAACGCATTTTCTGTCATTTTTTTCGTTCTGATTATTATGTTTTGGTATACAAACATGATTTACAAGCTGACCGACTGGAAAGGTATTATTCGCAGGCTGCTACCTCTTTTTGTTCCGATGCTTATTGGAGCCTTCCTGATCGGTTGGTATAACTGGGCTCGTTTTGAATCACCGCTAGAATTTGGCCTTCGCTATCAAATTACCATTTACGATTTAAAAACCAATGCCAACTTTGTGTTCCACCCGGATTATTTCTTCCTGAATGTATTTACGCAATACCGCATAACTTGCTATCTGGGATTGGGCCAGAGGTTGGCCCAGCGTTGCTCTAGTTTGGAAAGTTGATGGCTGGATTGTTTTGCTGAACGGGTATGTAACCTGAAGCGATCACGATGCTGACGAATACGCTG
>JAPLGT010000338.1:0-4210 GCA_026390035.1 Chloroflexota bacterium
ATGCAACCGAAACAATAAAAATGCTTCCGGAAAAACCTGATGCCATTTTATTAGCCGAGATATTTCAGCAAATTGCCCGTTTGGGCGCTATTCACCCGGCTCTTCAACCTTTCGAAAGTACATAATTGGCGAAGGTATTGCAGTTCATTACCTTTAGATTAAATAGGAGTGAAGTATAGTTTAATGGCGAACTGGCCCTTCCCAGGTTTTGAGCAAGCTGTCCGTATGGTGCAATCCCCTGTGTAACCATTTCATAGGCTGGAATTCCTAAAAATATCAGGTTATAAAGTACATAAAAAGCAATAAAGGGGAGTGTAGAATATATATATCTTTTTATGGTTTCAAATTTTGGATTGGCTTTGTAGGCTTTAATTGCAAATAAGAGATGATAAACACCTATTATTGGAGTTGTGGATGTGTAGAATAAATATCCAAGGGCAAGAAATCCGGCTCCTAATGCATACTTTTTTTGTGAAATTGGTGTTTCGAGATTCCATTCAAATTGGTCTAAAAGTGTATTAATAAAAAGTAGGACTGATAAAACTTCAACACTCATGCCAAAGCCAAGTGTTTCAATATCGTAGATGCCGCTGATTGCCAAAAAAATCCCTGAGAGTGCTCCGATTTGTAGTCCACCTACTCGCCAACCAACCCTGGTTGCCACCATGGTTGATGCGACCCAAAGTAGCACATTCGGTAGTCGGAGTGCAATGATATTGAATCCCAAAGTTGCGATAGAAACTGCCAAAATCAAAATTGGAAAAGGTGGGTGATCATGATGAACAAGAAGAATACCAACATCGTGTATATCTCTGATGTGCAGCTCGACTAGAATTTGACTGGCGCGGGTCATAAAGAGTGCTTCGTCGTCACCCTGAAGAAATCCCCTGAGGGTACTCGAAGCGATGACAAAAGAAACTACCCCAACCAGGCAGGTTATTATCCATAATTTTTGTTTCGTTTGTAATTGGTTGATTTTCAAAAACATAATTGTGTAAGGACCCGTTATTTATCCTGAACCTAATAGTCTAATCCGTACGATGATCGATCCGGGTTAATTGCCGAAGATTTAGAAAAATTCCGCTCATTTTTTGCCAAAATTACCAGGGAAAGTATACGATGTTTGTTACCATAGCGCGGCTGTCGAACAACATTATCAAGATAAGGATCAATATGATTGGCCAGATGTTAATTCTCAACCTGGTGGAAATTTGTTGAAACATTGATGCTACTAATAAACCAACTAAAGGGAAAATATTTAGAATATAAGATGCTTTCGTTGTATCGCCTTTGCCGTATGCTGGATATTGGATCATGAACCAGGTGTACCCCGCCAGTGTGAAAAAGACAATTAGTGCGATAATGCCTCGTGCGAAATTATTTGTATCGGGCGTGAATCTAAAAATCTTGAAAATTTGAACCAGTCCATAAAAAACTCCAGCGAGTAACAAGAAACTTGGAAATAGTGAGATGGCATTAACCTGGCCTAGATACCGGTTGAAAGTGAATTTGTTAGTCTGAATTTTATTCAACGGTCGGGTTAGATCTGTCAGTTGCCAACCCAGTATGTATTCACCCGTGTTTTTATTCTTGGCATAAATCGTGAAATAACCCCAGTAATCTCCCCATATTTCGGAGTGCATGATCGGCCAAAATTGATCAGAAAACGAGGGTCTTACTGGGTCCGTAAAAAGGGACTCATCGCCGATATCAGTAAAAAAAGAGGAACTTAAATATTCAACACCGATTGCTCCACGATTAAAAGCGGTTACAGTCTGATATTTAAACAATAAACCGATGTAAAACCATGCCCCAATAACATAAGCAATCATTATGGAGATCGCCAGGGCATTGAATATGTGAATTCTGTTTTCTTTATCGCGCACTGCCACTGAAAAAGCAATTACGATAAGTGCAGGGAAAATAAAAAACGCCCATTGCCTGGAAAGAATACTCAGGCCGAGGGTAATTCCAAGGGCGATGATATTTTGATGATTGAATTTTTTTTCCGCAAAAATGATTATCGACAATTCTATAATCAAAAGGGTAAAGAGAGTTACCAGTGGCTCGCCACGCAAAAATGCAAGTGTTTTATAGTATGCAGGCAGCATTCCCAAAATGAGCAGCCCTAATAATTGAATCCTTGCGTTTTCAGGGGCTAGTCTTCGAATCAATTTCAATGTGAGGTAAGTAATTCCCAATGAAGCGAAAAAATTGACAAATAGCCCTGCCCTGACAGCGTCTCTAAGATTTAACCCGATTGATTTCAAGAAGGCAGGAATAATGTACGTAAGCGGTGGGGAAAAAAATTCGTGGTTGGTGTCCCGCTCTGGCAAACGCCCTTGAGAAAGTGTATTGACATAATTGATATGCCCATCCACGTCGTATGCTACGAAAGGATTGTGAAACACAGAATTGAATAAGACCACCATGTTAATTGTGCAATAAAGTGCCAGAATGGGCCAGTATATTTTTTTGTCGGGCCGAAACACAGTCATAAACGAGCGAAAATATTTTTTCATAGTTCCTGGAAAATATTAGTGAAGTGTATTAATATTTTGTTTTCAAACTGTTTCAAGATAATAATATTTTGATTTACCTGATAATCGAAAGGTAGGGACTAGCGACAAAAGAATACAAGACCTATTGGTTGTTACCCCATGTAATTTTTTGCAATTTGCTTGACACGCATAACCGTTTATTTGAGCAATAAATAAATGGTCCATTAGGCTGAATGCTCGAGTATGATTTTCTTTTGCCATGAATAAAGAGAACCTAATATTTCACTTATTCCAGAAGATCCAAATAATATAATATACGGATCAAAACGAGTGCGCATCATGAATTGGGCGCCTATCCCAAGTATTGGATAAAAAATCATGATTGCGGAGATTCCGATAATTAAAAACAACATATATTTATATCGTAAGGGTTTGTAAAAAAGGCCTACAAGCCCAATGGTCAACCAAAAAATCGGAGGTGGATAAAACAAAGTAAGCTGGTTAAGAAAATCTGCAATCCAGGTAGTTCCATCCCGATTAGGCAGCATGGCTTGGTATGGGATTAATTTGCGAGTAAACTCATCCACTTGGATTTGATATTCTGGATTTATAAATCTTAATTCTATTGAATTTGGAAGAGGTTGTGCTCTTTCATCGGGGGATGTACTATTCCACCAAGTATACGATCGAGGTATTAATTCACCTTCGGTTGGTATAGGCAAATTCTGAGCATTTTTGAGAACCACCGGATGATTCAAGTTTTGGCGTGTAGCGACTGGCCAAGTGGGATTATAGATTAACATGCCGACGCATGATTTCATATAGCCCCAGAAAAAAGCCACGGGATGGGCTTTGATCGCTTCGATACCTACTTCACGAAGGCGATTATAGTCAGAATCCCAACCATAATATCGGTCGGATAGTGGTATTAGGTCAGAGAACATTCTTTGTGTTCCCTGCGAAAAAAATATTTCAGAATTAATATGATAAGAAAGGTAAGGTTCTTTGTCAAGCAATTGTGTTGAAACCAGTTTTGCCAGATCTGCCGAGGCCGGTCCATTCTCAGCTTTGACGATATGTGCGAAAGTAAATGCGCGTTCTAATGGTATCTCGGATTTTTCGCCACGGGCCAGGGTGAAATCATCGTACCTTAAATAATTGTAAGTTGACCAACATAAAAGAAGGGAGATGGCCACAGTTAGAAAAATTATTGAAAATCGAAGTTTATCTCGGAGAGTTGAAGTGGCAAAGAGAAATGGTCCAACTGCCAAGCCTAGTAGTACTACGCTATCTGGCCGTGACAAGGTTGCCAAAACACAGCCTACCCCCAAAAGAACAAATTTATAAATTCTTGGCGTATCGATCGCGTCGAAAAAAAGGACGCAAATAACTATGAGAAAAAAAGTCGCCGGAGGTTCAGAAGCAACCACATGATATAGTGAACCATAAGCTGGGTAGAAATTTACCAATAACGCTACAGCCATACCGGTTTTTGTTCCAAAATGACTTGCCAGCCTGTAAAGCAAAATAATTGAAATGCAATAAAAGACCGCTGATAATATTTCTGTAACAACGCTTCCCCACAAAGTCAAGGAACCTCCGTACAAAACAGGAGCCATTGGAGTTCTTCTTAACATTAGTAATTGATAAACAGGCTTTTGGGCCCATATGTCGATAAAATATATGATGTAATTCAGCCCGTCCCGGCC
>JAPLGT010000291.1:0-4219 GCA_026390035.1 Chloroflexota bacterium
AACCCATGCTCCTGTGGACGAAAGCCGGTATCCACAGCCCCAGCCGGGGCAGGCGCACCCGCCTGGTCAGAGGCAGTCGCTTCTGCAGCAGGCACCTCGTCGGAATCAGATAGCGGGGCCTGCTGCTCAGGCGCTTGATCTGAGGCAGGCTCATCGCCGCAGGCGGCCAGGAACATGGCAAAAAGCAGCAGCAGGCTGATCAATAAAAAGCGAACTTGCTTAAGGTTTTTCAAACTATCATCTCCTTGAACCAAAGAACCGATATGGCCAAATGGCAAAGCCACTTCTAAACCTGCCAACATTATTACGACCAAAACGTAGACACCCTGAAACACCATCTGCAGCGATCGTTCCGTCAAACAAAACGACCCGCACAGCATGGATGACTGCATACTTCACAAGCTCAGTCCACTGGAATTTTACACCAAAAACGGGCATAAAACTCCAAATAAAAGACCACTTTCTGCCCCTTCCCAATGTCGAGAAGCAGGCTGGGCGCTGAATAACAATCTCAAGCCTGAACAACCACTGAATAAAACCTATTAATGATGGGGAAAACTTAGCCTGAATTTTTACCCGCCGGTAAATGCCCTTGTTCGCCCATAAAACCTCTCGCCAGCATTCGAAGTCGGAAAGGTTACAATTCTGTTATATCCTGATCGTGAATTCATAGAGTAAAATTACCTCACACCGTAACCGGAACAGGTGGTACAAAAGAAAGTTTCAAAACAATTGCTGAACCCATTGAAGTAAGAAAAAAGATAAACCAAATTATTGAACGCTATATGCAGGCCTACGCTGAATTCCAGCAAAAGAAGGCCTAATTTAGCCATGTCAGGTGGCATCCCCTGCGTGCAGGAGTACAAGTGCGGGGCTAAGAGCGTCAAGCTGCGGGCACGCGTGGCACTCGTCTTTCCGCTTGTAATTCCATTGGCGGGATATTGGCCTGATCTTTATCATGCAGGAAAGAAAAGCGGAGTTCGATCATTTTATTTCGATAAATAAAAAATCCCTGACGGTTTCTGTTGTAGAATTAAACATCACGTTCAACCCATAAGGTACTTTTCATGCCATCACTGACCTGGCTCAACGACGACGAAGCGCGTAAAACTTCGGCCCACATTCCCTACCGCCTGCTCGAAGCCGATGCAGGGCTTTCTCATGGCGCAGCAGACACCGGCAACATGCTGATCCAGGGTGACAACCTTGAGGCTCTCAAAGCCTTGCTGCCGTATTATGCCGGGCAGGTCAAGTGCATATACATCGATCCACCCTATAACACCCAAAGCGCTTTTGAACATTACGATGACAACCTTGAACATTCTACCTGGTTGAGCATGATGTACCCGCGCCTCGAACTACTGCGCGACCTGCTGTCCGAGGATGGCAGTATTTGGGTATCGATTGATGATAATGAGGGGCATTACTTGAAAGCGGTGATGGATGAAGTTTTTGGAAGACAGAACTTTAGAACAAATGTCACATGGCAAAGAAAATACAGTGTAAGTAATAATTACAAAGGAATAGCGACTATATGCGATTTCATACTTGTCTACTCTAAAAGTGACAGTTTTAAAAATAACCTTTTGACAAGAACAGATGAATCAAAAGCGCGTTACACTAACCCTGACAACGATCCGAGAGGGCCCTGGAAGGCAGTAGATTACTTAAACCAAGCAACTCCAGAAAAAAGACCTAATCTTTGTTATGACATCAAAAATCCAAATACAGGCGAAGTAATCAAAAACACGAAGAAGGCTTGGAAATATGAACCTGAAACTCACCGTCAACACGTTGATGGGAATAGAATATGGTGGGGGCGTGACGGGAAAAACTCTGTTCCAGCATTAAAACTGTTTTTGTCTGATGTTCCTGATGGAATGACTCCGCATAATTGGTGGCCACACGAAGAGGTTGGTCATACAGACGAGGCTAAAAAAGAAATGATACATTTATTTGGCGCTCTCGATGTGTTTGATACTCCCAAACCGGAACGCCTAATAAAGCGGATTTTCAACATCGCAACTAATCCTGGCGATTTGGTTCTTGACTCGTTCCTTGGATCAGGCACAACTGCTGCAGTGGCTCAAAAAATGGGGAGGCGCTACATCGGGATCGAGATGGGTGCGCATGCCGTCACGCACTGTGTCCCGCGCTTACAAAAAGTGATCGAAGGCGAACAAGGCGGGATAAGCAAGGATGTCAACTGGCTGGGTGGCGGCGGTTTCCGCTTTTACCGCCTGGGAGAAACCGTTTTTGACGAGTTCGGGAATATCAACCCGGCAGTGCGCTTCAAAGAATTGGCGGCGCATGTCTGGTTTGTGGAAACCAAGACTCCCCTGCCAGAAGCAATACAGCAGACTGGAGACGAGATTGCTTCAGTCGCTGGAGAACGCTCCTTCGCAAAGACATCACTACTGGGCATCCACCATGAAAGCGCCATTTATTTGCTTTACAACGGCATCCTGGGCGATAGGCGCCCCGAAGAGGGCAATGTGCTTACCAGCCGTGTGCTGGAAGGCTTGCCGCCCCACACCGGCCCCAGGGTGATTTACGGCGAGTATTCCACTCTTGATGAAGCCATTTTGCACGAAATGAACATCACTTTCAAGCACATCCCCTACGACATCAAAGCCCGTTAACTGTCATTGCGAACCAGGCGCCCTTGCTCCATGCCGGGTGAAGCAATCTCAGCCTGGCCGGAGATTGCCGTGCCGCCGAAGTTCAAGTGTGGCGGCTCGGAATGACAGGCAAAAGGAAACGTATGCGAGAAAAGCAGTATTACGTTTATATTATGACCAATGCCTATAATACGGTACTTTACACAGGCGTCACAAACAATTTGCAGCGCAGGGTTCTAGAACATCAAAGCGGAAAAGGCGGAGTTTTCACCCAAAAGTACAAAATCCATAAATTGGTTTATTATGAAGCAGGTGACGACATCAATATCGCCATTATGCGAGAAAAACAAATCAAGGCTGGCTCTCGTCAGAAAAAAATCGATTTGATCAATGAAATGAATCCGGAATGGAATGATCTGTTCGAAGAATTTTTTATCTGATCTGTCATTGCGAGATTCGTACAAACCGCCGGGGCGGTACTCGATGAAGAAATAACATCGATGCTGTCATTGCGAAGGAGCGTGCTTTCCGCGACTGAAGCAATCTCCTCTCGCATCGGCAAAGCCAATTATGCTATTAGTAGACCGGCGATTTTGTTCCTTGCCGGTCGCGGCAATCTCATGACTTGATGGAGATTGCCGCGCCGCTGGAAAACGCGGCTCGCAATGACAGAAGGGATCGTATCATAACGATGGGCCGAACAATAGAAAAAGGCACACAATCCATGCTGACCTTGAAAAACTACCAGAAAGAAACGCTCAAAGTCCTGCGCGAATATCTTGAAGCCGCCCGCTACAGCAACCCTGCGGCGGCCTTTGAAATCCAGCGCACCGCTGCCGCCCATAACACATCCGGCAGGCCCTACCAGGCCATTCCGAAACTGGAAGATGCGCCTTACATCTGCCTACGCCTGCCCACAGGCGGCGGCAAGACCTTGCTGGCAGCCTATACGATCAATACAGCGGCTAGCGCTTTTATGGAACAGGATCACCCCCTGGTGGTCTGGATGGTGCCAACCAATACGATTCGACAGCAAACCCTGGCATCCATGACCAACCCGCGCCATCCCAACCGCGAGGCCATCGAAAGTGTCTTTGGTTCGCAGGTGCTTGTGCTGGATATTGCGGATTTCACCCAGATCCGACCACAGGACTTGCGTGACAAAACCGTGATTGTGATTGGCACGATGCAAACCCTGCGAGTCAACAGCACCGAAGGCCGCAAAGTCTACGCCCATCACGAAGCGCTCGAATCGCATTTCATCGGTTTCACAGGCTCAATAGATGGATTGGAACGCATAGACGAAGGCAATGAAAAAGGCGGTATTAAGTTCTCCTTCCGCAACCTGCTGGCCATCCATCGCCCACTCGTTATCGTGGATGAAGCCCATAATTCCACATCCCAACTCAGTTTTGAAGTGCTGCAGCGCATCCAGGCGCGTTGTATCGTCGAGTTTACGGCCACGCCTGCCGAAAACAGCAACATCCTGCACAGCGTTTCGGCAGCAGAACTCAAAGCCGAAGAAATGATCAAACTACCGGTGGTGCTGACCGAACACCAGACCTGGGATGAAGCCATTGCGGCTGCCATCCAGACCC
>JAPLGT010000117.1:0-5109 GCA_026390035.1 Chloroflexota bacterium
ATTGCGGTACCTGTCAAGGCTCGGCCGGCGGCTTTTTGGGCAGGTGTTGAGTTTTCTCCGAATTATTCTCCGACCTGGCCGACACTTGTTCCGCAGGCGATGCAGAACGTTCAGGGATTGGGATCAAGTTATGTGGTGCTGACACCCAGCTGGACTGCCAGTTTATCTGCGCCTCTGGTTTTTAGCCCGATACCAGGGTTCGATCCGTTGTGGGCTGATGTTATTCAAGCTGCCCAGTACGGTCGGGCTCAGAACCTTAATGTTGCCATATTTGCGACTCCGCGCTTGACGCCTTCGAATGCCGATTTTTGGCAGAATGCACCGCGAACGCCAGAATGGTGGAACACCTGGTTCGAGCGTTACCGGGCTTTTGCCATTTATCATGCCGATCTGGCTGCACAATCAGGTTCACAGGCGTTGGTTTTGGGCGGCGAAGCTGTCTTACCGTCTCTTCCGGGGGGGCTGCTGGTTGATGGGAGCCCATCGAATGTTCCAGCAGATGCGGAAGGCCGTTGGCGCAGTATTCTGGCTGAGGTACGACAGCATTTTCCAGGCCTGATCTTGTGGGCACATCCGTATTCTGGCAGCCCAATGCTGCCAGCACCAGTTTTTATGGACGAGTTTTATGCCTTCTACTTGCTCTGGTCTGCCCCGCTGGCTGTAAACCCGAGTGCGGATGTGGAGGCAATGACGAATGCAGCTGTTGAGATGTTGGATAAGGATATTGTGCCATTTCTATTATCTGCACAAAAAGGCGCAGTCATTGCGATTAATTATCCATCCGCCAAAGGGGCTGCCATGGGCTGTGTACCGTCTGCAGGATCAGGTTGTCTGAATTGGTTGGCTCTTGCTCGTCCAAACCCAGATTTGCCTTCAGCAGAGCTTGACTTGAAAGGTCAGGCGGACCTGTACCAGGCAATGCTGCAAGCAACCAACCAACGTGATTGGGTTGGTGGTTTCATCAGCCGCGGATATTATCCACCCGTGTCGTTGATGGATAAGTCGTCCTCAATACGCGGAAAAATGGCGGCTGATTTGCTTTGGTATTGGTTCCCGCGCATGATGGGTGTTACGAAATAGTATTTTTGGATGAAATATAAACGCCGGCAGGGCCTGAACGCAGAACCCGCCAGTACGGTGGTTCTTATGGCCTGTTGGCCAGCAAGACCTGGTGGATGGCTTTCACACCAAAATCAAGCGCATCAACTGGCAGGCGCACATCTGCGGCGTGGATCGTACTGATGAAATTGAAGTCCTGCGGAAGTTTAAGCGGGGTAAAGCCGTAGGTTTGGATCCCGAGCCGGGTAAAGAAACGCGCATCGGTTACGGCACTCAGCAGCAAGGGGATTGCCACGCCGCTGGGATCGAGCGTCTCGAGGGTTTTCTTCAAAGAGCCAAAAAGCGCCATATCCGGTTTGCCAGGCCCGGGATCAAATTCGCTGATTTCCAATTTGAAGTCACTGCCAAGCAAAGCGCGTAGTTCCTGCTCGATTACATGCGGACTGAAGCCGGGCAGCAGGCGTCCATCCATTCCGATGGATACCTCGGATGGTATGACGTTGATTTTTTCGCTGGCTTGCAGGATGGTTGGGCTGACAGTGTTGTGAAACAACGGCAGGAAAACTTCGCCACTGCTGCCAAGCAGTTTGATGATGATATCGCCCAACCAGGGGTTGGCCGCCTGGCGCAGAAGCAGGCCCGGGATGCCGCCGATGGCATTCGCTATGCCATCAATCATCAGGTGCGCGGGAGGGGTCAGGTGGTATGGCAGCCTGTACCTGTCGAGCAGGTGCAAGGCGCGCGCGGCTTTTGCCATGGCACCGCCCTGGACCGGCATGGAAGCGTGACCGCCCCGGCCATGGAAGGTCATTTTAATCCCACAGGTTTGTTTTTCTGAAATCATGACCGGGTAGATGCGTTTGCCTGCCATGTTCATATTAAACCCGCCGAACTCACCCAGAGCGTAGCGTACATCCTTGAATAATTCGGCATGTTCTTCAATCAAGAAACGTGCCCCAAAGTTGCCGCCGCTTTCTTCATCAGCCAGGGCGCAGAAGATCACATCTCCCGGCAGCTCGGCGCCATCAGCCTTGGCTTTCAAGAAGGCGGCCAGGAACATGGTTACGCCGCTCTTCATATCGAGGGCGCCGCGACCCCAGATGAAGCCGTCTGCAATTTCAGCCGCAAAAGGTGGGTGTTGCCAGGTTTGGTTTTCGGTGGTGACGACATCAACGTGACCATAAAGCAGCAGAGGCGCGGCTGTGCCGCTGCCTTTCAGCCGTGCGATCAGATTGGTTCGTGAGGGTGTCTTGCCAAGGATGCTGGTTGGGATGCCGGCTTCGCCAAGCAAGGCGTTGATGTATTCGATGCACCCGGCTTCGTTGCCAGGTGGGTTGGTGGTGTTGAAACGGATCAAGTCTTGCAGAAGTTTGACGGGTTGGTTGTGGATGGGTGTGGGCTGGCTGGCTGTACTGGTCATGCCTTATTCCTTTGTGCAGTTGTGAGGGTACGACCTCACTATTATGCCACTAATCCGGTTGGAACCGGGGGCCAGGCAGATCCCGGATGGGGTTGGCATTAATAAACATCACTACAAGGATGTGCATTGTTAGATTGACTGTTTCCGGACTCGCGTTTCTGAATTATTTCAACTAAAATCTGTGAAATGATCGATATGGAGAACCGGTATGCTCCCATTCATTCTGAAAGTCTCAACCCAATAAATACGACTATGCTGAACCAATCTGGTTTGATCAACACCGAGGCCGGTTCTGTCTTCCACGATTTGAGCGAGAATGGCTTGCCGTCCGTGCGTAAGGAAGACTAACGCTTCTGTAGCCGGCTGGCAAGAGCAGGTGGCAAGGGCTAAGGGTTGCGCGGTGCTATGGGTATTCGGGTAGGAATTCGGCGATGAATCATCTGCTGGGCGAGAATTTTGGATTCCAATGCTTAAAAACCCTTTCGAGAAAGCTGCAGTGTGGCATAATTCGCCTGCAATTTACTGAAGAAATTGGATAGGCTGGTTTACGAATCTCGAATCCAAACCTTTAGAGCTAAATTCGAATCTATCAAAACGGAAAATACAAAAATGAACCCTATTGTTGAATGCATACCCAACTTTTCTGAAGCGCGCCGGCCGGAAGTGGTGGACCAGATTGTGCTCGCCGCTGCGGCCGTGCCCGGGGTGAGTATCCTGGACCGCTCATCAGATATGGACCACAACCGTACGGTGTTGACCTTTGCCGGCTCTCCGGCTGCAGTGGAAGAAGCGGCTTTTCGTGCCGTCCAAAAGGCTGCTGAATTGATCGACATGAACGCGCACACCGGTGAGCATCCGCGTATCGGCGCCACAGATGTTGTGCCCTTCGTGCCGATCGCGGGTGTTAGCATGGCTGACTGTGTTGAAATGGCTCGGCGACTGGGGCAAAAGGTTGGTGCGGAACTTGGAATTCCGGTGTATTTATATGAGGAGGCCGCCAGCCGTCCAGAGCGTACCAACCTGGAAGTTATTCGCAGGGGCCAGTATGAAGGTCTGAAAGCTGATGTGGAAATTAACCCCGAACGCCAACCGGATTTTGGTCCGGCACATCTGGGAAGCGCGGGCGCAACTGTGATCGGCGCGCGGGCGCCGTTGGTGGCTTTCAATGTTTATCTGACCAGCGCTGATGTTTCCATTGCGAAGTCCATCGCCAAGGCGGTGCGTCAGTCCTCGGGTGGCTTCCGATATGTTAAAGCGGCCGGCTTCATGGTGGATGGGCGCGCTCAGGTTTCGATGAATCTGACGGACTATCGTCAGACGCCGATTGCGCGCGTGGTTGAAACCATCCGGCGCGAGGCACTGCGCTATGGAGTGGGCCTGCACCATACTGAAATGGTTGGATTGGTCCCGCAGGACGCTTTGATTGACGCGGCTACCTGGTATACCCAGCTTGACCAGTTTACTCCGGATCAGGTACTCGAGACCCGCCTGGCTTCCGCGGCTGCCCAAGCGCCACAGGCGCCAAGCTTCCTTGACCAGTTAGCCGCGGCAGTCCCGGCCCCCGGCGGCGGATCGGCGGCGGCATATGCGGGCGCAATGGGCGCGGCACTGGTTTCGATGGTAGCGGGTCTATCGATTGGCAGGAAGAAATATGCCGGGGTGGAAGAGCAGATGAAAACCATTTTGGTAGAGTCGGAGGCTTTGCGTGCCAGCTTGAATGCGGCTGTGGACGAAGATGCTGCTGCTTTTGCAACAATTTTGACAGCCTTCAAGCTGCCCAGGGGCAGCGCTCAACAGGAACAGGAACGTGCTGTGGAAATTGAAAAAGCTACCATGACTGCCGCGCTGGTGCCGTTGGAAGCTGCCCGTAAGGCCGTGCGGGTGATTGAGCTGGCTGCCTTGGTGGCGGCTGACGGTAATCTGAACGCGATCAGTGATGGCGCTTCAGGTGCGGCCCTGGCGGGTGCCGCCCTGACGGCTGCCGGGACGAATGTGCGCATCAATCTTAATAACCTGACAAACAAGAATGCTGGTTTGCCGCTCTTGAGTGAATTGAGTCAGCTTGAATCCCGGGCGGCCGGTCTTGAAGTGGAAATCCGCCAGATACTTGTAACCCGCGCAGGTTTCAGTTTTTAATGCGAAAATCATTCTTGTTGATGGTCGGCGCTTTTTTTCTGGTATCGTGTCTGCCTGCCGGGCTGCAGTCCGCGCCAATCCGGACCGCAGTTGTTCCGCTGACTTCCACGGAGGTCAAGACGCGCCCAGCTGCTCTGACAGCCTCTCCAACGGCCAGTCTCACACCGCCAGCGCCTGCTGGCACAGTTACGGCTACCCAGGTTCAGGCAACCCTTGGACTGGCCACAGCCTCGCTGACGGCTGCTGCGCCGGGTACGCCAGCCAGCCCAGCTTTTGTGCTCTCAAATACACCTGTTCAGCCAGGCGCTGGCACATCATCGCCAGCTGCCAGCAGTGCAGCCAATATCTGCCTGCCCTGCGGAAATGCCGCGGCCAGTATGACGGCGCGCATCCCGGCCACGCTAACCATGATGGCCATGCAGGCCAACCAGACCCGGGTTGCGCCGACAGTGCGTGCCATGATCACAAGAACCGCCGAAGCAGCTGTGGTCTTG
>JAPLGT010000097.1:0-39344 GCA_026390035.1 Chloroflexota bacterium
TGAGATCAGTAAGACCTATTCTTCGCCAGCTCATAGAATGAACGGATTCGTTTACCATTCAAATTGGTTGCACAATTTGCTGGTTGCGACCTCCATGTCTGGCTGCAAGCAATGACCACAAAAAACATCAGAACCAGAAAATTTCATCCCAACCGAAAGGTTCTGCATTTTTTTCTACCCCATCTGGATTGTCAGAATATTTATACAGAACCGCAGCTTCTATTTAGCTAGATTGACTTTCATCAACGAGACCAGTTTCCAAAGGCTATCATGGACATTGATATTCGCACCTAGCTCATATTCATAGCACCGCCCTGCTCATGCAGCTCATCGCCCTATTTATTCAATACCAATTGGACATAACCCATGGCGGACTTGGCTGGTGAGCGCTCGAAAAAACAATCCTGGCTTTGGGGATTGCCAAAATTATTTGGCAACAACCTCGCGATTGGGATGATTCCGCTTAAAGAAGAGTTACAACAGCACGCAACGACGAATGAACTCACCGGTATTTTTAATCGCTGGCGCTTACTGGAATTCGCACCGTTTGAAATAAAACGCACACTCCGGTTTAAGCATCCCTTGTCAATTACCATCATGGATATTGATCACTTCAAAAATATCAACGACACCTATGACCATGCGATGGGAGTTCAAATTTTTCTGAAATTTTCAAAAACCTGCCAAAAGATTATCCGAGAAATTGATGTGCTCGCGCACTTCGGTGGTGATGAGTTTGTGCTATTTTTACCTGGAGCGAACCGACCGTGCCCTGCATCGAGCGAAGGAAGCAGGGCGAAATTGCGTTATGATTGAATCCAACAGGATCGACCTAAATATTTAACGTATTGGGAAGGCCTGATCCGATATTCTCAATGACAAATCAGGTCACCCGCTAGTGATTATCCTGAAAACAACATAATTCCTTAACAGAACCGAAGTAATCCGGTAAAAATTTGAGCTATCACCCCGATTCGTCTCCTGGCACAAAACAATCTCGGCCATCAATTCGAGATATCCTTTCTTTGCCGCTTGTATTCATTCTACAGATGTCGCCTTTGTGGGGATTTACGCTTTTGCTTGTTTTCATATCCCTATGCGGGTTTCTTTACTATTCACTCAATACCGATTTTTTCGGGTTGGCTGCACCCCCATTCGCTGATCTCACTTTTTCGCCGGATTTTAGCGGCGTAATTGATCGCAAAGATGGTCGATCATGGAAAATAGCATATGAAAAAATCCCATTTTCTGTCTTTCATGGGGTGGTACGGCATGTTTCAAACTGGCGTGACGAACCGATTCCTTTTGCAACGCATGATATTTTGATTACCACTGGCGAATTCTCATCACCATCACGCGTCTCCACTCGCGTTTATAACCACGCATTCTATTATCAATGGGATTCTTCAGAACCCAAACCACAGGGCAGTATCAATTTATTGCACATTGTTCCGCAAACCGAAGAAATTTATCAACAGCTTTTGGTAGTGCGGGATTGGAATCTTGTCACCATCAGTGGGCGAGAAATTTTCCGGATCGATATCTTCGATGCAACAGGAAAATTTACATACTTCTGGCAGGATGAAGGCTGTAATTCCATTCTGGTAACTTCAGTCAAAATCGAACAAACCGGCACCCCGATCCCTTAACAGCCAGTTATTTCATTCAATCGGCCAGACAGGGCCCACGGTAAGTCGCTTTGACAAAACCCTACCTTGAGAAACGCCCCCAAGACACCTTAATAAATAAAGGTTCTCATCAGATAAGCGGGAAACAATCAATAGCGCTATTCCGGGGCATCAACTTTTACCCTACATATTGCTACGCGCAAATTTTTCGGGGCGCTTTTTCGCTATATTTTCCAAAGAAACTGCGTGTCATTCGTTCATTCGGCACTTATTCGTGCTAAAAACACCCCCAGTAGTCCATGCAATACCTGCGCTTGTTACCGCAGATTAAATATTTTTTCCCTACTAATCTGGGGAGAACCATAATAAAATAATCGTCAGTTTGCGGTCTGGCATTCCACGCATAATTTTTTTAAAACAGATAATCAACAGTGCTTCCCTGGCATGCTTACATGGTATTTCAAAGCCAGGTGATCGATTTCCATAAAATAACCATCAAGCTCATAAATAGCATGCAAAATTACAACAAACGCAAAAATCCCGAGATGATTTCAGGTCATCTCAGAATTTGAAATTTTTTAAAACCAAAAATTATGCCGGCCTGGCTATCATTTTATTTTTTCTATTGGCCAACGCCATAATCGCCATCAAAGGCAGATTGACTGCGGCGATGACAAGCAATTGCAGGCTGAACAAAAAGCCCAGGAACATGCTGCCTATGTCTGGCAGAGTCCAACTGACCAGAGCGCCATTGTATCCCAGGCTCCATAATGTAGGGATCGCTATGAAGTATAGGATTATAAATATCAGCGCCAGGTGAGTATGAACAGCCTGCAGTCGCGGCATGGAGAATATTCGCAAACCCAGTGAAGCCACCAACCAGGCTAACAGAAATGCCAGGCAAGAATAGATTGCAGTAGTCGAAATCAAATTCGAAGAACTCAGAACCGTACTGAGTGAATAGGTGCCACCATTCAGCAGCGCATACTGCATATGAAATGCAGCCAGATAGATAACAACAGCCAGAAAGTACCACAACATGTTTCGGCTGCGCAACCGGAAAAGGATATAAGCTGGAATTAATGCGAGCAAGCTAATGAACCCAAAGCGTGGCAGTCGTTCACGAGTCAAACGTTCTGACTTGATCTTCTGCACAGCAACCTGGTAGACTGTAATCGGATCCTGGTTAGCTTCCAGGCTGAGTTGCGCAGGTTTTGTGTTCATGACAGTCGCGTAGGCTTGATAAAGCCCTGCTTGTTGGATAATGACTGATTGCCGAATTGCAGCAAGCTGATCGGAGTTCAGGTTGAGCATATCGGTCAATGGATGTCCCTGGGAAATAGACGGGATGCCCGCACCGAGCAAGACAGTGGTTGTCGGGGCGATATCCACCTGTTGTATATCACCATAAACACCTGGCTTAACGTTGGCGCCCGCCATAATGAACGGCTGCACCAACACCACGGCATCCTGACCACCGTGTCCGCCTGCATCAATCTGTCCGTGGTCGCTGTAAATCAACACGGTATCCTTGCTCAAATCAAGAGTGCCAACAATTTTCTCGATCAAACTGTCCGCCCGAGTGGCTGCTTCGCTCCAGCGCGGATCGAGCGGACCCCCTTCATTGTGCCCGGCATTATCAACTTGCACAACATAACTGAACACATAATCATACTTTTCAGATTGTATAAAACGCACAGCGGCATCTATATTTTCCTGATCGGCAGCGTTATTCTCTTCGCTAGTCCAGGCCGAAGCGTCTATCGCTGCCGGTGGGATCATATACTGAAAATGCTGGTTACCAGCCACGGCGGTATGCAAACCGGCCTTGTGAATGGAAGTATAGATGTTATCCTGAGTCCACACATGGTAATTTTCAGGCAGGGTCGGATTCATAGCCGGCCCATCCGACAGATCTTGCCAGGCGCCAATCGCCAGCACGCTCCAACTGGGTGCTGAATAAGAAGGCAGTCCGGAGTGTACAATCGCCGAAGCACCTTGAGCACGCAGGCGATTGAGGAAGGGCATGACTTTATCGTTGGCGGCCGTATCAACGCGCAGCGCATCCACCATAATGGCAACCACGCGCCGCGAAAGCGGTTTACCAACTGGCAAGCCCGCTGCCGGCGCCGCGCCCGCAAACGGTGAACGGAAGGCGTAGAGTGAATCCATCAAGCTGGTAGCCCATAAATAAGAAATAATTACGATAGCAATGGAAGCCAAAGTACTCAATATAATCCAGCGATATGTTTTCATAGCTCTCCTGGAGCAGCAAAATCGAAGCTCCAAATCTTTTCAAGCTTTTGTTCCATCCCAACGGATTTGACGAAACAAAATACGCCCATTCTAATAACTTTATCGACAAGCCCAAGCATGAATATATTAGTACCAATATGCTACTCTGAAAAATATATTATAGAAAATAGCCTGTCCAACCAAAAATAAACCAGTTTGATCCTATGTTCGCGTCAGAATACAAACTGAGGACCGATAATAAAATGGGCTGCCAATAATCGACAGCCCATTAATATTTACGCTTTCTTTGTCGCACCCGATTTTTCTTCTTTTACCTTGACCCAACCCAAACCTATCCTACCGCGATCTTTCTCGATCTTCAAAATTTCGACATCAATGATGTCACCAACTTTTAAGACGGTGCCAAACGGCAGCTGGGTACGGTGTAGCAGACCATCCTGTTTTACACCGATATCGACGAATGCGCCGAAATCAACCACATTACGAACAGTACCTTTTAGTTCCATGCCTTCGGCCAGGTCTTCCATTTTCAACACATCCGAGCGCAGAATCGGGGTCTGGGCTTGCTCGCGAGGATCTCGGCCAGGTCGCACAAGCTGTTCCATAATATCCTTCAGCGTGGGAATGCCACAGCCCAGTTCGCCAGCCAGTTTTTCCTGGGGGATACGCGCTAAAAGGGCATCCAGGGCAGGTTTGCGCTCACTTAGTGGCGTCGAAGGTTTTAGTCCGGCCTGCTCAAGCACAGCGCGGGCAATGGCGTAGCTCTCTGGATGGATCGCACTGGCATCCAAGGGATCATTCCCGTTACGAATACGCATAAAACCAGCGGATTGTTCGTAAGCCTTGGGACCCAACCCGGAAACCTTGCGCAGTTCCACCCGGGATTTGAACTCACCGTTTGCGTCACGATATGAAACAATCGCACTTGCCAGCTTGGGACCAACACCGGCAACATGGGTTAACAATGCCGAAGATGCGGTATTCAGATCTACGCCAACATTGTTAACCACACTTTCGACCACGCCATCCAGCGCATGGTTTAGCGCAGTCTGATCAACATCATGCTGGTATAGACCAACCCCGATCGACTTGGGATCTATCTTGACCAGCTCTGCCAGCGGATCTTGGGCCCGGCGGGCAATGGAGACTGCCCCACGGATGGAGACATCCATATCAGGAAATTCGGCACGAGCCAACGGACTGGCAGAATACACGGAAGCGCCAGCTTCATTAACGATCAAATACTTGGTGCTGGGTGCATTGCGGGTCAGTTCGGCAGCCAATTTCTCGGTCTCGCGTGAAGCCGTACCGTTACCAATCGTGATCAAGGTCACGTGATGCCTGTTGATCATGTCCTCGAGCGTGCTCAACGACCCCTTCCAATCGTTCTTGGGCTCATGCGGATAGATAGTACCGGTATCCAGCAGCTTTCCAGTTGGATCAACAACCGCCACCTTGGTGCCGGTGCGAAAACCTGGATCAAGACCGATCACAGTTTGATTAGCAAGCGGCGGCAAGGATAGCAAAGCCCGCAAGTTTGTTCCAAAGACCGTGATGGCATGTCCATCAGCCTTTTCACTCAGGGTCCTGCGCACATCACGCTCGATTGATGGCAGCAACAGGCGATTGGCCGCGTCTTCCTCTGCCAGGATCAATTCGTCTGCAAATGGCGAGATAATATCAGGCTCGAAATTATCATCAATTGAACCGCGCCAGTCGCGCTCATTGATCTCGACCCAAACTTTAAGCACACCTTCTTTTTCGCCTCGGTTCAAAGCCAGGATCTGGTGCGGCTGCAACCGATCGACACGCCCATCAAATTTGTAATAGCTCTCATAGACGCTTTTCTCATCGACCGCACTGGCGACTTTCTCAGCACAGATCTTGGAGAATTTCAGCGCCTTTTCACGCGTGGTGCGACGTACTTCGGCATTATCACTGATCGTTTCCGCCACAATATCGCGCGCACCATCGAAGGCTTCCTGCCAGGTGCTCACATTTTCATTCAGGTATTCGGCAGCAATGGCTTCCAGCGAACGCTTATCCTTGGCCTGACGGAGGATCAGATCGGCTAAAGGCTGAAGACCCCTTTCACGCGCAATCATGGCGCGGGTCCGGCGCTTTGGTTTGTAAGGTGCATACAGGTCTTCCAGCGCCGTCATCGAATCGGCAGCGCTAATCGAGCTGCGCAGTTCTTCAGTCATTTTACCCTGCTCTTCAATAGAAGCGAGGATCGTAGACCGGCGATCATCGATGCCGCGCAAGCGGACGACTTCATCAGCGACAATACGGACCTGTTCATCGTCCAAAGTACCGGTCATTTCCTTCCGGTAACGAGAGATGAAGGGGACGGTGTTGCCCTCATCGAGCAGCCGGATAGTGGCATCCACCTGCGAGGGCTTGACTTTTAATTGGTTGGCAATGGTTTCAGCGTAGGACATGGGCAAGATTTTACCATAGAGGCAGTCTGTCTATCTGTCCGTTCTGCTTACCTGCCTACCCAAAAACCGAAATTTTATAGTTTCACTTCGATGCAGATTAAGTGTGCCAAGATGAAGATTGATACAGCGATAAAATGGTTCCGTAGAAAACGCAACTCATGCCATAAGATACTTGCTCCAGCAAGATTTCCGTTGTAAACTCATCTATCCTACATTTTTCGAGGTGATCATGTCCAGGGAAAATTCGCGTTACCGTTGGTTCGTTGTGGCTGTATTTTTCCTTTTTATGCTGCTCCACGTGATCATGTCCAGGGAAAATTCGCGTTACCGTTGGTTCGTTGTGGCTGTATTTTTCCTTTTTATGCTGCTCCACCAGATTGACAAACTTCTGATTGGCCCACTGACCCCCGCCATCATGAAAGACTTCAACATCACCAAAACCCAGATGGGGGCGGTGCTGACCGGAGCATTAGTCGTTGGCACGATCTTTTACCCGCTCTGGGGTTACTGGTACGACCGCTATTCTCGTTCGAAATTACTCTCCCTGGCATCTCTGATTTGGGGCACAACCACCTGGATTAGTTCAATTGTGCGTTCCTACGGTCTCTTCGTGATCACTCGCGCCTCCACTGGTGTGGACGACTCGGCTTATCCCGGACTTTACAGCCTGATCGCTGATTATTTCGGCCCCACCCAGCGCGGTAAAGTATATGGTTTGCTGCAGCTGGCCCAACCAATCGGCTACCTGGGCGGGATGATCCTGGCACTCATGGTCGCGCCCATGCTGGGATGGGAATGGCGCACGGTCTTTATCGCCACTGGCTCACTGGGTGTCCTGCTCTCGGTATTAATCTATTTCGGTGTGAAAGACATGCCACGCGGCCAGGCTGAGCCTGAATTTGAGGGCATGACCGAAATTGGCCAGTACAAATTTTCAATGGAAGCCGCCAAGGATGTCATCAAAAAACGGACCATGTGGTTTATCTTCTTGCAAGGGTTCGCGGGGGTTTTCCCCTGGAACGTGATCACCTATTGGTTTTTCACATACCTTGCCGAAGAACGTGGGTATGACCAAAATGGGGTGCTTATGCTCATGGCACCAGTCATTTTGATCCTGGCCGGCGGGTATTTTGTCGGCGGAGCTTTAGGCGATTGGATGTTCAAACGTACATTAAAAGGCCGCATCCTCGTCTCCAGTGCAGGCGTCATCATGGGAGCGATTTTCCTCTTCCTGGCCATGCAAACCCCAATTGCGGATAAAACCACCTTCTTCATTCTGATGTGCCTGACGGCCATTTTTATGCCGCTTTCATCGCCGAATGTCATTTCCACCGTTTACGATGTGACCATGCCCGAGGTTCGCTCAACCGCCCAGGCTGTCGAATACTTCATCGAGAACGCTGGCGCAGCCGCAGCACCACTTCTGGCGGGCATCATTGCAGATGCCACCAACTTACACACAGCCATCTTATGGATCTGCATTACCACCTGGATCCTTTGTTTCTTTTTCTATCTCGGCGCATTATTTTTTGTGGATGGCGACATTCACTCGTTACGCGCCCAGATGAAATCTCGCGCTGATTTTGAGCGTGCCAAACAAGGTTCGTAAACTTTCCCCGGGCAGGTCTTAAGCAGACCTGTCTATTTATTTATGGAAATCATCCAGATCAATCCAGCCAATAAAAAAGAAGCCCAAAGTTTTCTCAATTTGCCCTTCCGTATTTATACTGGCATTCCGCAATGGGTGCCTCCCTTAGCATCAGACGCGAATCTGATGCTGGATGCTCGGCGTCACCCATTTTACCGGCACTCGGAAGCAGCCTTTTTCCTGTGCCTGCAAGCGGGCCAACCAATTGCCCGTCTGGCAATTTTGAACAACAAACGCTACAACCAATTCAACCATGCCCAGGCTGCCTTTTTCTACTTGTTCGAAACCGAAAATAACCCCGCAGCCGCTGCTGAACTTTTTGCAGCCGGTGGCGCTTGGGCTCGAGCACGCGGCCTGGATGAAATCATCGGCCCCAAAGGCTTCACTCTGCTGGACGGAATGGGATTACTCGTCAAAGGTTTTGAACATCGCCCGGCTTTTGGGTTACCATATAATCCACCCTACTACCCCAATTTATTGACATCACTTGGTTTTGAGACAGAATCTGAAGTTGTCAGCGGTTATCTTGACCCAAGCATGCAACTCCCCAGCAGGCTACACGAAATGTCCAGGAAGATCCAGGAAAGACGCGGGTTGCATATTGCACATTTTCATACCCGACGAGACCTGCGTTCCTTAATCCCGCACCTGAAGGCACTATATAACGGAGCACTCGAAGGTACAACCGGAACCTACCCGCTTGGTGATAGCGACATTGATGCCATGGCAGCCCAATTGCTATGGTTTGCAGATCCGAAATTGATTAAAATAGTCATGAAGAACGCAGTCGATTCTGACCAAACCGACAAACCCGCTGGCTTTCTTCTGGCATACCCAGATATTTCTGCCGCTCTCCAAAAAAACAAAGGCAGGCTATTTCCATTTGGCTGGCTCACCATGCTGCTTGAACTAAAACGCACAAATTGGATCAACATCAATGGCGCAGGCATGCTCGAGGAATACCGCGGTCTGGGTGGCACCGCAATTCTCTTCAGCGAAATGTACAAAGCAATCAGCGCATCTGGCCAATTCAAACACGCCGAAATTGTCCAGATCGGGGTTGACAACGAAAGGATGCAAAGGGAACTCCGCGACCTGGGTGTTGATTTCTACAAAACACACAGGGTCTATCGAAAAGATTTATAGGAACCAGATTGAGTATTATTGGTAATCGCATGGAATTATTAAAAGAAATCTTCCACGTCAAAGGCATGCAAACCGAAGGTCTTACTATTTTCCGGGAGGCCGTTCGAGGCATTATCTTCCACGATAAGAAATTACTGATGGTTCATTCATCCAAACGGGGTGATTACAAATTCCCGGGTGGCGGAATCAAGGTCGGTGAGACTCAGCATGAGGCCCTGGCACGCGAAATTCGCGAAGAGTGCGGCGCACAAGTAACTCAGGTCGGACAGACTTTTG
This sequence comes from Chloroflexota bacterium, assembly GCA_026390035.1. Taxonomy (GTDB): domain Bacteria; phylum Chloroflexota; class Anaerolineae; order Anaerolineales; family Villigracilaceae; genus UBA5195. The sequence goes on from JAPLGT010000097.1 coordinate 9,396, forward strand.
GCAAAGTGGTTGAGTATGATCGTCCTGTAGAACCAAATTTCGCGGTTTTTAAAATGACCTCCTATTACTTTTTTTGCCAGGTTGAGTACAAGCTTCATGAACAACAGTTGGATACATACGAGTTAGAGCTAGGATTTTTGCCTGTCTGGATCAAGATAGAAGATGCCTTAAGGAAGAATGAAATTATCGCCAATACCACTCCCTACAATAGTAACAACCATACTTCAAGCCAAATACGCTGGCTTTCCAGGGAGATCTTTGTGTTAAAGGAAATTCAAAAACGTTGCTTCACAACCTGATCTATTATTCAAAGGATTAAAAATGTCTCCACTTTTTGACGAAACTACTGGTTCATTATTGAAAGCGATCCACTTTTCTGCTGACAAACACCGCGATCAACGCAGGAAGAACGCCATACACTCTCCGTACATTAATCACCCTATAGAAGTTACCCAATGGTTATGGGATGTAGGCGGAATACGGGATTCGACGACGTTGATCTCAGCTGTACTGCATGACACCCTCGAGGACACCCAGACCACCAAAGAAGAAATTACACTCAACTTTGGTGATATGGTTCTTGCGGTTGTTCTGGAGGTCACCGATGACAAATCTCTGCCCAAGCTGGTTCGGAAAAAATTACAAATTGAGCATGCTCCAAATATGTCATTCCACGCAAAATTAATAAAATTAGCAGATAAAAGCTGTAACCTATCGGATTTGATCCTTTCACCACCCAGCCTATGGAATTTGGAACGCAAAAAGAACTATTTACGCTGGACTGAAGAGGTAGTTGCAGGTCTGCGCGGTACAAATGCTGCGCTTGAAAATAAATACGATGAAATTTTACAAAACGGAAAACTGATTTTTGAAATAAATTAAGTCGGAATTTCTCGATAAGGAGACGGATTTGACAATAATCATTGCTGATACAACCTCTGGACTACCACTCGAATTGGCTGGGAAGCTTGGGATCCCACTGATCCCCCAACAGGTAATATTTGGGGAACAGACCTTCCAGGATGATACCGAACTCACTACGGCTGAGTTTCTCAAAAAACTCACAACTTCCCGCGCACTCCCAAAAACAGCCGCCCCGCTGCCGCTATTGTATGTTCCCTATTTTTCGGAAGCGGCCAAAACCGGCGAAACCATCCTCGTAATTGCGCCGACCGGGAAAATGAGCGGAACCATACGCTCTGCCGAGACAGCCAGACTGGATTTCCCTGGAGTAGATATTCGCATCATCGATACACTTACCATCGCCGGATGCCTCGGCCAAATGGTACTAGCTGCCCATGCACAGGCAAAAAATGGGATCTCCGCAGATCAGATCGAAACCAACATTCAGGCAATGATCCCGCACGCAAAGACGTATTTTGTAGTAGATACCCTCGAGTATCTTCAAAAAGGTGGCCGAATTGGCGCCGCCAAGGCGCTTTTTGGTGAACTCTTACAAGTCAAGCCAATCTTGCAGATCAAGGATGGGCAAGCTGCCTCCTTCGAACAGGAACGCACAAAAAAACGTGCTCTCGCTCGTCTGACAGAGCTTACCTGTGAACAAATTGATGGAAAGGCAGCCGAATCACGCCTGTGCGTCATGCACATTGACGCAGAAGATGAGGCCCAAGCCTTGCGGGCAGAACTAAGTTCCCGTCTGAATATCGCCGAAATCCCACTCTACGTGCTTCCACCAGCTATCATTGTACATGCCGGTCCGAAGGCAATCGCGATCGGGTTCTTTGCGTAGTTGTGTTATAATTCACAGGCTATTTTCTCAAACCCCCACGCAATAGTGGTTATTTTTCCCCATCAGTGGGGAACTTCGAAGGAGAACGATTATGTCTGGACACAGCCATTGGGCAACCATTCGCCGCAAAAAGGGTGCGGCCGATGCCAAGCGCGGGCAGGTCTTTACGCGCATTGCAAAAGAAATTGTTATGACCGCCCGAAGTGGTGGCGGCGACATTGGTAGTAATTTCCGTCTCGCACTGGCCGTTGAAAAAGCTCGGGCAAGCAATATGCCAAAAGAAAGCATTGAGCGCGCCGTTAAACGTGGGGCTGGCGAAGACAAAGATGCGACCGCCTTTGAAGAATTTACCCTCGAAGGCTACGGCCCACACGGGTCGGCCATCATGGTCGATTGCGTGACCGATAATCGCAACCGCACTGTTGCCGATATTCGCCATGCTTTCAGCAAAAATGGCGGCACCATGGCAGAGGCAGGCGCTGTAGGTTGGCAGTTTGAGCGTAAATCATATTTCTCCTTCCCAGCCAGCCAGCTTTCATACGACAAGGCCTTCGAACTTGGAATTGAAGCCGGCGCCGATGATGTTCAGGAAGATGGCGAAAATATCGAAATCATTGCTCCTGTTGAGGCCTTCAAAACCATCATCGATGCACTCCGGCTTGCCAAGGTCACTCCAGACGATAGTGGTCTGCGCTTGCTTGCAAAACAAGATCTTGAATTGGATGTCGACCCCACGCTCCAGGTATTACGGGTTGTCGAAACCATAGAAGAAATGGATGACGTGCAAAACGTTTTCCACAATCTTAAGATCTCCGAAGAAGCCCTGGCTGCTCTCGAAGAAGAAGAATAAATCAGTCGGGGCAGGTCTGAGACCTGCCCCGAAATATTTTTATGCCACTTGTTCTCGGTATCGACCCTGGCACCGCCACCATTGGTTATGCCATCGTGTATGATTTACCCGATGGCAGCTGCAAAGCTGTCGATTACGGTGTTATTACTACGCCGAAGGAAGATTCAGCTGCGGTTCGACTCGTTCAGCTTTACGAACAAATCAATAAGATCATCAGTCTACACCAACCCGATTCAGCTGCGGTTGAAAAGTTATTTTTCCAAAGAAACATCAGCACGGCGATCGCAGTTGGGCAGGCACGTGGCGTCGTTATGCTTGCGCTGGCCCAGGCCGGTTTGGAAATTGGCGAATATACCCCTAACGAAATAAAACAGGCTGTCACCGGTTACGGTTCTGCAGATAAACGCCAGGTGCAAGAAATGGTCCGAGTACTGCTATCCCTCGAGAAAATCCCCAAACCCGATGACGCGGCTGATGCCCTGGCCATCGCAATAACCCACCTGAACACAAGACGGTATTGATTATGATTGCATCTTTGCGCGGCGATATTACCCAAATCGAAGAAAACGCCCTGGTGATCGAAGTCTCAGGCGTTGGCATGCGAGTATTTGTGCCCAAGCCCCTTTTAACAAAATTCAGCACAGGCGAAATCGTCCTGTTGCAAACCCACCTGGTCGTTCGAGAAAATGATCTGTCCTTATATGGCTTCGAAACATCCAGCGACCGCCAGTTGTTTTTGACTTTACTCGGTGTGGACGGCGTTGGCCCCAAACTGGCGCTCTCCGTGCTTTCGACCCTGACCCTGGATGCTGTACAACGCGCAGTTTTTTCAGAAGAACCCGATTTATTAAGTCGTGTACCAGGCGTTGGCAAAAAAACCGCCCAAAAGATGCAGCTTTACTTGAAGGATCGCTTGAAACCAGCCAGCGGCCTGGAAAAATTTGCGAGCATGTCCGAGTCTGATTCTGAAGTTCTTGCGGCACTCACATCCCTCGGCTACTCGGTAATCGAAGCCCAGTCCGCACTCCAATCACTTCCGAAGGATGCGCCAGACGAGGTGGAGGAAAAACTACGCCTGGCATTGGGCTATTTCCAATAGACCAGTATTATGAATATAATGATGGTTCCGACACAAAATATACCAATCGTGGAGTTACGCCGTGCTCAATAAAACCATTGCCTTTATCGGCCCGGGCGCCATGGCCGAAGCCATGCTGAGTGGACTTATCCGCCAAAATTTGGCGACCCCAGAACATTTGCTCATTTCTGGCCCGCGCGAAGAACGCGGCCTGGAGATGAAAGCAAAATACGGGGTTCAGCCTTTCACAGACAATGCTGCGGCTGCCATCCAGGCGGATGTGGTCGTACTATCAGTAAAACCTCAACGGCTCACTGGTGTGATGGAAAACCTGAAAGGCGCGATCCGCAAAGATGCACTGGTCCTTTCCATCATTGCTGGCGCAACCATTAGAAAAATTGGTCGGGGGCTGGCCCACCACACCATAGTGCGCTCAATGCCCAATACACCCGCCCAAATCGGTGAAGGTATCACCGTCTGGACGATTTCGGCATCCGTTTCGGATGAACAAAAGGAAACTGCCCGCGCCATACTGGGTGCGCTTGGGCAGGAAGTTTTCGTAGAAGATGAGCATTACCTGGATATGGCTACGGCTCTTTCAGGCACAGGCCCCGCATATGTATTCATGTTCATGGAAGCAATGATCGATGCAGGTGTTCACATGGGCTTTCCACGCCGAATTGCCGAACAGCTCGTTGTCCAGACCATCCGTGGGTCCGTGGATTTCTACAAAACCAATGATGTACACGTTGCTGCGCTGCGAAACCAGGTCACCTCACCTGGAGGCACATCCGCGGAAGCTCTGTATTATCTCGAAAAAGCCGGTTTCCGCACTGCAATTTCCAGGGCGATCTGGGCCGCCTACCAACGATCACTTGAATTAGGCAAAGAACAGCCTGTACATATTCCAGAGTCGCACTCAAAAGAAGAAGATAACCAGTAAGTCTGGAAATGCCCCGAAAGAACGGCAATTCGCAACAAAATATTGAATATTCAGAAACGAAACCTGGAAGAGGAAACTTATATGCAGTGGATCTCTCGCTCACACGTACATGTCGATCGCGTAGCCTGTCCCTGGCTGATCACACGATTCATTGACAATGAGGCCGAGTTTTTGTTCGTGCCAGCTAGCCAGATTGATAAAGTCGCACACGAAACCGGCGCAATCCCCTTTGATGCGCCAGGCGTGGAGCTTGGGCACCACGAAAACCGCTGTTCCTTCGAATCCATCATCCTGAAATACGGTTTAAAGGAACCGGGGCTCTTACGCTTAGCAAAAATTATTCACGCGGCGGATGTTAGCGAAGATATTGACAGTGACCCACTCGCACGTGGGCTCGAGGCGATCGCAAGTGGTTACAGTCTGCGTTTTCCTGAAGATATGGAAAATATTGAACGCCAATTTGAAGTTTACGACTCACTGTATGCCTGGTGTCGGCTAAACGTAGCTGCCAAATGATCTCGAAATCTCGCGATTTCAACGTTCTATTTTCCACGCGCATCATCCGGCTCTTCTGCTATGGTTTCCTTTCCATCATTCTTGCGCTCTACCTGGCAGATACCGGGATGACTGAAGGTCAGATCGGATTATTGTTCACCCTGACCCTGGTGGGTGATGCAGGCATCTCTCTGTGGTTGACAACTTCAGCGGACCGGTTTGGTCGAAAGCGGACACTCCTGATCGGAGCCATGCTGATGGCAGGTGCAGGTATTGTTTTCCTGCTCACAAACAACACCATCATTCTGATGGCAGCCGCCATCATCGGCGTGATCAGCCCGAGTGGGAACGAAATCGGCCCATTCCTTTCGGTGGAACAAGCCGGGCTAACCCAAATTGTTTCGGATGAAAAACGCACACAGGTTTTCGCCTGGTACAATCTGGTTGGCTCTTTCGCCACCGCAACTGGTGCGCTGAGTGGTGGCTGGCTTGCCCAGTTACTGCAAGCACAAGGAATGAGCGCCGGAGCAGCCTATCGCGTTGTTTTGATGGGATATGCTGCCGGTGGTTTTATTCTATCCATTTTATTTCTCTGGCTCACCCCGGCAGTCGAAATCAAGCCATCAAAAAATGCCAGCACGCCCCGCATACTTGGATTACACAAATCCCGCAAAGTGGTTCTCAAACTAAGCGCCTTATTTGCCCTGGACGCGTTTGCTGGTGGTTTGATCGTCCAAAGTATGATCGCCTATTGGTTCCACTTGAAATTCGGGATCGCTTCTGGCATCCTGGGCAGCATCTTCTTCGGCGCAAATGTGCTTGCGGGTATTTCAGCCTTGCTTGCAGTCAGTATCGCGAAGAAAATTGGCCTGATAAATACGATGGTTTTCACCCACATCCCGTCAAACATCCTGCTGATGTTAGTTCCGCTCATGCCCAACCTGCCTCTGGCGATTGGTGTGCTCTTGTTACGGTTCAGCATTTCACAAATGGACGTTCCGACCCGCCAATCCTACACCATGGCTGTTGTAGATCCAGATGAACGTTCAGCTGCGGCCGGAGTAACAGGTATCGCCCGTTCCGTGGGTGCTTCACTTTCGCCAGTCCTGGCTGGTCTTTTCATCAGCATTCCGGGATTATTCAGCCTGCCTTTTTATCTGTGCGGCAGTTTGAAGATTGTATATGATCTGCTCTTATACCGCAGCCTCCAGACTATGAAACCCCCGGAGGAAAGCTAGGCATGCTAAATATTTTACTGGTTGGCTTAGGGGGCGCACTCGGTTCAATTGCGCGCTACCTCACCAGCGGATGGGTTCAAACAACCTCAAAAAGTATCAATTTTCCCTTCGGTACCCTTACGGTAAACTTGATCGGATGTTTCGTAATTGGCTTTTTGGCTCAATTAGCGGAAAGTCGTGGTATTTTTACCAGCGAATCGCGTGCTTTTATCTTTGTTGGCATTCTGGGTGGTTTCACCACCTTTTCATCATTCGGGAACGAAACCATGAATTTGGCCCGCGCCGGTGATTCATGGATAGCATTGGCCAACCTTGGCGCAAATGTCATGCTCGGCTTGCTGGCAGTCTGGTTGGGACGGACCAGCGCATATTTGATCTGGAAATAATCAGGTTGCCAGCATTTCAGAAAGGTAGCGAAAGCTAGAACGGGATTACGATTTTTGCTACCCGCCTGTGTCTTCTCAACTGGAAACGAAGGCAAAAGGATAATCACATGCATCTCCCAGAACAAGGTGCGCTTTTACGCATTTTCATTGGCGAGGCCGACCATTACAGCCACAAACCACTCTACGAATGGATTGTCCTGCAGGCTCGTGAACAAGGGCTGGCAGGGGCGACAGTTCTGCGCGGCTTGCTAGGCTTCGGAGCAAATTCACGCCAGATCCACAGCTTCAAAATTGAAGCCCTCTCTGAGGATTTGCCAATTATCGTAGAAATTATCGACACCACAGATAATCTCGAGAAATTTCTCGATATCATCATTCCACATATCCCCGCCGGCCTGGTGACCATGGAACAGGCTGCGGTGAAATTCTACCGGGCAGAAAAGAAGTAATTATCTGACTGCCAGGCAATTATTCATCAACCTGAGCAAACATGTCTCTCATTTCAGTTTCAAATCTGACTAAATCCTTCGGGCACCGCGATATTTTCGCCGCGTTATCTTTTGGCGTTGAAAAAGGCGCAAGACTCGGTATTGTCGGGCCAAACGGAGTTGGTAAAACATCTTTATTGCGAATTTTGGCGGACGAAGACGAAGCCTCATCCGGAGTTATCCACCGTGCGCGTGGGGTGCGTATGGGCTATCTGCCCCAGGAAGCCGACTTTCAAATGTCTGGCTCACTCTGGGATGTTTGCGAATCTGTATTTGCTGATATTATCCAGCAAGAGGAAGAACTTACCCGCCTTGAACATCAGATGGCCAACAACGATCCTGAAATCATTGAAAGATACGGCGCATTACAACACGAATTCGAACGTCGCGGAGGCTACACCTACCAGACACGCATTCGTCAGGTTCTAACCGGCCTGGGGTTCGACAAAATCGATTACATGCTAAGCCTCGATCACCTGTCTGGCGGACAGCGCACTCGCGCATTCCTGGCCCGGCTTTTGCTTTCAGATCCCGACCTGCTGCTGCTCGACGAACCAACCAATCACCTCGATATAGCCGCCGTTGAATGGCTCGAAGGCTACTTGAGCCAGTGGGAAGGCGCAGCCATCATCGTCTCGCACGATCGCTATTTTCTAGACAAGGCTGCGAACGGCATCCTCGAAATGACCGCGGCCGGTATCGAAGAATATCGTGGAAATTACAGCCACTATTTGCGACAACGCCAGGAACGTTGGGAACGCCGCTTCGAAGTCTTTGAGAGCGAAAAAGAAAAACTGGTCAAAGATCTTGAATACATCAAGAAGAATATCGCTGGCCAGAATACTCTCCAGGCCAAGGGCAAACTAAAACGCCTGACTCGCGTGGTACAGGCTATCGAACAGGTGGGCATGGACGCAGTCGCAAATTCAAGCTGGGCTCAGCTGGGCGTGGAAACCACCACCAGCGCCTTTAGCGTGGACGAAGCCGAAAGACGCGTTCGAGCTATGCACTTACCCAATATTCGCCCGCCGCAACTGCACTTGCACTTACGCGCCGAGAAACGCTCCGGTGAACTTGTCATTCGGACACATGATCTGGAAATCGGCTGGCCGGATAAATCGCTATTCTTTTCACCCGACATTGAACTGCGCCGCACCGACTGTGCCGCGTTGATAGGCCCAAACGGAGCTGGTAAAAGTACATTTCTCAAAACGATCCTGGGACAGCTTGAACCTCGCCAGGGAGAAGTAGTGCTGGGAGCCAGCCTGCACATTGGCTATTTCGCCCAGGCACATGAGGGTTTAAACCCAGCCAATACTCTCATTCAAGAAATCCAGAGTGCCGCAGTCAATATGCTGGATTCGGCGGCCCGCCAATACCTGGGGAAATTTTTATTTAGCGGTGATGATGCCTACAAAAGAGTAGAGGTTCTCTCCGGCGGTGAACGCGGGCGCCTGGCGCTCGCCAAATTAGCCCTTGAAGATACCAACCTGCTGCTGCTGGATGAACCAACCAACCATCTCGACATCCCATCCCAGGAAATCCTTGAGCAAGTGCTGGAAGCTTATGCCGGGACGATTCTTTTGGTCAGCCACGACCGCTACCTGGTTGATGCACTGGCAACCCAGGTTTGGGATATCCAAACTGATGAATCGACATTATCCATTTTCAAAGGGACTTATTCACAAATGCACGAGGAACGCGAACGCCTGGAAGCTCTTGCCACCCAGGAAGAAACGACAATCCGCCAATCCGAAATCCAGCGCAAGCCAATCATCGGACGCGATACGGGATCAAAGGAAGAACGCCGCCGCCTGGCCCGGATGCAGGAATTGGAAAATAATATTGCCAACCTGGAGACCCGGCTGGCAGATATCAGCAATAAATTGGAGAACCGTCAGGTCAGCCCAGCTGAAGTCATCAAACTTGGGAATGAATACCAGCTAGTTCAAAAAGAGATGGACCTCAAAATTTCCGAATGGGAAAGTATGCAAAAATAAATTAGCTGACGCAAAGAATGCGCGGCCAGCGGCCTGACTAGTTTAAAGTCAATAATGTATGCGTAACCCCTCGTAAAAAACAATCGATAGAGTCTTTTTCAGGTAATATTTGCGCACGCGAAACAGCGTAGCGCAAATATTACCTGGTTCGAAGCAAACCAGCACCCCAATCCATACTTCAGGTTAATATATTTTTACTCGTCTTCGTCTCAATTTTCGTGGATATCGTCCATGGAGATATGATCTTCCACGGGCTCCAGGTGCGTACTGATCACAGCATCACTCAGAGCAGCGCGGATATCACCTTCAAAATCCTCCGCGACATGGTGCGCATCGTGAACGGTCCAAGCCCCGGGCACAAGCATGTGCACAGAGATGAAGCGCCGTGATGCCGCTTGCCGGGTGCGTAAAGCATGGAATCCCACCCCTTTCTGCCGGTACTTGGCCATCACGGCCTCTAGCACTTCACGCTCATTTCCGGGCAGCGAGACATCCATCAATCCGTCGACCGAACGTCGCACCAAACCCAATCCGGTCCAGACAATATTCACCGCGACGATCAGTGCTACAATCGGATCCAGTCGTTCCCAACCAGTGATGGCAATCAGACCAATGCCTCCGATGACGCCTACAGAGGTCCACACATCAGTCATCAGGTGCTGAGAATCTGCTTCAAGAGTAATAGAGTTATATTTTTTGCCGGCAGTCATTAAAATACGGGCCACAACAAAATTAACCACGGAAGCACCGATGGAAACAACCAGACCAATGCCTACTTGCTCCAGGGGCCGTGGATGAAGGATCCTTTCGATGGCTGTATAAGCAATCCCCCCAGCAGCAACCAAAATCAGGAGGCCCTCGACAACGCTGGCAAAATATTCAGCCTTGCTGTGCCCAAAAGAATGGTCATCATCCGCCGGGCGAGCCGCAATCGTCAACATTCCCAGGGCCATGATGGCTCCTAAAAGGTTGACAATTGACTCAACAGCATCAGACAATAAACCCACCGAACCGGTCAATAAATAAGCTACAGACTTCAAGGTAATGGTAGTCAGCGCAGCTGCAATGGAAAGCCATGCAAACCGGGTAAGAGAGGATCTGGTATTTGAAATAACAATGTCTTTTTGCATAAAGGTCCTTTATAAACAGTTATTCTTGATAATTTTGATTATACTCTCTTCCAGTTTAACCAAAATGTGGTTTTTCATTCATGAGAAGAGCTTCGATGGTACCTGGGATTTATCCTGTCAATAACTCAAAAAACCTATGCTGAATCCACTTGCCACACCACTTGCTAGTGTAGAAAAAAATCAGAATAGCTGGCGGCTTCAAGTCCCAGCTGGCCCGGGTGGAAATTATCGATTGGCACAGCTGGACAATTATTCTTCTTTGTCGCGCAGGAATTTTCCAGTGACTACACCTGCAAATCTAAGTCTTTGTTGCCGGGCATCATCAACAGATAGCCCTGGAACATGGGGGTTTGGCTTCTGGAATGACCCATTTGCAGTCTCGCTTGGACTCCACGGCATGGCCAGGCGGCTGCCAGTGTTTCCCAATGCTTGCTGGTTCTTCAACGCATCTCCAGAAAACCATCTTTCCTTCCATGACCACTTACCTGGCAGTGGATTGCTGGCACAAACTTTTCGCAGTCCAAAGATTCCTTCCAGCCTGCTCCTGACGGGTGTCATAGCCGTACCGCTATTGTATGTGAAGATACTTTCAAAATGGCTGCGGAAATTTTCGGGAAGAATAATTGCTGAAGACACTCAACTTCTTAACCTGAATACCACCCAATGGCATGTCTACGATTTATCCTGGGACTCAAACACGGTTATTTTCAAGGTTGATCATTCCATTGTCTTTCAAACACAAATCAGCCCACGAGGACCGCTGGGTGCTGTCATCTGGATTGACAACCAGTACGCCGCCTGGCCTGCGGCAGGCAAGCCCAGCATGGGAACACTTCGCCAAACGAGAGCGGAATGGCTGGAAATTGACCAATTGGAGATCAAATTCTGATTATTCATTCCCTCAGAACTCAAGGTTTCCGGATCTTTCCATAAATATAGTGAACGCACTTATCGAAAAACCACAACCCCAAATGCAAACAAAAGGGCAAAAATAAGCGCCAACTGTGCAGTTCCAGCCAATGTTTTATTGAGCTGCCTGCCCTCAGATTTTATTAACTCGCGATAAAGAATGAACGCCTGAGGCAGCGATAACCAGGATAGCATGATCCCCGCAGAAACCAGCCCAAAGAACCACAAACCCAGGGGTACCAGATATGCAATCAGCAAGCAGGCAAAATATTCTGCAAGCATTGCGTTTCGCCCAAAGAGCACCGCAAGGGTGCGCTTCTGGGCTTCGGCATCAGTAACCAGATCGCGAGTATTATTAACTACCAGGATATTAACGATCAAAACACCCACTGGAACGGAGGCCCAGGCAATTGTGACCGTCAAATTCCCGGCCTGAGCATAATAGGTGCCACAAACTGCTGCCAAGCCAAAGGATAGAAATACAAAAACATCGCCCAAGGCGTAATATCCGTAAGGGAATGGCCCACCTGTGTACGCCAAAGCCGCGGCAATAATCGAAATTCCCAAGACCAGTACGGGCCAGCCACGCAACCAAATCAGGTACACGCCAAGTAGCGCTGCCAACCCGAAAACAACCCCAATCCCAAGCCGCATTTTCGCGGGGGAAATCATCCCAGCAGCAGTTACGCGTGTTGGGCCGAGACGATCAGGCGTATCGCTGCCTCGTTCATGATCAAACAGGTCATTGGCAAAATTGGCACCAATCTGCATCAGCAGTGAAATGAACAAACACGCCAAAGCGGCGGGCCAATAAAAGACTCCATCCCTAAGCGCAAAGGCGATGGCAACAAAGACTGGAGCGGCGGCAGCAGGCAAGGTACGTGGACGAGCCGCCATCGTCCAAACCGAAGTAAAGTTGGGGGCTGATTGGGTCATAAAAATTATCTCGTCAAAATTTTTCCTGCATAATACCACTATCGCGACAAATATTTGGTTGATTCTAGATCAGCCGGTACATTTGTGATCTTCCACCCAATAATACTGGATGAACTAGGCTCAACAAATTCCAAGATTAGCGCCAAACCTTACCATAACCCTGCGCCAATACCGAAGAATTGTTTTGAAGGCAGAACCTGCAAGTGCAAAAGTACTGTAGCTACTCTCGACCTCACTGTTTGGCTATCCGCGATACCGATTTTTGCTGCGCGGCAAGTACGCATCGATGGTTTTCCCTGCATAGGGATGTTTGGAGCTTGATTTCTGCTCCAAACATCCCCAAAAACCTCTTTTTCCCTTCGGGGCAGCCAACACTGGCGAGCGTGGCGCACCTCGTGATTAAACAACAAGTACAAACAAAAAATTCTTAATGAAAGCGAAATGAGATCTGGACCCCACCTCTCTTTCATTTTTTCAAGGCATCAAATTTAAAGTAGCCTCTGCATCCCCGGTCACCGAGGCGTCATCCCACCACATGGGATAATACTGGATATTGCGCCACAGGTCAGCCATGTCGATATAATGAGGGTGGTAGGCATGCCCGGATTGACCGGTGGTATGAACTGTGACGGAGTTATCCAGGTCGCTTAGGTCCACAATCATTCGCATGGATGGCAGCCAGTTGACTTCAAACGAATCATAGATATCCCAGCCGGTGGCATTGACAATCGATTCACCGCCATTAGTTGAGAATGGTCCACGGTTAAATAAATTTTCAATCGGAGCAATCCCTGATTTTCCCAGAGTGCCATTTTTGAAGGTGGATGAGTGCAATTCGCCCCATTTCCACTTGCTAATATCAGAACCGAATTTTTTCGTGCAGACCTGGCACTTTACAGCTTCGGCAAAAGCCCTGGCAAATATATCATCCCGGGTTTCTATTTTATCCGAGGTAGTTTTGTCATCCCACCAGGGCGAATTTGGCTGCTTGACCAGGTTACGCATGATCTCATAAGTTCGTGAGCCTCCTGCGGGTTGATAATCATCAGGGATGTTTTCATCTTTGAAGGTTGCCGCCACCAGATCCCACCAAAAAACCTCGAACAAAGCTGCGGACGCTGAATCCATCGTTTCCTGATAATCCCAATTAGCCAGGAATTGATCACGAATTTTCACAAGTGCCGGATCCAGATTGATCTGTTTCAAAACAGGGACAATGGTTTCAGCATTAAGACTTTTATCATCGCCTTGCATTTTCTGAAAATAGGCGATATCGATCTTTCCAGGAGCCTGCTGGAGCATATCCACTATCCGTTGAGCGCGAAAACCATAATCCCAATCTGTTCCGACCAGGTATTTATAATCAGCCGGCGGCACCTGGTTGTTGGCGGTTACAATGTAACCGGACGGTGGATTCAAGACGAAGGGATGCTCATCGAACGGGATATAACCGGTCCACTCGTATTCTCCAGTCCAACCGGGCACCGGGATGCGTCCATCACCTTTGGCGCGAATCGGAACATTACCCGGCATCTGGTATCCGATATTGCCATCGAGATCAGCATAAAGCAGGTTTTGAGCCGGGACCATAAAATGACTGGCAGCGCTGCGAAATTCTTCCCAATTCCTGGCTTTGTCGAAACCCCAGATAGCCTCAAAAACCGAGCCCGGTTCGAGCGCAGTCCAGCGCAGCGCAATCGCATAATCCTTGGGAAGTTCAATCCCCGCCCGGTCCTTAAAGGCTGTGGCGGTTGGCTTAACATCGTTCTTGAGTGCACCGTAAGTATCCGAGATGATCGGACCATGGCGGGTAACGCGCACAGGCAGATCAACTGGTTGGCCGCCACCGATTTTGATAGTCTCAGTTCGGACCTCCATATCAACCCACTTGCCCATATACTCGTACTGATTAGGATTGGCAGGGTTGATTTTTTCAACATACAGATCCATCACATCCGGACCTGTATTCGTAAAAGCCCAGGCAATTTGATCGTTATGCCCGATAACAACGCCTGGCACACCAGCAAAGGAAAAACCAGCAACCTCAAAAGGACAGTCTGCAGATTTGGGGGCGCAATGCAAACCAACCTGATACCAGATGGATGGCATTTGAATACTGAGATGCGGGTCATTTGCCAGCAACGGTTTGCCCGTGGTTGTTAAATTACCAGAAACCACCCAGTTATTGGATCCAATCGACGACCCAGCTTTACCGAGCACTCCATCCAATGAACTCAGTTTGTTAGAGACATAATTCAGGTCAGATGAAGAAAAAGCGACCGTGACATCCAGCGCCTGACCGGCCGTAGCGGGCCGAACTGAGGCGCTCAGGTCACCAATTTGCGGAACTACAATCGGATGATCAGACGGATATGCTGGAAAAAGATCATCCACCTGTTCAGGACTCAGGGTTTTCATCAAAACCGCACGCTCGATCTCCGCGCCCATATTACCGCGCAAATCCCAAGCCATCGCCTTGGCCCACGTCAGAGAATGAATGGGTGTCCATGGTTCAGGCTTATAAGAGGGCGTGAGCAAGCCCAGGATGCCATATTCGAGACTCAGCCCGGTGCCTGCGTGGTCCTTCAGATAGGAATTGACTCCATCAGCATAAGCAGAAAGAATGGAACGAGATTCTGGATCAAGGGTTTCAAATTCTTTTTCGGCAATTTGTCTCCAGCCGAGCGTACGTAAGAAAGCGTCCGTATCTAATTGACTCTTTCCAAACATCTCAGAAAGCCGGCCGGACCCAATATGGCGCCAAAAATCCATTTGCCAGAAACGATCCTGGGCATGTACAAAACCCTGGGCCATGAAAAGATCATGCAGGCTTTTGGCGTAAATATGCGGAATACCCATCCGGTCACGAACAACCCGGACCTGGTCATTCAGACCAACGAGCTTCAGATCACCGTTGGTCTGCGGAAAGGATGCCTTAATTGCGGCGTTGCCAGCCAGGCTACCCAGAATGCCCAGCAACACTAAGACGCTTACCAAACCCATCAAAAATCGACGTAACCTAGCTGACATACATCCTCCGTTGAATATTGTGCCGATTATAGCGCAGTGTTTACAATACGTTTACAATTTATTAAGCATCCATTTAACTAAATCAGGTAATATTAGGTAAATAATTCAATAAAGGATAAATATGCTAGCTATACAGACTGATACAACAAATATTTTCAATACTTGGGAGCAAGTCCAACAACCGGTGCATGGCGCAAACCAACAAGCCGACACGTTAAGGTTGCTGGCCGCACTGGATGAAGGTTGGCAAATCCAGGAAGTCGCGAATTACCTTGCGCACGGCACCAACGCCGAAGGACGCGGATACTTAATCACCCTCTACCATCCTCAACGCAGAATAACTCGCGAATGGAGCGTGCTACTCAGTTCCAGCATAGACGCATTGCTGGCCTTTGAAGGTGTGCCCAGCATTAATGCCTAAAGGTTGCAACGCACCATAAAGAATGAAAAGGCTCCCATGTGGAGTTTTTTGTTTTAACCCGGTCAATGTCCACGTCAAAGAAGCCTGTTACAAAATGAAAAGAATTCCACTCAGCCTTTCTAACATTTAAAGCGCCGGAATATTAACCATCGGTTAAAGCTGGTTGGATTCGGCTCAAAATGAGCACAAAAATAACATCTCCGTACTCTTCCTGATTGAGATTTTTGTAAACATAATTAATGCTCAAGTACTTGAGAATGTTGGGATGGATCAAAGCTCAAATGAGAATTAATCGATCGGAACAATTAGTGAGGTTGGTTAGGCTAGATTTGTTGTAGAATACAACATCAGATAAGCAGGTAAATATCCTGCCCATACCTTACCCATTCAACTCTCCACACTGAAAAAAATAAGCATAGAAATAGGAGCATATATGGAAAAGTATCGCGCTAAACCAGGTGGGAATATTAAACTCAAGGATTTTGATCCGGATGAAACCAGCCAATTTTCGGGCGACAAGCAAGCTGGAATAAACAAATTGGCAGAATTAACCCAAAAACTGGATAGCCTGCAGGAAGTATTATATGCCGAGCACCGGCATAAGATCCTGGTAGTTTTACAGGCCAGGGATGCGGGTGGCAAAGATGGCACCATTCGCTCAGTTTTAAGTGGCGTAAATCCACAAGGGGTACATATCGCCAGCTTCAAAGTCCCCACCGAACTGGAGCAGGACCACGATTTCCTGTGGCGCATTCACCAACAAACACCCGGCAAAGGCGAGCTGGTAATCTTCAATCGCTCCCATTACGAAGATGTTCTGGTCGTTAGAGTGCACAACCTGACCAGCCGGGAAACTTGGAACCAGCGCTATAAAATGATCAACAACTTCGAAAAAACACTTGTTGATGAAGGTACTACTATCCTGAAATTCTATCTAAACGTATCCAAGGATGAGCAGAAGAAGCGCCTCCAGGAACGCATCGATAACCCTTCCAAAAATTGGAAGTTTAACCCGGGTGATCTAAAAGAGCGCGCTTTATGGGATGAATATACAAGCGCCTACGAAGATGTATTCAATGAGACCAGCACTGACTGGGCACCCTGGTACGTTATCCCTGCCAATCATAACTGGTATCGAAACCTGTGTGTGGCATCGATACTGGTCAGGACGCTTGAAAACTTAAAAATGAACTTTCCCACACCCACTGCGGACTTTAGCAAACTGGTAATTGAGTAATAGCGGCTCACACTCGAACCGCTATTAAGCTTATTCCTGCAAAGTCACTTTGGTAATATGTCGGAATTTTCCGGGCTCAAAACCGGTGCGATGCGCCATCAGGATGGTAAGCATTTGTAAAGGCAATATTTCCACCAACATTTGAGCACTTTCGTCCACAGCAGGTAGTTGCAAAGTTGGTAATTGCGGGTCAGGTTGAGTTGCAATCCACAAGACCCGACCACCATAGCTGGTCACCTCCAACGCAAGCTCGCGATTCAAGCTGGCAGTTTGTGAGGCCCCTTGCATCATCAATAAAGTCAGGCGTGGAGAAGCCAGTTCCATTGGACCGTGACGGAAATCGGCTACATTCATTCCATCGAAAACACACTTGGCAGCCTCTTTGTTGATCAAGGAACCATTCCAAACCGCAGCCATTGAAGCGCCTCGACCAAGGATCAACAATTGATCAACAGTACCCAGGAGGGCGTCCAATTCGGCTACCTTCCCGCGCCAATCTTCAAGATAAGATTCAATACCATCGGCAGCTTTCCGCATGGATTGGAGCAACGTCTGCCAATCCCCGCCAGCCAGTTGTACGGATGCCAATTTCAGGGTTGCCATCATATTAATAAAGGTCTTTGTGCTGACAGTTGCCTCTTCCCCAGCATGGATGGGTACAACCAGGTTTGCCATTTGCGCCATGGGGCTATCAAGATGATTGGTCATGCTGAATTGAAAAGCCGGACCATTACCCTTTAACTTCTCCAGAAATCGGACAATCTCGACACTGTAACCAGACTGGGAATTGATCCATAAAAGCGTGCGCGAATCGATCAATCCCTGGCCATAATGCAGCGCCTCGGCTGTATTAATATGAACAGCCGGAGTTGACAAAGGCAACAACCCCAACCAGGCCGGGTATGCCGAATAAAAGGATGAGCCCATGCCCGTCAAAACGATACGGCTAAAATCACCCTGATCTAAACGTTTCCGCAACGGTTCGATCTGATCTGCCGGGTAATTAGATAATGTCGCGCGCAATGCCGCAGGCTGGGAAAGGATATCTTTGATATATGGGTTTTCTTGCATGGTTATCTCGATTCAATGTAGGATAATATCTTTTTTAATATCACCAGCAGCAACAACCTTCTTCAGGTTGCCTGTCGAGCGAAATAAACGTATCGCATTATAATCTTGTTATTGCCTTCACCCAGCATTAAATAGCGCGCAGCTTTGAATTTGAATCCATGGATTTTATGGCTCTCATCAGATTTGTGGGAGATAATCAATCAGCGCTGTTCCGGGGCGTCAACGTTAACCCACCATGCCGCACCACGCGAGTTTTTGGCAGCGCTTTTGCGCGCTATTTTCCAAAGAAACTGCGTGTCATTCGTCCATTCGGCACTTATTCGTGATAAAAAACACCCACAATCGTCCCTGCAATCCCTGTGCGTGTTAAGCACAAGCCACAGACAGCGCTAATTAATATTTTTCCCCCACAAATCTGGGGAGAACCGATTTTATCTTCCCCGATAGCAATGAGCATCCATATTCCCAGAATAATCGGCATGCACACTCGCCAAACGAAGCAAGCTAGAAAACCGGGTCTTGCTATTACACAACCTGGTTTCGCAGGAAAAATACAGATCGGAGTGGTAATATATCAGGTAAGTTAAAAGACACAAACGGGCGGCTCTGGCAAGTGCCCTGGAAACAAACAATATGATTGAGTGAATATCAAGGAGAAATATTATGTTAGAAAAGCTGAAAGACGAATTAGTACAGCTGCATCTGGAATTGCCAAAACACAACCTGGTAGTGTGGACCGGCGGAAATATCAGCGCGCGCGACCCAGAAAGTGGATTAGTTGTGATCAAGCCATCAGGTGTGCGTTACGAAGATTTAACTGCAGATAAAATGGTCGTCGTGGACCTGGCCGGAAAGATTCTTGAAGGTGAGTTAAAACCATCATCCGATACAGCCAGTCACTTATATATCTACCGTCACCGCCAGGATATCAATGGCGTTGTACACACCCACTCTCGTTATGCCACAGCCTTCGCCGCAGTTGGCAAAGCGATCCCAGTTTACCTGACCGCTCATGCAGACGAATTTGGCGGCGAAATTCCGTGCGCGGGGTTTGCCCTGATTGGCGGAGAAGAAATCGGTCAACAAGTCATCGAGCACATCGGAACATCCAGCGCCCTGCTTTTGAAAAATCACGGAGTTTTTACCATCGGTAAAACAGCAAATTCAGCAGTCAAGTCTGCGGTCATGGTCGAGGATATAGCCGCTACGGTCTGGATGGCACTTCAGATTGGAACACCGGATGTTATTTCTCCAGAGAATGTGGAAAAACTACATTATCGCTATATGAATGTTTACGGGCAATAGCAGCAAAACCACCTCAAAATATGGGTTTACTCACTGGCGATGTTATTATGAACGTCCATTTGCCGCGATGCAGCACTGCATGAGTAAATACAACCTACCAGAACACCGCGAGAGTAGAGGACAAAAAATACAGGCACCCGAAAAAATGGATGCCTGTATTTTAATCAAACTGAATGCAAGTCAATGACACTACGAATTAAATGCGCACAACTATATATTTCACGACTCGGGTGATACACTGGCCGTGTGCTGAAGAAATGTAATAGAAACCAAATCTCAATACAATTTTCGTACTTATGCACAATTTATTTCGGCCACCCGACAGGCGGGTCACCCAGCGCCAGCGTTACATGGATGCGCTTATTACCAGTATGAATTTTCCCGGACTGGAAATTTTTAACGGAGACGCCATCGAAGTAAACCGGTTCCTGCCCTTCGATGTCATCCATCTCAATCGTATACTCATCAACCAGATCCAAATAAGGGTCATCCATTGAAGTATCCAGGGACTTACCATGAACATTCGGGTCGGGATGCCTTGCTTTTAGACCAAAATTATTAATCCATGTATAGCCGGTTGGCAAGTCAGCCGGAAGTTCCTTTTGATAGACATCATACCTATCCGTTTGGGCAAGTTTTATGATGATATGCTTCGAATGGCTATTCGAAGTATGGGGAGGTATGGTAAAGCCAACTTTTTCTGAAGAAATTTTTTTATCGGCCATTAGATTTGCCTGCTTTCTTGAAAAACTCGATTATTTTATTGTAATTATATCTTATTACTCGACTTTTTTTGAGCAAATCAATCAGAACTGGAGCCCATAATTTGCCAGGGACCAGTTCAATTGTGCTTATTTTGAGATGGTGTCTGTACAATAACACCACAATACCTGTCTTTTGATATACAATAAAATTATTATCGGGCTATGAGATTTAATTTTATCAGTTTAGAGGGAAAACAAAATAAGAAGGACATTCATCAGATTATTTACGCTCTGATGCTAAAGCAATGGTCGTCTGAATACTAAAGGGAACGAACATGACCTGGCAATTATCCCCAATCGCATTGATGTACTTGCTGTCCGCGATGATCAATTTGTTCACCGCGCTGATCAACTGGCGCCGACGCCATGGTCATAAAGGTATTTCCATCCTTTCAGTGGTGATTTTCGTGATCGGGCTATGGTTAACCGGGTCGTTTTTGGAAATGGCCGTGGTGGAAATCAGTAATAAATTTATTTTTCTGGCATTTGAAGATAGCATTAGTGGGTTCGCATTTATTCTTTTATTTTTTTTCGCACTGGACTATTTTACCCTTTGGCCATGGTTCCGTGGTTGGTGGCGCGGAGCCTTATGGCTGACTGGTGTGGCGAATGCGCTGATTGGGTGGACAAACTCAGCACACCACTGGTTTTGGACAGGTTTTACCTTCGGACCTCCGGCTAGCAACGTCATCTACTATACCCATGGCCCACTCTGGGCCATCGGAAATGTTTTTTTTATAGGGCTGGTCGCTCTTTCGTTAATTTTAATGTGTTACAAATCAATTATCAGCCGAGGGCAGGATCAGCAAACCGCGCTTTTCGTCGCTGCAGCGCTGGCTGCCCCCTTCATCACATACTTTATATCCGTACTGTTGCCAGACCAATTAATAGGTTTACTGGCGACACCTTTTGGATATGCTATCACCGCACTGTTAATTGACTGGGCCGCTGTGGAAGATTTCCGCTACCAGGTCAATCAACAAACTAACGGATTGGTTTATTCTATCGAGAAATATAAACAAGAGATCGACAAACGCGAAAAATTGGAACTGGAGCTGCGCAAATCTCAAGATATTCTGGCAATGCGCCTGGCCTCGCAGAGCTCCAAGATGACTGGCGTTTACGATCTGATCCTGGTTAGCGGACAGGCTTCCAAACCGCAGGATCTGCTCGAAGCTTCGCTTTCCAAAATATTAACAGTAATTAACTGTCAGACCACTCTATTTTTGGAGCTCAATCCCAACCAGGAATTACACATAGTAGCCTCGCAGGGAATTGATCTTGACCACGATCTCACTGATCTGGCATTTTCTTCGGACTGGTTACCAATAGCACCCGATGTATGCGCAGACATCTCCTCGCATCGCATCGCCGGGCTGCCTCCTGAACTACGCCTAAAAGGCTACGAGGCAGCACTACTCAAGTGGGTTATCGTCCAGGATCATCCGATGGGCATTCTAGCCGTTTATTGGAAAACAGAATATAGTTTTGCCGTTGAAGATATTGCCCTATTTGGAGCTCTTAGCGACGGGTTGGGGCTAATTATGGAAAACGCCCGCTTACGGCAGATTGGAGCAGATGAAGCCACCAGGCAGGAAAGACGCCGACTCGCCAGAGACTTGCACGATTCTGTGACTCAATCGCTCCACAGCTTGGTGCTTTCTTCGCAGAGCGCCATGGAGGAAACCCGGGATCCCGAGCGCTTAAAACGAATACTGAAAGGTTTGGACACCGGCGCACGCCAGGCGCTCAAAGAGATGCGTCTCTTACTATACGAATTACGCTTGGCATCCCCGATTAATAGCGGTCTGGTTGAATTGCTCAGCAACCGTTTGGATGCTGTTGAACACCGGGCAGGCATCCATGCAGAGATAATAGTTGATCCAACCGCATCCTGGCCAAAAGAGTGGGAGCTTGAATTATATCCACTTGCCATGGAAGCCCTTAATAATTCGCTCAAACACGCGCGCGCTTCGTATGTAAGCGTTCGTTTACACGGCGCACATGATCACCTGCAGATGGAGATCCAGGACAATGGTCTAGGGTTTGACCTAGCAGCAGTACCTCCGGGTGGAATGGGTATGAAAAATATGGCCGAACGCTGTGAGCGCCTTGGCGCTTATTTTTCGATTATCACAAGTCCATCTGCTGGGACCACCATCCAGATAAAATTAAAAAACAGTGAAGAAGACTCACTGACCAAAGCTACCAATGGATAAAACCCGCATCCTCATTGTCGACGACCATCCATTGATGCGCGCTGCTCTGCGAGAGATTATCGAATTAGAAGCTGAATTTGAGATCATTGGAGAAGCGGTCAACGGTGCTCATGCGTTAGAAATGGCTCTAAAATTTAATCCACAGGTGATTTTAATGGATCTTTACATGCCCATAATGGACGGCATTGAAGCCACCCAGAAAATCGTACACTCGATTCCGGGTGTCAAAATCCTGGTCATTACAAGTTCAAACGATGATGAAAAAATCATCGCAGCAATTCGCGCAGGAGCAGCAGGCATTTTGCTTAAAGACTCATCACGCGAACACATTTTATTTGGGTTACGCGAGATCGCTAATGGGCATAGGTTCATTCCACAAGAAATTGGCGCAAGGCTGGCATGTGCCTTGCAGGCCGAACACCATCAAGTAATTGTACTTACCTCTCGCGAAGAAGAAGTATTGATCATTGTAGGCGAAGGCTACACAAATATGGAAATTGCAAATAAACTGGCGATCAGCGAGGCAACTGTTCGGGTTCACATCTCCAACATTATGCAAAAACTGGATGTGAAGGACCGCAGCCAGGTGGCAATATTCGCACAAAGGAATAGAATTCAGGTTCAGCCAACACCATAAACTCTACTCAAAACCAGATAAGCAAGGGCGGGAAATTTTATCTGGTATATCATTCGACCGGCAAACTGGCTAGACAAAAGCAATGCAACTTCAACACCAGCCGACAACCCTGGTCCGGAAAAATAATCAAAAAGTACTCAATCAGCGGCGATATTTTTACTTCTCCACACCAAAACCAAAGGTGTGGAGAAGTCTTTTGTTGGCACCTACCCTCAGGTATTCAGGTTCGGATCTTACCTATAGCAACGATTTCCAGTAAGAGCACACTGATCGGTGCGCTGCGAAAATCAGGAAGGTGATCCAATGAACAGCTGAGAAGGTAATATTGGTGATAACAAGATCTTACGCAGGATTTTGCAAATAGTTATGCCAATTGCAGCCAATCAACAGAACTCCCAACCTGTTTACAATACCGCGATACTACTAAAGGTAGTGCCGTTTCAATTCTGAGGCGTATTGCCTGCCGACCGATTCCTTGTTTGCCGTTAACCAGTTGGCAAGCCGGGTGGTTGCACGGGGCAGCTCAGCCGAGACGAGTAAACCAGCAGTCAGACCATCAACCTCATCCTGGGTAAGCAGGACATCCCCAACGAAGGCGCTGATTATTCGCGATGCAGCCAGGGCCAGGTTTGCCGGAACAGAAATTAGTGGCCGTGAATACCCACTACAAGCACCAATTAATTGAATCAGCTCTTTGAATGAGAAAATATCGGGACCAACCGCATCCCAAAGCAGGTTTTCACTTTGCGTTCCGGCTTCCAAGGCCAATTCAGCCAGATCATCAACAAAAATTGGCTGCAGGCGGTAGCTGCCGTCACCGGGCAGAGCAAAAACCGGAAAACGTCGCAGCAGGTAAGCAATGTTATTGATCAGGATATCTTCTGCCCCAAAGAGCACAGTTGGGCGTAGAATGGCATAAGACAAACCCGATGCAATCACGGCCTGTTCATTTAGCGCCTTGCCGCGAAAATACGGCAAGTGGGATTCCGGCGAGGGGTTGGTAATACTGATGTGGACTATGCGCCGGACGCCAGCCAACCTGGCGGACTCGATCAAACGCGCTGTGTTTTCAACGGCTTTCGATTGAGTTGCAGCTCCATGATCGAAACGGACCCAGTAGGTATTGTACAAAGTATCAACACCGGTCAGCGAACGAGCCATACCAGGTACATCGAAATCCAGTGGAAACGCTTTGACCTGTCCAGCGAAAGGATCTGGACGGTTGGGATGGCCAGTAAGAGTGATGACCTGCTCACCCCGTGCTAAGAGCCGGCGTGTGATGTACTTGCCAGAATATGAGTAAGAACCAGTCACAGCAATTTTCATTTTGACCTCAAAAAACTTATCTGGCTGCCGGTCGAGGCGCCACCAGTGCAAAAAACGAGACTGCGCCACCAATACCGATCAGCGCCAACAGAAAACCCATAAGATTTACGCGCACCTGGCTGGCAGCATCATAAAACTGCATGCCAGAAGCACTTTCAAGTGGGTTGTAGCCCATGCCGAAGATCAGAGGCAACCCTACCAACAATATACTTGAAAACACCATCCAAAATTGGGCGCGGTCCTGGGTGCCGCACAGATCAACCAGGATCAGTCGCAGATAAGGCCGAAAATAAATCACAGCTGCCAGGCTGATCCCGATTGTTACCGCAAGTTGAAAAAGGTAGATCCAAATTGCATTCATATAATTCTCCTTTGCTCGTTGGCAGCGTTGAAGACACCGGTGACGAATGGCCCGGTTTTACAACGCTGTTTGCTCAAAAACCTATCTTAATATTTTCAAAACGGTCTGGATTGTGTTGGCACCCAGGCTGTCGAGCCGTGAAATGGCACTAAACAGGCCATCCAGGGTCACAAAAAAGGAATTCAAAGCACGCACACGTTCTTTAAGAAATTCGCGTTCTGGGTTCGCTGGGCCGGATTCCAATCGTTGCAGAGTCACTTTGACAGAATCAACCGCCCGGTCAAACTCACTATTTTGACGTTCTTTCAGAATGGCACGAATAGCCTTGTAAAAATCAGTCTCGGCCTGGTAATAATCCTTGCGATCGCCGAAACGTATTACTGGTTGGATCAAGCCCATCCGGGATAGAGCGCGCACATTGGTGCTAATTGCTCCCTTGGTGAGACCCGCCTGCTCGACAATCTCATCGAGCGAGAGCGGATTGGGGGAGAGATATAGGACTGCGAAAATTGCGCCCATTCCTTTCGGAAAGCCCCAGAACTGGCTGATACTACTCAGCCCCTCTACAAAATTTTGCTTGATTAGGAGAAGATCGTCTGTCATATTCCTCGTTTAATTCGTTTAGTTTGTACTAAACATAGTATATGTCAAACGATTAAGAATGTCAAGTCCCTTTTTGGCAAATCCACAATCCCAATAGATGCTAATTATCTTGGACACTTCTGGATGAGGAATAACCATCAACTGGGCTATTTCTCCATATTCAGACACTTGAAAACTGCCCTGAACACAAAAGCGCATTACCCAGCTGGGTTGTATAATGAAATAAAGTAACCTGCTGCTCCAAGTCCGACTGGGAGAACGTATGCATCCAAGTATCACCATTCGCAATGCACGTCTGCACAACCTAAAAAATATTTCACTCGAAATCCCCAAGGATAAACTCGTCGTGCTGACAGGTTTGTCCGGCTCAGGAAAATCGACGCTCGCCTTCGACATTCTGCACAAAGAAGGACTTCGCCAATACATGGAATCTCTCGGGTGGCTCACGATTGGATTGACGAAACCGCCTGTAGATTCTATCAACGGCTTATCCCCTTCCATCAGCGTGGACCAACACCTGACCAATCACAGTCCACGCTCGACAGTTGGCACAGCCACCGACATATTTACTTTTCTTAGAATCTTGTACGCTCGGCTTGGCTATCGGCCATGTCCAAAATGTGGAAAAGACGTACCGCCGCCTACCTTTGATTTCACCGACGAAGACTGGCAGGCCGATCCAGATGAAAGCCCGGATGGATCGTTTCCGTGCCCGTATTGTAGCGCCGCGCTACCAGAGTTGGGCATGGCCAACTTTTCGTTCAACAAACCTGCTGGAGCATGCCCCACTTGCTCTGGCCTGGGCGTAGTCCGCCAGGTGATTGTCAAGCGCCTGATTAATGAAAATATGAGTATCCAGGAAAACCCGGTGGAAGGTTGGACTGAGTTCCACCTCAGCTATTACGCCAAGATATTACAAAGTGCGGGCAAATACTTTGGATTTAGCTTTGACCCCACCAAAGCCATCAAGGACTATACACAAATCGAACGTGATATGTTCCTTTATGGCACAGATAGTGCGCTGTTTCGCCGCCACTTTCCCAATATCAAACCGCCGGTCACCAACGCGCAAGGACATTTTGAAGGTGTTGTCACCAACCTGCAACGCCGCTACGCGGAACATGCCGCCAACCCGACCTATCTCGAGAAGTTGGAGCAGTACTTTTCATCGCAATCCTGTCCAGATTGCGATGGCACTCGGTTATGCCCCGAAAGTCGGTTGGTGAAAGTGGCCGGCGAAACAATTGTGACCGTTTCG
This sequence comes from Chloroflexota bacterium, assembly GCA_026390035.1. Taxonomy (GTDB): domain Bacteria; phylum Chloroflexota; class Anaerolineae; order Anaerolineales; family Villigracilaceae; genus UBA5195. The sequence continues at coordinate 35,831 of JAPLGT010000097.1, forward strand.
CTGCTCTCGCTCAAAGACCTGAATACCTGGCTCAAAAGCCTGCCACAGCATTTCACACCGGCAGAAATGCTAATAGCCCATTCCATTTTGGATGACCTCTATGAACGCATCGGACGTCTGCTCGAAGTCGGCGTCGGGTATCTGACCCTGGAACGCTCTTCCCCAACCATTTCCGCGGGTGAAGCCCAACGCCTCAAGCTGGCTGCATTACTCGGCTCTAGTTTAACCGGTGTGCTATACGTCCTGGACGAGCCAACAATTGGCTTGCATGCACGCGATACACAACGCCTGATTAGCCTGCTGCGCCGCCTGCGCGATTTGGGAAACACTGTGCTGGTCGTGGAACACGACCTTGAACTCATCAAAGCCGCCGATTATCTCGTAGATATTGGGCCGGGCGCTGGCAAGCATGGCGGGCAGATCGTCGCCACAGGCACCCCTGCCGAAGTCTCAGAAACGAAAGGCTCGTTAACTGGTGCCTATCTCGCTGGAAGGATCAGCATACCAGTTCCTGAGTGCCGCCGGCGACCTGATCAAAAAGCATTGACAATCCACGGGGCTCGCCATTTAAATTTGAAAAACCTGACAGTTCGATTCCCGCTTGGTTTGCTTGTGGCTGTCACGGGCGTCTCTGGCTCAGGCAAGTCTTCGTTGGTTTTCGATATTCTTAATCTCGCCGCACATCAACATCTTTATGGCGCAGTTGACGCCCCAGGCAAGCACGATTTGATCACCGGTTGGGAACATGTAGATAAAGTCATTACAATCGACCAGGACAATATTGGGCGCATCCCGCGCTCAAACGCTGCCACTTATTCTGATACCTTCACACCCATCCGCGAAGCCTTCGCCGCCACACCCGAAGCCAAAAAGAATAAAGTTTCGGCGCGCTATTTCTCGTTCAATCTGCCGGGTGGACGCTGTGAGCGCTGTGAAGGAACCGGCACACTGACGGTAAAAATGCAGCTCCTATCCGATGTTGAGGTGCGCTGTCCTGCCTGCCATGGGCGCCGTTTCAAGCGCGAGACGCTTGCCTTCAAATATAGAGATTACGATATTTCGCAGGTGCTGGAGATGACTGTAGACGAAGCCTTGCATTTATTTTCGGGAGTACCCGGCGCGGCAGCCCGCTTGCAGGTCATGTCAGATGTAGGCCTGGGCTACCTGCAGCTCGGTCAACCCGCTACAACTCTCTCAGGCGGTGAGGCACAACGAGTCAAACTTGCCAAAGAGCTTGCGCGCCGTTCCACTGGCCGCACCGTCTACTTGCTGGATGAACCAACCACCGGACTCCACCCGGCCGATACAGCCCGCTTGCTGTTCGTTCTTCAGCGCCTGGTGGATGCGGGCAACACTGTCATCGTCGTCGAACATAACCTTGATTTTGTAAAAGCCGCTGACTGGGTCATAGACCTGGGTCCTGAAGGCGGCTCGGAAGGCGGCCAGCTCATCGCCGAAGGTACGCCAGAAGATGTGGCGAAAGTGAAGGAGTCCTACACTGGGCAGCTTTTAAAATCGTTACTAGGAGAAAAATAACAGGCCGTTATTTATAATTACCGCCCATGAATACCAATGCTGCCAATTCAGCATAACCAAAAATAAACACGCCAGGGTCTCACAAGAAAGTGTTCTGGGAACTCTGGATTACGGAATATTTAAAAATCGACTTTAAAAATACGCACACCGGTGGGCTGGGGGCTCCCGGCAGCCGGTTCAACAGTCACCCCCAGGCCTTTAAACGTAGCAAGCGCCTGGCTTGAAACAATGGTTTCAGTTGTAAACGCCTGCCCAACAGCTGCCTGAAACAAACCGGCGCTTGAACGCTTACCCTGTCCATCAATCCACCAGATCTGGTAAGTCTGGTTGCTATTCAAGACAGGTAAATTCCAAATAACCAGAGTCGCAATATTATTAGGCTTATCAACCAGGATAGTCCCGGATATTCCGTCTGCGCGGATTGGCAGCAACCGGGTATCTGAGGAAGAAAGCAGGCTGAGAGCAGCCTGTCCATTTTTTATCTGAGCCTCAAGTTGGACCTGCCTTTTTTGGAGCGCCTGGATTTGAATGAAAGAAATATAGTTAAGAGCAATTAATAAAATAACCGTCAAGGCCAGCGCAAACTGACCGAATGACATCACTCGAAGAAAGCTAAAACCAAAACCTTGTCGCGCCGCAGGCAGGCGAGCCTGCAGGCGCCGCCGCAACGCGGCAGATGGAGGCAGCGGCGCCACGACAAATAGTAATCCCTCGCTGACAGCACGGTACTGTTCCAGCTCGCTCTGGCAACCGCGACAATTGCGCAGATGGATTTCAAGCGCAGCAGAATCATCCACGTCCAACGCGCCAAGCGCGTAAGCGGGAATATTTTCTTTTAATTGATCACATTCTTCCAATTGCATGCTACCATCCTTCATAGAGGATACGTCTTGTTTCACTCATTTGGATTTTATCGATCGCCCCAGCTGTCGCGCAGCTGTTCCATGGCCGTGCGCAGGCGGGTCTTGACGGTACCAAGCGGCCAACCAAGCGTCTCAGCAATTTCGCTTTGACTGAGACCCTGATAGTAGGCTAGTTCGATCACCTGACGCTGATCCGGCGATAGCGCCGTAACCGCAAAGTGCAGGCTGCGCCAACGGCTTTCATCCGAACCTGTATCGGGTTCGATCAGGTTTTGCCAGAGATCATCCGGGTCCGTCCCTGTTGATAGAGTTAGTCGCCTGTTCTCCAGGCGGAGACGATCAAGCGATGTCCGCCTGGCAATCGTCAATAACCAGGAAATAAGCGCGCCACGTTCAGCCAGGAATTGGCGGGCACGACCCCATAACTTTAAAAATGTATCCTGAGTGACTTCTTCTGCCAGCATGGGGTCATGCAGAATCCGCAAAGTTACTGCATAAACGTAGGTGGAATAGCGATCATACAGAGCAAGAAATGCACGCTCGTCGCCTTTTACCACCTGCCCAATGAGTTCTAAATCTTTTTGATCAGTCACACATCCATTGTACCGAAAAATAATTATTTGTCCACGAGCAATATTGTATGTTTTAGAGTTTATTTATCCACAATATACCTGCTAATGATCGGCGGCGATCCATTTGCTGGTTAGGCGGGTATGTTACAGCTCAATTATTGGGCTTGCCCTCACAAAGGTAGCTGGCGAATATGGAATTGGAATGGTTTCCGCCGAGCGGGCTACATTTAATTCAACATCAAAAATGGATGAGGGTCGCGGCTGGTTTGGTTTGTGATCGTTTACGGGTCTTGCAGGTGAGACAGCCCGAAGTCCGTTGGGAGGCGGGTGGTAATTTTTCCCGCGAAATAATCACATAATTCAGCCCATTTTCGCGAACTTGGCGTCGGTTTCTCAATTAATGGGATGGTTCGCTCATAATGTGAAAGTCTCGGGAGATATTTGCGGTATGTTTAGCCCGACAGCAGAGAAGAAATCGGCAGCACCCAGGTCTTCTAAGTTGATTTCGGCGCGTTGAATGGCGCTGGAACCCTGATGAATGCC
>JAPLGT010000280.1:0-6096 GCA_026390035.1 Chloroflexota bacterium
CTATCTATTACCCACAAGTTTGCAAGAAGTTGAAAATGCGATAGACTGTTCTAATCACTCCAACAGGAACAGGAAAACATAAAACTTGAAAACTGACGAAGAAATAGATGAAACTAATTGGGCACAGGTTGAATTTGCCGAGATTGACTTGGCTGACAGTCGGTTGAATGACCGTATCCAAAGATTAGGTATCGCGCTCGGAAAACAACCTTTGGCGCCGATTAACGCAGCTTGTGATGATTGGGCAGATAGCAAAGCAGCCTACCGTTTCTTCGACAATGATAAGGTGACACCCGAAAACATATTATCACCGCACAGCAAACGCACGGTGGAGCGTATGCAAGGGCACGAAGTCGTTTTAGCTATTCAAGACACAACGTTTTTCAACTTTACGCAGCACCCTAATACAGATGGAATGGGTGAGATTGGACGTAAGAGTCAAAATCAACGAGGCTTTGGTATGCACTCGACATTAGCTGTGAGTTCTACTGGACAGCCACTGGGGCTGTTGACAGAGCAATTCATGACACGCAAGATTGGAGAAGCTTCCCATACGCCTCAAGAGTTGAACAAATTGCCTATCGAACAGAAAGAGAGTTATCGATGGCTGCAATCTTTAGAAAAAACCATCGAACTGACGCCTGAAAATGTTCAGGTGGTGACGCTTTGTGATCGTGAAGCAGATATTTATGAGATGTTTGTGCTGGGCCAAGACCGGCAAGCTTCTTTATTGATACGAGCCAGCGAAAATCGGAGCCTACAAGAAGACGAAGTTAAGCATTTATGGACCAAAGTAGAGCAAAAACCGATTGTAGGAGAACTTGATATACATATTCGCGGCAACCAAAAGCGCCAGGAGCGTCAAACCAAGGTTTCTATTCGTTTTTCTACGGTCACCCTCCGCCCACCATGGCGTCCCGAAAAGAAAAAATTACCGGCTGTAAAACTCCAAGCTATTTTAGTGCGCGAAGAACATCCACCTGAAAATCTGGCTGAACTCGGACAGGAACCCATTGAGTGGTTGCTTCTGACCAACACACCTGTCGATAATTTTGAGAACGCACTGCGCGTTGTCGAGTGGTATTGTTGTCGCTGGCAAATCGAAATCTTCCATAAAATTATCAAATCTGGTTGCCGGGTGGAAGATTGCCTTTTGCAAACTGCCGACCGATTGAAAAACTATATCGCCTTGATGTCCATCGTAGCCTGGCGCTTGCATTGGCTAACATATATTAACCGAACTGAACCAGATCTGCCCTGTACCGCTATTTTGACAACGGTAGAATGGCAGGCTCTCTATATGCGTATCCATAAAACAACCAAATTTCCGAAAGTGCCGCCTTCTACCCGTCAAGCTATACGCTGGATTGCTCAACTTGGCGGATTCTTGGGCCGCAAATCAGACGGCGAACCCGGTGTTACTGCTATTTGGCGTGGCTGGCAACGGTTACAGGATTTGGCCGATACCTGGGATATCGTTGTTCATGATCGCACACGACTTGTGGGTAATAGATAGCATAACAACAACTCAGAAGTGCTTGATTGATCACCTTGAAAAAGCCGGAACGAAGAACGCTATCCAGAGTAATTCTGGATAGCGTTCTAATTTTTTTGCTCACAAATCTGTAAGCTCTTGAAATACTAAACAAAACTAAACAAAATGCTAATGACAGGCGAGTACTTATTTGTTATGCTTGCAAGACTATGGCATCATTAAGAAAAATTCAAGTCCTGTTGGCTGCACCAAAAAGTATCATGGGTAGTTCATTGCAAACATTTCTGAGAACAATGGTGGAAGTTGACATCAGCGGCATTGTCAACAAGCCTGATTGTATTCAAATCGCCTTATCGAAACAACTGCCTGATATCCTGTTACTTGATGCAGATATGATCGACCAGCTTCCGGGACAGAGCATTGAAACAATTCTTGTAAATATCCACACCGTCTATACAAAAATTTGCATAATTGTGCTTGTAAACAGTTTCGCACAGCAAAGCGCTGCATTGAATGCCAAAAGCGACCATGTGCTGATTAAAGGCGAGCTGGGAGATCAACTGCGCGAGGCCATCCGAGCCTACCCGGTTTGGTCAATGAGATTCCAGGATACGATTATTGCTGGTGAAACATTAAACAAAAGCTAATTTTTTAATATTTAAAACCAGGTTCACGCCCAAAAGCCAACAAGGTCGGTTTAGCGCATCACTGCAGTATTTCTCGTTTGAATTGGGTTTCATATAACTGGCTATACAAACCAGCGCGCGCGAGCAGCTCGTCGTGGTTGCCACGTTCTACAATTCGGCCACGATCCATAACCAGGATCAGGTCAGCGGAGAGAATAGTACTTAAGCGATGCGCGATCACGATCGAGGTACGCCCAGCCATAACACGTTTAAGAGCTTCCTGGATGAGTGCTTCCGATTCGCTATCAAGACTGCTGGTCGCTTCATCCAACACCAGGATACGAGGATTTTTCAGGATGACACGCGCCAGAGCAATGCGCTGTTTCTCCCCGCCGCTCAGTCTATAACCACGCTCCCCTACTACCGTTTCATAACCATCCTGCAAACCCATTACAAATTCGTGAATATTGGCAGCCCGTGCCGCGGCCTCAATTTCAGCCTGCGAAGCCTCAGGATGAGCATAAATCAAGTTGGTACGAATAGTATCGTGGAACAGGTAACTCTCCTGGGTCACCATACCAATTTGCGATGCCAACGAGTCTAACGTCACATCGCGTAAATCCTGCCCATCGATGCGAATGACCCCGCTGGATGGATCGTATAATCGCGGGATGAGATAGGTGGCGGTCGTTTTTCCAGCGCCGGATGGGCCAACCAGCGCAATCAACTGTCCGGGAGCAGCATGGAAAGAAATGCCGCTCAAAGCCACATCCCGTGCCTGTGAAAGTACCCCTGATTGATTTTCACTGCTGGCATCATCTCCATCAGCTTTTATTTGGGTTAAATTTTTCCCCGATTCCGATTTCACTGCTGGCTTTCCATCATCAGCCTGCCCGCTGAGAACCGCTTTGACGTCTTCCATCTTTCCGTAACGCTTTACCTGGCTAAGCAATTTGGATTCATCGACGCTGTAATTAAAAGAAACATTCTCGAATTCCAGATCACCACGGACAGCATCCAGCACCAGAGCATCTTTTTTTTCAGGAATATCCACCGGCAGATCGATAATCTCAAATACGCGTTCAAAACTTACCATGCTGGTACTGAAATCAACCGGCGCACCCGCCAGGCCCTGCAGCGCTCCATAGAGCTGCCCCAAGAACGAGCCAAAGGCAACAATGGTGCCAACCGTGAAGGCACCCTGGATCACAAAGTAACCGCCAAGACCGTAAACCAGCGCCGTGCCAACGGCACTAACCAGTCCAATGATGACAAAGAAGGCCGAACCGAACACAGCACGTTGAATGCCAATGTCCCTAACACTGGCAGCCCGCTGGCGGAAACGCGCTTCTTCCTCAAGCGTACGCCCAAAAAGTTTAACCAGCAGTGCTCCACCAATATTGAGGGTTTCGTTCATGTGGGCGTTCATTTGCGCATTGGATTCCATCGCCTGCCGGGCAATTTCGCGCAGACGTCCTCCCAACTGGCGCGCCGAAATTATGAAAAGCGGCAGGATCAAGACACTCACAATTGTCAACTGCCACTGTAAGGTCAGCATGACCGCCAAAATCGCCACAGCCTGGATAAGATTGGTAATAATGTTGACGATCGTATTACTGATGGCATTCTGAGCGCCAACCACATCATTGTTCAGGCGGCTCATCAACTCACCAATCTTAGTATTTGTAAAAAAGCGCAGGCTCATACGCTGGAGTTTGCCGAAGAGCAAAACGCGTAAATCATAAATGACACCTTCGCCAATGGCAGCGTTCAAGCGGCGCTGAACAACACCAACCGCGCCATTTAGCACAGGGATGAACAGCAGGGCCAGGGCAAACACCATCAAACCATTCAAATCTTTAGAAGGCAGCACCTTATCAATCAAGTTGCGGAATATGAGTGGAGAAGCCAGTGACAGGCCAGTGCTGACCAGGATCGACGCCAGCATGCCACCAAGATGGCCCCAATAAGGGCGCGCATAAGTCAACACACGCAGCAAGAGTTCCCGGGTTACCTTGGGTGGTTTCTCATCACCAGAACGAATAAAAGCGAACCAACCGCCAGAGTGCATAATTTTCCTTCTCCATTATCTTTTCGCAAGCTGAACAACTTGTCCAGACCAAGGTAAACACATATATCGGAAGTACTATAAAGCCAACCTGCTGATTTTGCAACCAGACATACGACCAGGTTAATGAAAGTCAAACGGAGATAGCCTTTTCGGTAGATCCATGAGTTGATTTAAAGAAAACATGCATTTACTCATGGATACCCAGGGTCAGGTTATCATCACAACCATCGCGCACAAATGAACGGAAATCGGTGCTCCACATATGCTGATTGAACGAGACGATTGTCCCGCACAATCAGCCCGGTGATCACCTACCAGGTCAGAAGATATCCGACGCAGCTATGCAAAAATTTAGCATTGACAAAGTAAATACATTTTAAAAAAAGGTTTTAGTAACCATAATTGAAGATAAAAACGAAAACAAGTCCGTTTTCTAAACTTCCAGGCTTGAGGCCTGAAGCCTTTGCTGCCCGGCAAGAAACAAGGCTGCCAATCGCTTTGAAACCTGGCAGCTTAATGGTTTAATATAATTCAAATGGACTATATTTTGCAGCTGCGCGAATTGATCGGACAGCGCCCAATTTTGATGGTTGGCGCCGCGATCCTGGTGGTTGATCAGGATAAGCGTTTGCTTTTGATGAAGCGCTCAGACAACGGCTGCTGGGGCCCGCCTGGTGGCGCAACCGAGCCAGGGGAACGAGTGGAGGATGCCGCCAAACGCGAAACGCTGGAGGAGACCGGGCTGATAATCGGCGAAATGACCCTCTTTGGTGTCTTTTCTGGGCCAGAACTGTATTACAAATATCCGAATGGGGACGAAGTTTACAATGTCACCATCGTTTATATTTCACAGGATTTTGGATACACATCTGGCGGACCTGATCAGATCAGCCTTGACCACGAGCACACTGAATGGGGCTGGTTTAGTTTAGGCCAAATTCCAGAAAATATCAGCCAACCGATGAAACCTGCTTTGGAACAATTTAAACGCAACTACCAGTGACCGCAAAAATAATAGTTATACGTTACCTGGCTTGGGCTTTCAGTAAATCGAATCAGGGGGATTGACCAAATTTTTATCATTCAAGGTTAAACAAATCCTGTCGATAATATACGTGGAAAAATATTTCATTTCCTACTGTATTGTTGATAGGATCAAACGACTGCATAACTTGAGTTTTGGGGACTCTGGCATTGTGTGGATTTTTTCCTAAATCAGCATTAATATTTTTGGCATACGCTTTATCTCATCTTGTTCCAACCCGTTTCCAGAAAGCAAAGAAACCCGTGGACGGGCTGATATTCAAATATCGCTCAACTACAACAAAAAGTCTGGCCTCGCTCTGAAAAATAAATATTGCCCACATTCAACATACAGCTATTGACCGCCAACTTTCCTATAAAACTAAAAAACGCGCAAACAGCATTTTAAATTTGAGAACTTTTTGGAGGCACAAAATCGCCAACTTACCACACAATCAACCGTTGGGTTCGCGCATTCTTTTGATAGCGGCTTTGGCCTCGGTCTTGGGCGGTTTTGGAAGCGCTTTTTTGACAATGCAAGGATATCTTGCAGATCAAAAAAAAGAATTTGACGATGGCTTTGCTTATTCCCAAAACCAAACAGATGCTATTATGCAAAAGATGGATGCGGAATTTGCCAGCCAAAAAATGGTCGTCGAAACCCTTGCGGATCAGTTATCGTCTGGCCAAATTCGTTATCAGGATGTTATCCCCGCAATCAAAGTGATTACTGACCAGAAACCCAACTTATTTGGTGTGGTCGTCTGTTTTTCTCCTGGCGTGTATCCCGGAAAAAAGCTGTATGGACCCTATTTGGCATTAAATCAAACCGGAAAACATGATCTTATCCAGGTAGAGGACATCTACGATTATTCGGATGC
>JAPLGT010000290.1:0-6667 GCA_026390035.1 Chloroflexota bacterium
AGCGCCTCCGCCAGGTGCGGCGTCTGAATATGCTCGCTGCCCGCCAGATCCGCGATCGTCCGCGCCAATTTCAAAATACGATGATACGCCCGCGCCGAAAGATTCAACTGGCTCATTGCCGCTCGGATCAGACTATCCCCAGTCTCATCCAATTTACAGAATTTCCTAACTTCGGCCAGGCGCATATCGGCATTGCAGACGATATCCGTAGACTTGAAGCGCACATTCTGACGATCACGCGCAGCCTGCACCCTGCCACGGATGGTCGCAGAGCTTTCGCCCAGCCGCTCACTCGAGAGCTTGTCGTAATCCACCCTCGGCACTTCAATATGAATATCAATCCGGTCCAGCAATGGACCGGAAATACGCTTCTGGTATTTAGTCACCGTCGAGGCCGCACAAGTGCAAGGCTTACGCGCATCCCCATAATATCCGCACGGACACGGATTCATTGCAGCCACCAATTGGAAATTGGCGCTAAAAGTCAAAGAGCCCTGTGCGCGGCTGATGGTCACAACCTTGTCTTCCATCGGCTGCCGCATTACTTCCAGCACGCGAGCACCGAATTCCGGAAATTCATCCAAAAAGAGCACACCGCGGTGTGCCAGTGAAATCTCGCCGGGGTGCGGAATATTGCCGCCTCCCACCAACCCGGCATGGCTGATGGTATGGTGTGGAGAACGAAATGGCCGCTGACGGATCAGCGGTGTGCCGGCTGGCAGTTGGTCCGCCACCGAGTAAATTCGCGTCACATCCAGCGCTTCATCAATCGACATTTCCGGTAGAATCCCCGGCAGTGCGCGCGCCAGCAGAGTCTTACCACTCCCCGGCGAACCACTCATCAGCGCGTTATGCCCACCAGCCGCGGCCACTTCCAACGCACGCTTAACATGCTCCTGGCCCTTCACCTCACCGAAATCAGTAATCACAAAAAGGGGAGCCGGCTCTTCAGCCAGGGGCTTGAAAGATTCAATCAGTTTGCGGCCAGTAAGATGATCATAAAGCACAGCCAGTGTCGAAACCGGGATCACCTCAATATCCGGGATCAAAGCCGCCTCGGCCGCATCCATTTCCGGAACAATCATACGCCGGAAACCCTGCGCCCGCGCGGTGGCGGCCATCGGCAAAACACCGCGCGCATGCCGCACGCTGCCATCCAGCGATAATTCGCCAATCACCATGGTACTCTCAAGCGCTTCCGCTGCGAGGTGCCCGCCCAACACAATCACCCCCAATGCAATCGGAAGGTCATAATACGGACCTTCCTTGCGGACAGAAGCCGGAGCCAGGTTGACAACGATACGATGGCGGGGGAAGTGCAGCCCGGCATTCTTGACCGCAGTCTGCACGCGTTCACGGCTTTCCTGAACAGCTGTGTCAGGCAAGCCCACAATCGTCATACCGGGTTGGCCGCCGGTGAAATCGACTTCCACCTCCACCACAACCCCTTCCAAACCAATTACTGCGCAGGAGAAAATTCTAGCAAGCATCCTATCATTTTACATTCATTCAGCCCTGAAGTGTGCAAAATGGCACAACAGCTTTCGGATCAATCAGCCCACTTTGAAAGTAATTGCCAAACAGCACAATCAACGCGCTCACATCACAGCTGGATAGCGAGTATCCAACCACACTGCGCAGCCAATTACCGAACAACCTCCATCTTCACTTTCGACTCTTATCTCCACTGATATAACCGCTTCGCAAACCCGCCGGAAATTTCAGCGTTGCGGAAATGTTGGGTGATTCTGGTCTTTGATCCTTTATAGGACATTCGGGCATGCTAAAAGTGATAAGCCAATCATAATTATTCGGGTAATTGGGATTATTTATCCCATGACATTTGACACATACCTCAGGCGATGTTTTTTTGCTATACTTTTTCTATATGGCAAGCTGCGAGAAGTTATTATTTGGATCATAAAGCGCCACCAGACGTCATTTTCTAAAACCATACGATCATGCCCTCTAATTCAGGGGCTCATCCAGAAAGGTTCTGCATCAGACCCCCACAGAAGGTTGATGGACGGAAAAGGTCCATCCATACCATCGTTGGGCAGATGGAACACACAAGAAGTTGAAGAATGATATTACCAAAGAAGCGTGACCCTAGATTCATCACTATACGTCGCGGCGGTACTCTCCAAGACGTAGACCATCATCTGCTTGCAATATGGGCAGCCGATTGCGCACAACATGTTTTACACCTATTTGAAGAAATGCAACCCAACGACGAGCGCCCACGTCGAGCCATTGAAGCGACACTCGCTTGGTCCCAAGGCACGATTACAATGGCGCAATCGAAAGCGGCGGGTGGTCATGCAATGGCGGCAGCCAGAAATCTGAAAGGAGCGTCGCGCTATGCTGCATATTCGGCTGGTCAGGCAGGGATGGTCGCTCATGTGGCAGCGCATCAACTGGGTGCAGCAGCCTACGCAATTAAGGCAGTCCGTGAAGCAGCACTCGAAGGTCATGTTGAAGAATCTGGTCGCATTGAGTGCGAATGGCAACGCGCACAACTTCCGAATAAAATCCGAGACCTGGTGCTCGACGATCAGAAGCTACGCAATGAAATCTGTTGGTTTGTATTTAATTGTTAATCAATTTACTCGTACTGCCAATGTAATTAATACCTTTTGGCATTAATATTTAAAAAATCTTTGAAAAATCAAAGGTACCTTGCAAAATCTACCCAACAAAGTGAGCACCTGACGCTGAGAAGTCTGCGCAAATCTCAGGCAGTTTTCTACACCTTATCATTTTTCTGGTTGGACGGCTTCGCCGTCCCCGCCCCAGCGCAGGTAACGCAAACCGGTAGGCAACTATCTGAGTATTACTATCATCAAAAAAGGAGACGGACAAATGACAGATTGGGTTACATGGTTCCGCTATCAACTTCAGGCTAGTGCAGATGGTTTTGCCTGGGCTTTTTCCCAAATATCTCCAGTGTACCGAGAGAATTTGCCACCCGCGCCAGATTACCTTGGCATTTGGCAGCCAGCACGACATGTTTGGCACGTAACTGAATATGAAAGATGCCTTGTTATACCTTCCATGCACCAATGGTTAGGTGGTTCAATCCCGGACGGAGACGCCTGGCTTGATGATGACAACGCTTGGGCTAAAGTTCAAAATAGCGGGTTTGAAGAACTAACCTCTGCGTTTCGCCAAATTCGACAACAGCAAATTGAACTTCTCGATAAATTAATAAATGCAGATTGGAATACACCACATGATACGTTATGGGGACAGAAGCCATTATCGATGATTGTCACCAAAACATTCCAGCATACTTACGAGCATGGCGATACTTTGCTTAGAATGGGATTATGGTGGGAAGAGATTCTGGAAGAAGAAGCCAATAAATCAGGAAATGCTGGTTCTTAGCATACAAACCTCTATAGCATTGGAGCAGCCCAATAAAACATGCCCAGACTTGTGGGATGCTGCGGCCCGTTTCGCGTCAAGCATTTCGCGAAATGTAGCTTCGATTCTTTTCTGCTCCCGAACATTTTCCCAGCCCAACCACACGCCACCCACGCAAACCGTTAGCCCGCACCTTCAAACTGTAAACTGAGCCTGAGAAAATTATTTTTGCGACACAAAAGCTACCAAGGTTGGCATGTGATCGTATCAAAGGAGTAAGAGACGTTGAAAAAACATGCATTTTTATTTCTTTCATTACTCTTAGCATTGTTGCTCTTATACGGATGCACACCAACTGCACCACTACCCTCGCCAATTCCACCTACCCTCACACCAACAATTGCCCCAGGTTACAAAGCCAATAGTGGCATTATTGAATATTCAGCCGCATACGCCCTTGCATACCCCGGCAATCAGGGTATGTATGCACCGGAAGCTGTTGCCGCGAGACTAGTCACGGAAACCATAGTAGGTACTGATGGTCTATCCTACCAATTCATGCTCGATCCGCAAACTCATGTACCCCTGCTAACCATGTCAAATTTAGAAAATGGAGCCAAAGCATGGATGCCGGTGCATCTAAAAGACATTGTCCGTATTCCTGGAGGCATAGAAAAAATAGGAAGTCTAAACAGCATGTATCCAGAATTTTACAAAGATGTGAATGCGGCATCTGTAAACACTACCTGGTCTGTTTTGGAACCCAGTAATAATCAATATGATTTTTCGTTATTCGATCATGATGTGGCTGAGTTAAAAGCAAAAGGACTTGAGATAAGGGGCCAAAACCTGATCTATTTAACCCAAGATTGGGCCGTTCCAGAATGGGTCAGAAGTGGAAATTTTTCAAAAGCGGAGCTCGAACAAATTATCGTTGATCACGTTACGAAAGTTATTCAGCATGGAAAAGCGTTAGGAGTTACCGAGTGGTGTGTTGTGAACGAGCCTTACATCCAAGGCGAAAGGGAAAACGACCAATTTTATAAGGCGTTCGGGGGATTTGACTATATCGATATCGCCTTTATAGCAGCCAGAAAAGCAGATCCAAACGCTATTCTTATCTATAACGATTACGCAAACCACAGCACAATCCGTCCAGAGCAGCGCCCTTCTGCAATTCCATCCGTTGAACTTACCAGGCAGATCATTGGAAGATTAAAAAATCTTACGGTGGTTGGTGATGATCAGATCGCAAGATCAGTCGTCGACGCAGTTGGTGTTCAATCGCATCTAGGAGGCTGGGTTGGAATACCACCCGATTTAGCCGACGTTGAGCAAACATTGAAATCCTATGGGCTCCCCATAATTATTACCGAGTTTGATGTAAATGTGGAATTGATGACTGGAACTAAAGATCAGGTTTTACTCAAACAAGCGCAAATATATAGCGATTACTTGAGGGCAATTGTCAAATCTGGAGCGGTGACAGAACTCACTTTCTGGGGGCTCACCGATGAAACCGCTATCAATTCAGGAAAACCAAACTATGATACAGCCCCAGCTCTCATTGACCAATATAACAAGCCAAAAATCGCATATTATGAAGTATTGAAAGTATTACTGGAGCAGGTTCAAAACGTGCCACAATAACAGAATTCGGTTTTCATTCAACAAGCCTAAACCTTGCCACATTGACCACAATAACCAGATCCTTCAACCCAACAGCTGACGAAACCAAGCCAGAGACCAGGGCACTGTCCTGATTTCTGCACTTTTTTGGGAGACCCCACCACCTTTTATTTTTTAGGCAGCATAAAAACCAGCGGCAGAGCCAGCAAACCTGCCAGAGCGCTGCCAACAAAGACCGGGCGCATGCCAAAACGGTCTGCCAAAAAGCCGACCAACACCACAACGATTGAGCGCAGGATAAAGCTGATCGACATGTAAACCCCATTCGCCAGCGAACGATTACGCGTAAAACGTGTCTGGATCAAGGATAAAAAAGCCGGGTTGGCCACGAAAGCGCTCAACCCAACCCCGATTAACATCAGTATTTGAATCCAGCCCTGAGACATCAGGAACCCCATAGAAAAAACAGTAGCAAACAGGGTGCCCCCAAAAACAATATTGCGCTGGCCAAGACGATCGCTGAACAGGCCAGTCACCAAAACCCCTACCGTCCCGCTCAACTCTACAACTGACAGCGAAGCGCCTGCCAGCCAGAAGACTACCCCTTCGCTCGACAAAAAAGTGGGCAGGAAGTTGACAATATTGGCGGTCAGGAACCCCGTGATCACCGTAATACCCATCATCGGCAGCATAATTCCGCTCATCTCGCTCAGCGCCTGCCTGACGGGCAAGCTGGCTTCAGCCTGGGCATGCCGGACGGTCGAAGCATCATTCAAGCGAAAAAATAGGATCACGGAAGCCAGCATTCCCAGGATCATCAGCCAGGGCAGACCTTTCAGGGTCAGATAGCCAATAACTGCCACCACCAGAAGCGGACCGATGCCAAAGCCCAGTTCACCGCCGACCATGAAAAAGCCCATCCCGCGTCCTACCTTTTTACCAGCCCTGGCACTCACCATCGCCGGGGCAATTGCATGGATCCCGGCCGAACTGAAACCCGCCAACAGCAGGAGCAGGGCGGCTACGCCAAAGCTGGGCGCCACTCCAACCAGGGTGATCAAAATACCCGAAATGGTTGGTGCCAGGATAACCAACATTTTCAAATTTTTGCGGTCCGCCAGGTGCCCGATAACCGGCTGGAGCAGGTTGGGGATTTGTCCAAAAACAGTCAACAAACCAGCCTGGGTGGTGTTGAGTGCCAGGTTTTTAATCAACAGGGGTAAGATTGTGGGCAGAAAAGAAAAATAAGTATCGTTGGCTCCATGCGCAGCGGCTATTGTCATCACCTCGCCCAAATGGAACGAACCATCGACCTGTTCTTCACTTAGCCCATCCACCGGTTCCACCGATTGGGGGCTGACATACTCTTCAATGATGGTCATGCGTGTCACCTTGTCTATCCAAATTTGAAAATCAACTCCCCCACCTGTTTTTTCGGGTGAATAATATTTGAGCTACTCACCAGCAACACGGATTATACCGTATCGAAACTTACTATGGCCCATGCCGGTCGCCGCTTATCAATCCATCAGGGCCAAAACAGCCCAATGTCGCCCTGGCAGGGTCCGCCCGTTTGGTGCAGGGCTTATCGACAGCTTTACTCGACCAATCACATAAATTTTTTTAGCAGACCGATGCAAACTTCAACGTCCCACCCGATCTCAGACCACCC
>JAPLGT010000315.1:0-3870 GCA_026390035.1 Chloroflexota bacterium
GGGTTGTCTGCTTAAATGTCGTTTAACCCAAGTTGGTGGTTTTTTCACAAAATTCAGGGGATTACAGAATTTGATCCGAGTTACTCACTTGACTTGACAAGACATTTCCGTCGTTGTATGATCAATGAGAAGTCAAGAAGTCAGAATATCAGAAAGAGAGGCGATCATGTCCGAATATCTACAAGTCCGCAGCAATGGACAAATCACCCTACCTGCTCCTACGCGCCGCAAAGCTAAGATAAAAGAAGGTGATTTACTCGAAGCCATAGTCGATGCCGATGGGAATATCCGCCTGGTGCCAAAATTGGCGGTGGATCGGGCTTTGGCGGAACAATTCCAGCTTGATGACGTTGCTTGGGCATTAGCACAGAAGAATAAAAACACATAATACCCAAGAAAACACATTCCGGGCTGCCCGCCAATCGAGGGTTATAGCGTTTTATAATTGGAAGAGATGTGAATCATGCAAATAATTGAATTCCACGCCAAAACCAAAAACGGCATCATTCAAATTCCCGCCGAATTCATGGGAATGGTGGCAGAGGATGTTCAGGTAATTCTTATCCCCCAAAGTGGGAAAAAACAACTCGATATTATTGACGAATTGATGGCGAATCCCCTAAAAGTAGATGCATTCAAACCCATGACGCGCGATGAAGCCCATGTTCGATGATGAAGCTTGCAAGAAACGAATTTTTCGACAAAATAATAACAAGCCTGCCTGATTGCTACAATATTATTTTCAGCGGTTTCATTGGCGGAGAATCACATGTTACAACATCTAATTGTCCGCACATCAGATGCAAAGAAGCTCAAACCATTGATAAAATCAGCACTCGAACGTGAGGCAAAACTACTCGACCATTCCATCCAGCGCACACTTCAGGCGCTTGCTCCCTATGAATCTCGCTATGCGATGACCAGCGAAGATTTCGAGCGAAAATTTAAAGTCCGCGAAGTTGAGGAAACCCTGGATTATCTCGATTGGTGGATAGAAATTGAAGCTCTTCGACATCTCGAAGTTCAGCGCGCTTGCCTGAAGGAAGCCAAACTTGACTGACGATTATTTTCAAAAGATTCAGGCCGCGCTTTCTAATTCGCCATTTGTCCGCCCAACCGATTATTTCGGTGGATGACCGCGGCATAGTGTGGTTTTTCCGCACCGATGTCAACTACCTGCAGCCTGCGTACTATCCCCTGCTTGCGTGCGAAAAGTATCAGTGTTGAGATAATGAAAAAAGTCGAAAATATTCCAAAGAAAATGTGCTAAACTATTTTCATGAACACTCGTTTTTCTGACTTGCATACAAAAGTTGCACCCCTTCTGAAACCTTATGCCCGGCGGGTTTCAGTCTTTGGTTCCTTTGCACGCGGCGATGAAACACCGCAAAGCGATATTGATTTATTAATGGCCTTAAAACCTGAAGGCCAGCGCCCTTCGTTAGGTTTGTTTGAAGTCATTCGTTTGGAAAAGGAATTGGAAAAACGTTTGGGGCGTTGTGTAGATTTAGTAACCGAAGAAGGTATCAGTCCGCGCATAAAAGCAAGTGTCGATAAAGAAAAGGTTATCCTTTATGAGGAAAATTGACGATACTGCGCGACTAGGGCACATCTACGATGCGATTTGCACAATTGAAACGTATAGCGCAGGTGTAAATAAAACGGCATTTCTTGCCAATGGCATGATGCAAGATGCTATTATGCGCCAAATTGAGATTATTGGCGAAGCTGCTGGTCGCATCTCCTATGAGTTGCAAGAAAAACATCCCGACCTACCCTGGTTGGAAATGCGTGCTATTCGCAACAAAATTGTCCATGATTATCTTGAGATTAACACCGACATTATCTGGGATACGGTAAAGAACGATTTACCTTCTCTGAAAACACAAATTAAAAAAATTATTAGGGGAATAAATCACGCTGGAATAGATGTGTGAGTCGAAGATTTGCTTTAGCCTTAGTGCAAAGCACCATGTGAT
Organism: Chloroflexota bacterium; assembly: GCA_026390035.1. Taxonomy (GTDB): domain Bacteria; phylum Chloroflexota; class Anaerolineae; order Anaerolineales; family Villigracilaceae; genus UBA5195. The sequence goes on from JAPLGT010000315.1 coordinate 1,980, forward strand.
GAAGCCTCCACTTTAATTGGAGACGCAAGATGGTTCTTGAAAATGACGGCTATACTTTTCGAGTCACCTGGTCTGAAGAAGATGGTGAGTATCTTGGCCAGTGCGCCGAGTTTCCCAGCCTGAGTTGGCTGGCATCTAACCCTGAAGAGGCGCTCCAGGGAATTCGACATGCGGTTGCGGAAGTCATTGTTGACCTACAAGCAAATGGAGAACACGATCCTGAGTCATTGCAGTGAAATGTTACCGTGGGATTATGACTATACGCATTCCCCGTAAATATCTCCGAAGACGGGTATTTTAATCGCTGAAATTAGAAACCTGTGGAAACAATCGGTCAGAACCAAGTTTAGCAACATTTATTCAAAAATAATTTTTCGTAACAACAGCTACTAAGAGCAAAATCTAAACTTCGTTGTGGCTAATCCAAATTACAACCGCGCTTTTAAGACTTTTTTAGATTGGGGACTTTTTTGATTTGACAACTACTATCTGGAATAATACCCGGTATGCATACGGTTCTGGAATTAATACCACTCACCAATCTTCCCCTACCGTTTGATGTAAAACCACTCGAATTAATCCTTCATCTAATCGCAAACCAGCTTCCTGGACAGCATGCAGTACCTTGGCTGCAGATGGTATCAATCCGCGTTTTTTTGCCAAAATAATCACCGCTAATGTGCCTTTCAGAGGAATTCCAAATGATTTTGCACATTTTCGAGCTGCGCCATCATCGAGCACCGCTATCCAACCAGGATGAGCAATCGAATAGGCTAATACCGATGTCTCCCCGGCACCCAAATCCCAGGCAGCAAGTTCTGGTGTCAAGTTACCGGGAGTATTTACTTTTGTGAACATCTTCGTTTGAATTGCAATGCGCGCAGCATCACCTTCAGGGCCTGCCATTATTTCAGAAACAACCGCAGCAGGTACAACTATTCGCTGCGGTAGTTTTGTCAGCAATTCCAATTGCCCTATTTTGCCCAGAACAATTAGTGGAGACGCATTAACGACCCATCGTTCAAGCATCCATGCTCTCCGTACTGATCTCATCAGCACTATATTGGAATGGGGAAACAGAAAACCTTCCTAAGGCAGTGATAAATTCTGACCTGGAAATACCAGCGATTTCAGCCGCTTTTGATTGAGATACGATGCTCATCTCATACCATTTTACCGCAGCAGCCAAACGCATTTCGCGCGCAAAAGTATTTGGATCCTGGCGAAGTGCTGAGAGTACACTGCGGGGAAGTTCAATTGAAACATTAACTGTAACCATCATGCACCTCTTTTCTTTATGAGAATTATACCCGTGATAAAGACAAAGACAAAGACCATTAGCCAAATAAACCATCCGCCAGCGCGATAAATCCAGAAGTAAGTGGTCGCGGCTTTCATGGGAGAGTTTTTTGATGCTCAGCCTCTTTGGTGATCTCATCCACCAGGGCGCGCACCTGAGCCTTGCCCAAATACTTCACGATCAGGACCGCGAGTTTGCCAGGTTGCAGCAGCAAGGCAACCAGTGAGTTGTGATCACGAGGTTCGAAAACCTTCAGGTGGGTGACCCAGGGCCTGGTCTGGCCTGCGAAAGTCTTCAGCGATCCCTCTGCCAATGCGGAGAAACCATTCGGGTATTTTTTGAGTTCATCAAAAGCGATTTGCGCTGCCTGGCCGGTCAGATAGACCGGATGACATTCACCCGCATAAGATGGGCCGCTCAAAAGGGTCGCGACGATATACGGCACTTCGAAGCCACCGAATTCGATCAACTGCGGAGCGGCGCCCGGTTCAACAGCCAGGATGCCGGAGAGGGAGAAAGCGTTTTGGCTCATAGGAGTTAATCTTGGAAGAGGTACCTTATCCCTCGATAGTGTCTGGCTTGGATTTTCAC
>JAPLGT010000302.1:0-6216 GCA_026390035.1 Chloroflexota bacterium
TTCCTTGTCATTGAGCACCTCCAGCTAATTTAGGATGCTCAATTATCCGCACATATCGCTACTCAGTTTAGATTCCCTTGGGGTTGATTTTAATCTTCTCTACTGCTTCGAAATCCCGGTTGGGGCTTTCGTAGCAGTAGATTATACGCAGCGGCTTAGAATTGTACTTATTGCCAACTGATGCCTTTATTCATCACGGTCTGGGGTTGACGAAATCGCTAAACCCCGCAGAAGCCTTCTGGAGGGCGGACAGATGCCTTCGTACTGCTACGAAATCCCGGTTGCTAACCAGCTTGATTTGGCTTGAGCGACAGGTGTACAATTTGAGCCGGAATAATACCGTATTTGAGGATTGAGAATATGAAAAAGAAACTCCAAACAATTATCTTATCACCTGTTTTTATTATCACACTTTTATTGTTCTCGATAGTTGTCCGTCGCTTAAGTTTACCTGTAATGTCTCTGGACATGGAAGCTGGTTTGTTCGATTGGTATGGTTTTATTCTGAAGCGGGGCTTTGTCAATGCGTTTAAAGAAAATTTTGCGCTTTACACGCCGGCCTATCTATACTTGCTCTGGTTGGCAACCCTTGTGGATGGAATTGTGAGCAGAGTTACGCTGATCAAGCTAATCTCGATTGTCTTTGATCTATTGAGCGCATTTTTTATTTACAAAATTACCTGGCTGAAATATCCGTGGACACGCTTGCCCTTATTAGCTTCTGTTTTGAGCTTTTCTTTACCGACTGTAATTTTGAATAGTTCTTTTTGGGGACAATGCGACTCGATCTACACAGCATTTTTCCTGGCATGTCTATATTTTGTGCTGATCGAAAGACCGGTTTGGGCGATCTTTTTCTTCTCTTTGGCATTCGCTTTTAAATTACAGGCTATATTTTTCTTGCCATTTCTGGCAGTATACACCCTCAAGAAAAAAATCCCCTGGTTTGCTTTTTTGCTGGTTCCTCTGGTTTATATTTCGTTTGCCCTTCCGGCGATTATTGTCGGAAGACCCTGGCAGGATGTGATGACTATTTATGCCAACCAGACTAATAAATTCCCAAAATGGTCTTCCACAACACCGACGATGTACCTGCCGTTACAAGGAAAAGTTCCTTTAACTGAATTATTGAGCCTGGGTACGGTTATTGTTGCTGCTATTATTTTGGCGATATGGGTTTTCCTGGCCTGGAGAAAACGAGAAAAAGATGGCTTAATAGCTCTGATTATCACATCACTGGCATCGGTGGCGCTGGTTCCTTTTATTTTGCCACGAATGCATCAGCGATATTTCTATCCACAAGATGTGATTTCGCTTGTAGCTGCTTTCTTTTTGCCCGAACTATGGTTTTTGCCGATAGTTAGTCAGGTGGTCTCGGTAATTTCCTACAGCCCATTTTTATTTAATACCAGCCTTCAACTCCATTTGTTCGGACGAAATTTGAACGCCATACTCTACCTGGCTCTGCCGCTAGAGATTTTATTCCTTGCGGTTGTCTTGTGGAAACAGTTTGGTAAAGCAAAAGTTGATGTTGGTTAATGCGTGGCCGAAGCGAACGTTTTTGGTATGTTCCTAATGGATTCGCGTGGTTTGATCAATGTTTAGCCGAAAAGGAAATTAGCTGGCATATTTCCTTTTTGGTAGCACAGTCCTTTTTGAAAAAAAAATTGCAAATTACCCAACCTACCTTTTTCAGCGTACCAATTATTTACTCGAGAATTGGATTGTATCCAGCGGAAGCGGAAATATTGAAATCAGTGAATTAGTTGGCGCCGATATATTTGTTTAGAAAATCTGATCACGGTTCTTATTCATCGGCCATTGTTTGAGTTTGAGCAGCATAGGAAATAATCAAAAGTCCCAGTCGATGCGGGCTTTTGATTATCGTAACCGTAAAGTCTTGATAACTAAAGGGTTTTTAGCAATGCCTGGCGGCTGTTGCGCAGGCGATCTGATACGAGATTGGCGATCCGGTGCATGACTGAAAAACCTGCATCTGTATTAGCAGCCAGGATATTGAGCAGTCCGTCCCCTAATACGGTCATTATTTTGCTGTTTTCTTCGCAATAAGCCGTGGCGGTGTAGTAATGAGGTGAGACAAGCCCGGACCAACCGAAGCATTCATTTGATTTAGATACGAAGGAAACCGTAATGCTCTCGGGTTTTGTCATGATATTAACGCGCAGCGCTATACTGCCCTTGACGAGGAAGTGCAATTTATCGGCTTTTTCGCCTTCGCGAAAGATAGTTTGCCCCTCGCTAAAGGCAAGCTCTTCGCTGATAGCAGCGATTTTGTCCAGAACAGCAGGGGAAACATCTTTGAATAATGGGAAACCAGCGAGGGATGATGAACTGACCACGAAAACCTCCAGAGCGAATTATATATTTGGGCGAGTACATATTCTTGAGTTATTATTATAGGGTAAACTGTAATCAAAATCAACCGGAAATTATCCAACTAATCAACCAAAATGACCCTTTCCTTTATTCCTCGGCCATCCCAAGCTGAAATCTTGCAATATCGTGGCGGTACGCTGGGCATTTCAGCAGTCCCGGGCAGCGGCAAGACCCATATCCTCAGTGCATTGGCTGCGCAGATTATTTCATCGGGCGTGCTCGGTGTCGATCAAGAAGTGTTGATCGTGACCCTTGTCAATGCAGCAGTGGATAACTTTTCTGCGCGCATAGGCAGTTTTATTCGTAAAAGTGGTCTGATCCCCCATATTGGCTACCGTGTGCGAACTTTGCATGGGTTGGCGCATGATATTGTTCGCGAGAATCCGTCGTTGGTGGGATTGGACAATCGTTTTTCGATTGTGGATGAACGCGAAGCAGATTTAATACGGAAAGAGGCAGCCAATGCCTGGCTTGCTTCTCATCCTTATGACCTGGATATGCTTGTTGATGCAGGTATTGACCAGACCAAGCGTGATGGACTTCGGCGCGAAAAGTTGCCCGAACTTGTCGCCAGCCTGGCAACAGCTTTTATCCGCTCGGCCAAAGACCACCGGCAGACTCCTGAGAGTTTGCGTATTCGTCTTGATGCAGCTCCACCGCTGCCATTGGCAGAACTTGGGTGGGATATTTACACTAATTATCAGCGTGCCCTCACGTATCGGGGTGCTGTCGATTTTGATGATCTGATCCGACTGGCCCTGGATGCTTTGACCATCTCACCGGAATTGCTTGTACGGTTGCAGGATCGTTTTCCATTTATTCTTGAAGATGAGGCTCAGGATTCAAGCGCCTTGCAGGAACAAATCCTCGGGAAATTGTCCACTGGCAACTGGGTCAGGGTCGGAGATCCCAACCAGGCGATTTTTGAGACGTTTACTACTGCTAAACCTGAATACTTGTTAAACTTTATTGCCCAGGCAGATTACAGGCAAGATTTGCCTGTTTCGGGTAGGTCACAACCTGCTATCATCTCTGTCGCTAATCAGCTGATCGACTGGGTGACAACGGGTCACCCCCAACCGGAATGCAGGGATGCTCTTACGCCTCCCTACATCTGTCCAACGGAGAGCGACGATCCTCAGCCGAACCCACCAGAAAATTCGGATGGGATTCGGCTTGTGGGTAAAAAATTTACACCAGACGAAGAAGCCTCGGCAGTAGTCAAATCGCTGATTAAGTGGTTGCCAGACAACAAAGATAAAACAGTGGCGGTGCTCGTGCCAACCAACAAGCGCGGGGTAGATTTGATCAACAGATTGAAGCTAAACAAAATCGACTATGTTGAATATCTTTCGAGCACGGCTATGACTCGGGCAGCAGCTGGTGCTCTTGGAAATGTGGTCACATATCTGGCAGATTCTGCCTCAGCTTCGAAACTTTCGAAGGCTTACCAGGTTTGGAGACGGGCCTGGCGTGAAGATGATTCTCAAAAGGATTTTTATAACCACCTTGGTGAGCTTATCCGAAAATGCATTGAAGTGGAGGCTTTTCTGGCGCCCCGTTCCGGCAAGGATTGGCTTACTAGTTTGGCGGAGACTGAGCCGGAAGTTGTGACGGCTGAATTAGAGGCCTTCCGGGGTCTTGTCCGGCGTTGGCAGGGGACAGCGCTGCTGCCGATTGATCAGATGATTCTTACGCTTGCTCAGGATCTTTTTAGCGAGCCGGCAGACTTGGCGCTTGCCCATAAACTAGCCCTGGTGCTACGACAGGTGGCAAACGATCACGCCGATTGGCGTTTGCCTGAATTGACTGCGGAGCTGGGTGTCGTTGCCCGGAATGAACGCCGTTTTTTGGGTTTTGGAAATGATGATTCGGGTTTTAACCCAGATCGTTATCGCGGTAAGGTTGTTGTCTCTACCATGCACAAGTCTAAAGGTTTGGAGTGGGATCGGGTTTACCTGATGTCCGTCAATAATTATGATTTCCCATCAGGGGAGCCTGGTGATATTTATCTTTCGGAAAAATGGTTTGCCCGGAATGGATTAAACCTGGAAGCTGAGGCGCTGGCACAGCTGGAAAATGCTCTTGCCACCAGCGAATTTGACTGGAAGCCAGAAGGTCAGGCTACTTTGCGGGCTCGCATGGATTATGTCAGGGAGCGTTTACGGCTGCTATATGTTGGTATAACCCGGGCCAGGCTTGAACTGGTGATAACCTGGAATACCGGCAGGCAAGGGACACAAAGGCAGTCTTTACCTTTTGCTGCGCTGCAAGGCAGTATAAATAATCCATCAGATAGTTGATATCTTGCTGGTGTGTCGAGCACGACTTTACTAGAATTTGAAAAATATTATCAGGAGTTGAATATGATCGTTATTGCCAGCCCGGAGGATGGGGCACAGATTGATGAAATTACAGCGAAGACGGATATGTTTAATGCAGAAGAAGTGCAATGTGTCGCTGATATTTGGCTTCAGCACCTGCAATTAGGGCCGGAAGCCAGCGGTTATAGCTTTTACGTAGCAAAAGAAGCGGAGATGGTTCTTGGATTTGTGTGCGTCGGACCACGCGGATTGACAGATCGGGTTTATGACCTGTATTGGATCGTGGTCGATCCGGCTGCGCAAAGGCATGGGGTTGGGCGAAAACTGTTGGAAGCGGCGGAGCAAAGTGTGCGCACGAAAAATGGTCGAATTCTCGTGATCGAAACTTCTGGCACAGAAAAATATACCGGAACCCGCGCTTTTTATCTTTCGTGCGGTTATTTGCACGAAGCCACCTTACATGATCTGTATGCGAATGGTGATGATTTGTGTATTTATACGAAACGGTTGAATTAATCGAAAAGGATCGGGGATGACTCAAGCATTGCAGGGAAAAACGATTTTAGTTACAGGCGCAACCAGCGGTATCGGTTTTATTGCTGCCGGACATCTGGCTCAGATGGGGGCCCGAATCGTGGTCGTTAGTCGTAGCCCAGAAAAATGTTTAGCAGCTGTGGTGCAAATAACAAAAGAAACTGGCAATCCGTTGGTTGAATTTATTGCTGCTGATCTTTCAACAAAAGTTGGGATTAGGCATGTGGCGGATGAATTCATGAAGAAGTACGCCAGTCTGGATGTATTGCTAAATAATGCCGGGGCGATGTTCATGTCCAGAAAGGTCTCGGATGATGGTATTGAGATGACCATTGCGCTCAACCATTTAAATTATTTTTATTTGACCACGCTTTTACTGGACGTTTTGAAAGCGAGCAAACAAGCCCGCGTGGTAAACGTATCGTCTGATGCTCACCGCGGTGGAAAGATAAACATCGCTGATATTCAACTTCAAAATGGCTACACCGGTTTTGGCGCATATTCACAATCGAAACTGGCGAATGTGCTTTTTACTTATGAGCTTGCTCGGAAATTGGAAGGGACAAAGGTTACCGCCAATGCTCTGCATCCTGGGTTTGTGGATACTGGCTTTGCCAAAAATAATGGTGGGTTTATAAAACTGGCGATGGGTCTGCTTCGTCCTTTTCAGAAAAAAGTGGATGAAGGCGCACAGACCAGCATTTACCTGGCATCGTCCCCTGAAGTTGAGAATGTAAGCGGTAAGTATTTTGCAGATTGTAAAAGCATCAAATCTGATCCGATATCGTATGATGAAACAACTGCACAGAAGCTCTGGCAGTTAAGGAAAGTCGAAAGAATAAGTTACCTCAAAGTGGTGCTACCGATGGTATGGCTCGGTAGTTCCATCTGCTCAAGTAATCATCAAAAACAATGTGCATGGTATCTTTATAGTCATCAGCGACCTTTCGTCCGGTTTGGT
>JAPLGT010000314.1:0-8788 GCA_026390035.1 Chloroflexota bacterium
TTGCATGTTGTGCAAACTGGTGCAAAGTTCGACCCCAATGGGCCGCGTGAGTTCAAAATGCTCAAGAACAGCATTGGTGTCTACCCTAACCCGCTGGGTTTTTCCTTTGAGCCGCTGCATCCGACGGGCGTCATGTTGAAATGGGATACACACGCGCCTGAAACTTATCATGAACCGAACCAGGCGGATGTGTGTAAGGCCTGGTTGCAAGGACTGCTCAAAAATTGTCCTGATGGGTTGAAAGCCAAGAAGGTAGTGGAGAGCGGACAGGAATTCGGTTTTAGCCGCGCGATGATCTTTCGCGTTCGCAAAGAGTTGGGAGGTCATATCCAGAATACAGATGTTCCGAAATCTTCTGAGAACCACTGGAAATGGTCCGACGAAGTCATCGAACTGATGACGGTTGACGAGGAAGATAATTAACTGTCTCACTGTCTCAGAGTCTCAACGAATTAAGCCACGCCTACCCTAAATGGCCGTGAGACAGTGAGACTCTGAGACTCCTCTTGGAGAAACCCCATGTACAATCTCGACACAATCCGTAATAAAATCTCTCTGGATGCCCTGGCCGAAGAAGCCGGGGCTCAGTTCGACAACCCGAACCGGCTGATGAGTCGCTGCCCATTACCGCGTCATGCAGGGGACCGCAGCAGCAAGGCCTTGACCATTTTTAAAAACAAAAAAGAAGAATGGAAATGGAAATGCCACTCAGCCTGCCCATCTGATGCCAATGGTGGAGATGTCTTTACCTTTTATATGGCCTGGAAAGGGGTGGATTTCAAAACTGCCGTGGCGGAATTGGCTGAACGCGCAAGTGTCACGTCAGATGTTCCGGTGAATCTGCAAGGTGCAAAAAGCGAGTTTCTCCCAGCACCGGCTGCTCCATTGCCCATCTGGTGCGAACGGGCAGAGCAGTTCGTTGCCTGGGCAGAAAACAACCTGGCCAATCACAAAGGCGCGCAGAAATATCTTGAGAAAGAGCGCGGACTGTCCCCAGAGACCTGGCGCGCCTTTCGCCTTGGGTATAACCCGGTCAATCTGTATGACGACCCGGTCAGGTGGGGCCTGGATGGCAAGAAAATCTGGATGCCACGCGGCATCGTCATCCCTGGCTTCTCGCAAGAAAAGCCCTGGTATGTCAAAGTCAGGCGGCCCTTGCCCGATCAGTCACTCAGCAAATATATTGGTGAATGGACTGCGCAGGATGGCTTACCAGACGTGAAGTTCGGCGGACCGCGCGGTGGCGTATCCTGTTTGTTCCGTTTGGAGTTGCCTGGCGCCATGCCAGTATTGGTGTTGGCGGAAGGCGAGTGGGATACGATGCTGCTCTGGGAATACTGCCCGGATTTTTGTGACGTTGCCACCCTGGGCGGAGCAGGCAACAAGTTGGACGCGCTCGACCTGTCGTTCCTGACGCGCTACTTGGCCGTGCTGGTTGTTTACGATGATGACGATGCGGGTGAGAAGGGGCGTGAATATATCGCAGGGCTTCACACCAAATTCAACCGGGTGAAATCCATCCAACCACCTGCGCATGATCTGACCGATTTCTGGAAGTCTGGCGGAGATGTGCGCGGCTGGTTGGCCGGGTATGTTGCCAATGCGATGGAGGATGCCTTGAAAGGCATGGATATGACATCCCCAGCAGCTGAGCGTTTGGCTATTATTGCCCGGCTGGCAAAAGCGGATGCTAGTCCATAAAAGTGATCCCTTATTCATTCGAACCACTTTGGTATCTCCAAAATTATTTACGAAAGACCTTTCCCAAGAGACTCTGAATTAACGCTTCTGCCTGCATCTCAGTCTGTGCGCACAACCCCCACTACCACGTCAGAATAACGTTCGATCTGGGACAAATTTCACCCACTTCGCGTTGACGTCCAAACTGTCAACCCTCCAGCCTGCATTGAACCATGAACGGGTGTTCCGATGATTGCCTTCTGTTTCATGATCCCACCAGCGCCGGTCTTCATACGCGGAGGCTGGTAACTTGCCTGCCCGGATTTTTTCAATTTGCTCAAACGAAAGTGTCATCTCGCGCGTTGACTCTGGCAGTTCGGATAGATATTTTTCAAGCGGCGTGTACTTTCCAGCCATCATGTGCATCCTTCAAAACTCTCACTCGACAACGCATCAAACAATTCATCGGCCTGCGACATCAATCCCGCAAACTCTACTTGCCAACTTTGCTTACAATCACTTTTCATGGATTATTCTTCGTCACATCCAATATCCATTCTTTATGTTTCCTGCCAAATTTAGTCTCCCAAGTTTTCCCAGTTCCATCCAGAATCCGAATCTTCCATATATTTTGGAGAAACTTTTTGTCGGATAGCATCTCGACAGGTATCTTAATATCATGACTTTCGCCATCTTCAAGTTTGAAAGGTGATTCAATAAGATCTGGAATCATCAGTATGTGCCTCTGTTTGTCGAGAATACTAAAAGAAGTGATATTTACTGGTCGAGTTCCAAGATTAGAAACATTGATTGCAAGGTATTTGGGAATTGCCTTGTTTCGAGAACGTGGATTCATATCCAAAAACTGTAAGGTGTCCAAACGCAATTTCACTTGTGGTTGGTTCCTTCTAAATTCGATTACTCCAAGTATTAAAGCGATTACAAAACCTGCCGTGCCACAGATAGCGCCATAAATTGCGACAATCATATTCACAAGATCGGTATTATACATTCCTTAATTATCCTCCAAAACTTTCACTCAACAAGGATTCAAACAACCCATCTACCTGCCGATCCGCCTCGGACATGCGCCCACACAGAGACTCGACCCGCGCCACCACGCCTGCAAATTCTTCTTGCAGGCTCAATGGAGGAACTGGGATGGGGCATGTTTTTACAGTATTTGTGCTGATTGTGTTTAATCCGCTTGTTGTATTACTAATGTTAGCGAAATATTTTTTGCCAGCAAGACTATTCACATAATGACCAACAAAAACAGGATTGGCTAATTTTGTATCCAACCGAGTCCGAATCAAATGGTTTTGATGTACACAATCTTCTATTGAGCCATCCCAAACTGCGGCTCTACCAATTTCATTGATATTTCCATGCCCTTCAACAAATAACAAATCATTCTTTAGTAATTTTGTTCTTTCAAATTCGCTTGTCGTAAGTCCAATCATTTTTATTTCAGAAAGATCAAGCCGATTGCGATAAACATTAGCAACGCGCAAATATGGCTTCCTGAGTTTCAATGAATCTCGTGTAGAAGTTACTTGTATACCACCTTGAACATCGGCTAAATCTTCTAAAAATAGTAAATCCCAATGTTTAGAATTTACTTCTAAATCCCCAAACATTTCCAAAAACACGGACTGCAGCAGGCTATCGCCGAGATTGCGCGCAACCCGGCGCAGTTGACGCAGGCGGTCGGCGCGCGCCAGCAGGGATGCAATCCGCTTTTGCTCGGTTAGCGGGGGAAGGGGGATTTTTATGGTTTCAAGGTCTTCGCGTGCAATCGCCGCAAATGTTGAGCCTGTACCTGCCTTGGCTAATTCAGGTTCATAAAAACGTAAAAAATACAGCAGGAAATCACGGTCAAGTTTTTCACCAACACGAATCGCAGATATACCACGACCAATGCAAGAACGTTCTTGGTTTACATTGGTCGGACCAACTGGCGCACGAACAGAAATCAAAATATCGCCAGTCTCAGCAATTCGACTTGGTTCAGTACAATAAACTCTTGGAGTTGGATGCATATCGCCAAAATCAGTTTTGCCTTGATAAAACGGCAAACCATCCCCAACTGTGTTGTAGGTTGAAGAAGGCGGGCTTTGTCCCATAATCACTTGGGTAACATCGGCAAGAAGTTCGTAATTCATATCATCATCCAAAACCGTCCCGAAGGTTTCTTCAAAACGCGCATTGTCTTCCTTCCAACTTTCCGGATGTTCTTCAAGGCTAAATTGGGCTGTCAGGATCAGGATTCGCTTCGGTTTCAGGGGATGGGTGGCGGCCAAAGAACGAAGGATTGATTTCCGATTTCAGGCTCAGCAATTCAAAGTTGATCACCTGGTTCAATTCCAGCAGACGGTCAAGCGCTTCGCTTGTCTCAGGGTGGTAAACCTGCTCGGCATCCGCCTGGCTGTAACGGCTGGCAGACAGGTCATATTTATTGGCCTTGACCTGCGCCTTGGTGACCCAGAACTGACGGCTCAGCCGGTCAAGCTCGGCTTGCAGGGGTTGAATCTGCGTCTCCAATTCCGTGAGTCGGTTTTTGGTTACGTCCAGATCGGCAGGGTCGAAGGCATCGCGCTGCCTGAGTTGGGGATATTCAAAATACGGATGCGGTTCGGGCAAAGCGGCGGTCAGCGTTTTGACAAAGGTCATCTCATCAATCTCGCGCTGCAGTTCCAGGCGCTCTTCCTTCAAGGGGTGCAGTTCCTGGCGCAGCTCAGCGATCCTGCTGGAACGAGCCGACTGAAAATCCGGTGTGAAACGCTCAGTCCAACAGCCGATCACATCCGGAATATCATTCTCATCGATCCTGACACGCTTATCGTCCAGCGAAAAGCCATCGTGCGCCATATCATAGAACCAAATTTCTTTGGCCTGTGCGCCGCGCGTGAAGAACAGCACCGCTGTGCTCACACCGGCGTACGGCTTGAAGACGCCGGAAGGCATGGAGATAACCCCGTCCAGCCGGTTCTCCTCAATCAGCCGTTTGCGCAGTTCCACGTGGGCACGGCTTGACCCGAACAGCACGCCATCCGGCACGATCACCGCCGCGCGCCCGCCCATATCCAGCGCACGCAGAATCAGGTGCAGGAAAAGCAATTCGCTCTTGGTGGTCTCACCCGGCAGGGTCGGGTTGATATCGCCTTTATCCACCGCGCCTTTGAAAGGCGGGTTCATCAGAATCACGTCATAATTGCGCTCATCGTTGAAAGCCTTAGAGAGCGTGTCCATGTAAAAGAATTGCGGCGACTCAATCCCATGCAGCATCAGGTTCATCGACCCGATGCGCAGCATGACCATCCCGGAATCATTGTCAAAGGCGCGCAAATATTGATCTGAGCTCATAAATTTGCGCTCGGCATCCGAAAGCAGGTCGCCAATCAGGTGATGCGGTAAGCCTTCCGCATCGTATTCCAGGATTGCAGGCGAGGTGTGTTTTTCCAAAATATACTGGTGCGCATTGACCGGGAAACCGCAGGTGCCGCCTGCCAGGTCGCCAATCCGCTCGCGCGGCTTTGGGTCTACCATCTGCACCATCATGCGAATAATATGGCGCGGTGTCCGGAATTGTCCGTTGCGCCCGGCCTGGTTCAGCTTGCCTAACAGGTACTCATACAGGTCGCCCTGCACATCTTGGTTCTGCTGGCTGATCTCCATCTGGTTGATCAGGTTGCAGGCTTCCACCAGCAAGCTGGGCTTGCTGATCTTGCATTCGGCATTGGCCATGTAGCGCGTAAAGGAGTCATTCTCCGTTCCGAGCGTGCGGAACCAGGGAAAGACTTTTTCTTTCATGTGCTTGAGCATGTCCGCCGCTTCAAACTTCGTCCAATGCCCCCATCGCATCTCCAACGGGACTTTTTGCTCGTACTTCACACCACGCCGACCTGCCTGGCGCTCGCCCGCGTTTTCGCGGTCATCCAGGCGTTTGAGAAACAGCAAATACGAGAACTGCTCAATGGCGTCCAATGGGTTGTTAAGACCGCCAGACCAGAACTTATCCCAAAGAGAGTCAACTTGCGAACGGAGTTTAGGATCTGTGAGCATTACTAATCCTCATCATTCAAACTTGAAAAGCTGCGTCTATTCTTAAATATGGCTTGGTCAGAGATAATTGCGAGATATTTCGATGATGGCTCGTTCACGGTATCCCCCGCTGTTTCAATAAATTCAAGCTCCCCATCAAAAAATGGTTTTAACAAGGTTTCAATATTACCTGGCAAGCTTTTTGAAAAAATCTCATCATGTGTACTCTGTGTATTCGGGGCAACTTTCGTAATTTGATTCAGTATCCGTTGCGGTAAAGTGTTGTCTGCTTCTTTTTCACAAACTAATTTTTCCCAAGGAAAGGTAAAACTTTGAATTTTTGCAAATTCAACCAGAGATCTTTTTTTAGACCCTTCAAGAACAATTAACATTTCATCAGCAGCCGCAATAGCACAACCCCATTTAGATGATCGGGGTGATAGGTTTGTATTGTATAAACAATATGCTGGGAAAAAACCATCGGCGTTTGCTCTCGAAATCAGATTGTTAATTTGCTGCTTGGTCCCATTGGGGTGGTCAATACCTTTATAAACAAGTCGTCTGGCATCGATTTTTTTTGCCTGAACCCTCATTTTTATCCAACCATCTGACGGATTTCCAAGCCACCAATCCCAATCTGCGCCGATTTGGGATTCCTTGGCCCTGGTAAATTTTATTATTGCAACATTTTCCGGATGCAAAGATTGAATAACAAATAAATTATTATCTGTTATCGTTTCTTCACCCACAGTTAACCCAACTACCATACTTTGATTTAAGGTTGCCCAAGTTTCCAAAGCCAGGTCATGAAATGTTTGGCAAAGGGTATTGCCTGAATGCTGATTAATATATGCAGTAACCATATTTTAAAAATAAACTTCTTTCATCGCTACATGATTGTTTGCCAGCGAAAGAACACACTTCGAGATCATTCTTTTTATATTTTCCAGGAAAAGTTCCGCGCTCTTAACATTGTTAGGACTTCCCTTGATAATTATGACAAATGGCCGTTGACAAACGTCCATGGATTGTTATATACTAAATTTAGCTCATCTACCATGTTGTAGAAGGAGTACGAACGCCGTCCTTGTCTAAAGGGCGGCGTTGGCTTTTTGAAAGGCTTCATATTCTTCTTGAAGTTTGCGCTTTTGATTTGGCCAGGTCAATAAATAAGCGGTCAACAAGAATATCTTTCCAGCGTGACGAACCAACACAACCAGATAATCGTTATCTGTAAAAGTCAAGCGGAGTAAAACGCGTGTTTCCCGGCCACGTGATGTTTCCCAGATTTTAAGAACAGGTTCAGGTTCCCCTTTTTCAATAATTGCTCGCGACCAGCGAATTCTTTTACAACGTTCGAAATCAGGTGTACGCTCATCCTCATCTTTCCCTTCCGAAATGATGTGCCAAAAAGTTGCTTCTTTTCCTTGCACTCTTTTAGGATTAATGGCCTGAACACGAGAACCTCGAAAAACCGGCTGGCTTTCCAAAAAATCTTTTCGGAATATCTGGTAAATTGCTTCCAGATACTTTTCCCAATTGCCACCGTATTCAGAAATCTGGACAAGCCCTGGAAGCCAGGCTGGATTATTTGCCATTCCCCTGCCCCCAATCATTTTGCCAGTGAAAAAGATTTACTTTGCTTTCAAGATACAGGGTCTTACTTGTTAAGCGATAACCTGACCGATGGCGCATACGGTCTACAAGCGCTAATTTCGCAGAGCTGGTGTGCAAATTTCGATTGGCGTACGCAATCGTGCCGATTAATAAATCGGCTAACTGAAGATGCTCAATCTCGTGGGAGCGGACTGTTTGTACCCGTTCAATAATTTCGTGACGAAAATCGTATTTGCTATGGCTTAAAACATCATGTAAATGTTGGATTTTTCCCTGGCTGCGCGTATCCTTGATATCAAGATAGATTCTATATTGCGAATGGGGAAACAAAATAACTTTAAGCATATCAAAATACATTTTGTAATACCAATCATCATGCGTTTGCCCAAAATCAGCATGCCTTAGCTTCGATTTGTCAGGGACAATCAAAGCACGAAAATGCAAATCATCATCATCAAAAAAATAATCCATCACATCTTGATAAAAATCCAATTTTGCAGGCGAAACTTTGACCCATTTGATTTCAAAATCAGGATTAATTCCATGCTGCACCTTTATTTCGCGGATGCGCACGGCTGTTTCTTTCGTTTTCTCCAGAGGACACCAAATCGCCCCTAAAACCATTACTTTTTGCCCATCATGTTCCAAATGGCAACTTTCATCGCAATAGACATTGAATATTTCGCTCATAAAACCTCTTATACAGCTAACCGATTAGCGAATTCTACCATCTCGTGCACTTCTTGTTCGCTAAACCACTTATCGACTGCATCCACACCAAACTTATCAAAAGGAGACTCGTATAAATCAGCACTTTCAAGATGGCGCTTCTGATAAAAGACGCTCTGCACGGCGCGCAAAAAGCGCAACTGATCGGCATTGTAGGCTGGCGAATGTTGCGTCATGTAGGTCTCAAACTGGCGCTGCACCACATCACGATAATCCGGCAGTGCTTCCAGTTCCAGCACCTGTCGAGCAAAAGCCAGAAAATTATCCACCTTCAGACCACCAAAGGCCTTGCGGATGTTCTCCGGCGAGACCTCAAGGTCGCTATCACCCAGTTCGTGGGTCAATGTGCGCTCCAGGTTAAGTAATTGTGCATCAGCCACACGCTCACCGCGCCCAATCGCCTGAATTGTCGGGTGGCCCGCAACCAGTTCCAGGACGCGCTGTTCCACCCGGCGGCGGTACTCGACTACATATACCTGCTCTCCGCTCTTAGTCAACATAATGTAGCCGCTCAGGGCGATAAAATCGGGCAAGTCCAGTTCCAGGAAGGTATTCACGCGGCGTTTGTTCTTCATTTGTGGCGCCAGCCCATCACGCATGCGCGTCAAGTCAGCAGGGGTAGCATTTTGTAATGCGTGTGGATTACACATCCTTGCCAACGGCTGGAGATTGGGATCTTGCAGCACGAAGTCTGGCAATACCGCTGCATCTTCAGCAA
>JAPLGT010000314.1:8894-31768 GCA_026390035.1 Chloroflexota bacterium
ACCTTGCTTGTGAAAGTCGCCGCTGCCACATCAACACCCGGCACAAGCCGCAGGTGTGGAGCCACTTTCAACTTCAGGAATTCCAGTTTCGACGGTACCAGGTAATTCCAGAACGAGTCTGTCCAGGCTTCTTCGATTTCTGGTAGGGCGCGCCGCAGCGTGAACGAATCGGTTGGCAGCTGTGCCACCTGACCGCGTAGATCAGCAATCACCTGCTGGCAGTCAGATGACTGTTGTTCATTGAGATAGCTTTCCAACAGGCGCAGGCGCGTGTTGAAAATCGTCACCAACACGGGTAGTGAGTTATCGACGACTTCCCTGGCATCCTTGTTGAAGTTGTTCTCCCAGAAATCGATGACCAGGAAGTCTTTTTTCTCATAATTGGGTAGTCGTTCCAGAAAGTTACAGGCTGCCTGAGGACGTGTTCCGCGTCCAATCATCTGCTGCAGTTTGATGGGTGACTGCACCGGTTTCATAAAAACAAGGTTCACCACTTCAGGCACGTCAATGCCGGTATCCAGCATATCGACTGAGATGGCGATGCGCGGCAGGTTTTCTTTCTTAAAAGCGCTGATGTAACGGGTGCGGTAATCGGATTTATGCGTGATGACCCGCGCCATATCCGGGAATTGCGGGTACATCTCGTTGAATGCTGCTTCCAACCTGAGCGCATGGTCCTGTGTCATGGCAAAGATGATGGTCTTACCCGGCAGCTGCCCCGAAGCATCTTTAATGCAGACCTGCAAGATTTCTTCCCACTGCCGCCGTAATGTATCGCGATTGCTCACGGTTTGTTCAAGGTCCGTGCCGGCATAGTCAATATCATCCGGCTCCAATCCCTGTTCAATCAACGTGTTACGCTCTTCCTCGCTTAAATCCACACCGCGGATGCCCGCGCGTTGGAATTTTGTGCGCGCCGAATACAGGTTGTAATCAACAAGATACTTGTCTTTGATCGCTTGCTCATAGGTGTAGAGATAAGTCGGTTTACCATCGTGGCAATCGAAAGCGATAAACGTGTCGCGGGTGATGTAATTAGCAGGGGTGGCCGTCAACCCTACCATGCGCGCGTCAAAGTATTGCAGCACTTCGCTGTATTTATTAAAAATTGAACGGTGGACTTCATCGAAAACGATCAGGTCAAAAAAAGCCGGGGAAAACTGCTCGAAGATATTGCTTAGAGTTTGCAGGGTGACAGCGTACAGGCGGTTTGAAGTCTGGATATCATAGCTAAATATACGGGTACAAGGTTCAGCCGGTAAGTAGGCTTCAAAACCATCTTCCTTGGCCTGCTTAACCAGTGGATCCCGGTCGGCGACGAAGAGCACATTGCGGGCCTGGTTGGCGCGCAAGAACACATCAATCAACGCCATGGTGGTACGCGTCTTGCCTGTGCCGGTCGCCATCACGATCAGAACTTTGCGTTTTCCACGCACGAAAGCTTCCCCTGTGCGCCGAATGGCTTCATGTTGGTAACCACGATCCACAATTCGGTTATCGATAACCACCGAACTAAGTGGTTTGCCTTGTTGTCGATTGAAGAGCAGATTTTCCAAATCAGCGCGCGTAAAAAAGCCAGCCACCAGACGTTTGGAGGCTTGAACCGAATCCCAGAAGTAGATGTCAGTGCCGTTCGCCAGGAACCCAAATGGGCGGAAACCCTGGCGCTTTTCGATCTCCGTCAGGTAATGCTCCAACTGCGCCTGTGCCAGGCGCACATCGAAGGATGTTTTCTTGGCTTCCACAACTGCCAACACTTCCCCGTTCTCACGGTACAGGCAGTAATCTGTGACCCCATTCCATGGCTCGGCATTATAGCCATCAACTGGGATCTCAATCCGGATCCTGGAATGGTCGCGTAAATACCATCCAGCTTTTTCAAGCTGCGGGTCGATCATCTGTTTGCGGGTATCAGCTTCCGAGATTCGTCGCGGCATCGTTTTCCCCTTCTTTCAGGGCTAACAACCAGTTTAGAAAATCCGTAAAATTAGGCGAGTAGTAGATATATTAATTTTACACGACTTATTTTATTTACCTTATGCCCCTAACATTACCACATTGTACGGCGTGTTGGGGTTCTTATATGGCGTACAATCAACATTATGTGACATTCTTCATTTGACTCTTTCGCCAACTTGTCCTACACTATCTTCATTCAAAAAGGGGATATTGAGCCATTACGACATCCCAACTAATTCAGGAAATTATACATTTTTAAAGTATGGGATCGATCCCAAAAAGTGCATTTCGTATTTCCTGGGATCGAAATCTTCTTCCCGAGTTTGAGCAATTAGAAAGCAAGATCATAGACAATTTCATCGGTAATTTTGATCAAATCATAATAAACAAATCAGTGCTTCAATTGAGAATTACAATTTTTTAACAGGGAGAAATCATCTTGAACACCTATCCATCGGGCTCAAAAATCTTTGGCCGTTATGAAGTGGCTGGCAATCCTTTAATAGGTGGAATGGGTATTGTTTATATCTGCAATGACTTGCAAGCAGATCGCTCTGTTGCCTTGAAGACTTTCAAACCCGAATACTTGCCAGAACGTGCTGCGCGTGACCTTTTTTTACGAGAATGCACAGCTTGGGTTGAATTAGGTCAGCATCCTAATATCGTTCGCTGCTACCAGATTGATAATATCGAATTGGAAACTTTTCTGGTTTTGGAATTAGTCTCGAAAGAACATGGACACAAAACGGCATCTCTGACAGATTGGATTCACCCTGGGAGCCCACTTTCTGTTGATCAAGCCTTACTCTTCGCACTGCAAATTGCTAGAGGAATGAAACATGCTGGCGAAATAATCCCCGGTTTCGTTCATCGTGATTTAAAACCTGATAACATTTTGGTTGGTGCCGACACTTTGCTAGGAACAAATACCAACCGGGTACGAGTAACTGATTTTGGCCTGGCGCGGACGGTGGAAAACCGACCAATTTTAGCTTTTCAACAGTCGAAGACTTCCGATGGAAAGATTTACCCTGGACGAACTCAGTCAAATAATAATATTGTCGGCACTCCACTTTATATGGCACCTGAGCAATGGCTCAATGAAAATGTAGGTGTCTTTACGGATGGCTATGCACTCGGCTGTATTCTTTTTGAGATGCTTACGGGGCGCTCTGTTATTGATATGATAGGTATGAATAGTGTCGATGAAATTAAAAATGTTCATTGTTTGGGGAAATTATCTTCGCTTCCGGAGAGCATTCACCCAGAAGTAAATAATTTGTATCGGAAATTAACTGCATTCGATCCACTACAACGATATGATGATTGGAAAAGCGTAGAAGACAACCTTTCAAAGGTGTATTTCAATCTTTCAGGGAAAACTGTTCCTTCATCTGATGAAATGGAAGAAACGAGTTTTAATGAAAAAATACCTATTGGATGGTCGTACAATGCAATCGGCACATCATATTTGGATATAGGTAAAACCGAGGTGGCAGTCGGTTATTTCAAGAAAATCCCGGCTCTTGAAACCGGAAATAAAAAATTGGAGAGTGCGGCACTGAACAGCTTGGGAATCGCGTATGACAAGCAGGGCAAAGCGCGGCTTGCATACAAGTGTTTCGAACAGGTAATTAATATTGCGCGCGAAATCGAAGATCGTGGATTAGAAGAAAATGCCTTGGCAAATATGGGAATTGCATGCCTCGCCCTTGGGAAGGCACATCAAGCAATTGAATTTCACGAGTTGCATTTGGTGTATTCACGAGAAATTGATGATAGACAAGGAGTAGGTTATGGCTTGGCAAACTTAGGTAATGCATATCAGGCCTTGGGCGACGCACAACGTGCGATTAATTACTACGAACAAAGTTTGGCTATTTCGCGCGAGATCGATGATATACAACAAGAAACCATAGCTCTGGGCAGTCTTGGGGTTGCATATGATAACCTTGGCGATACCAATAAGGCGATTGATTATCTCGAACAGAGTTTGGCAATCTCGCGTGAGACCGGCAACAGGGAGGCGGAGGGTTCTGCTATAGGCAACATCGGAACAGTAATTCATCATCAGGGCGACAGTGAACGCGCAATTGAATGCCACAATCAACACTTCGCGATCTCGCGTGAGACTGGTGACAAACGAGGTGAGAGTACAGCCTTGGGCAATTTAGGGATTGTATATGATAGCGTAGGCAACACTCAACTAGCAATTAGGTTTTATGAACAGGCATTATCAATTAACCGAGAAATAGACTTTCGTCGGGGGATAAGTTCATCCCTTGAGCACTTAGGACTTTCTTACAATGACGTTGGCAATAACCAGCTAGCTTTAGAATGTTACACACAAGCGCTTGCCATTCTAAAGGAACTTGGAAATCAATCTAATGAGAGCAAAGTTTTGAGGGAAATTGGAGCGACTTATGCTGGTCTGGGCTACCAACAACAAGCGATAAAGTACTACGAACAGAGTTTGGCAATTGCACGTGCGATTCGTGACGAGCGTGGAGAAGCAAATACCCTAACTAATCTTGGGGTCTCTTATCACCTATTGAACAATGCTGAACAGGCAATCAAGTGTTACGAACAAGAGCTTGCAATACGGCAAGAGTTGGGTGATTTGAACGGATACGCGAAAGTATTAGGCAAAATAGCATTGCATTATTCTCAACAAGGTGAAATTGCTCAGGCTCTGCGATTAGCAAAGGAAACTGTACGCATCTTTACCCAACTTGGTAATTTAGAAAATGTTCAACTCTTTCAGAAACTTGTAGCCAATTTACAAAACGATGAGCCTAAAGCTGCATTCGATGCCTTTCAGTCTGCCACTACTTTTCATGCAATGCAGGCAGTAGTGGATCAGCATCGATTGTTTCATAATAGTCAATTTGTTCAGTCTATAAGGAATTTTGTAATGAATCGGGTTCGACCAGTAGACAAACAAGCAGTCGAGCAAAAATTGAGCTGGTTACTAAGAATAGTAGGGAGTTAGGCGGTACAAGTTCCTAAATCTTATGCTTCGACTTTACTAATTCCGGATTGATCACCCATGGATAAAAGCAGATAATCCGTTTAGCATGGACAGCCGTACAGCAATAATTTGGGCGACAATTGCCTAAAAAAAATCTTTTCTTGTCAATGATAACTAATGCCATGCAGTAAAAACGTATCTTTTACAACTTATGAAGTTCACGAGTTGATCAATTACCGTGATCAAAGGATAGTAAATCAAATGAACAATCACTCCATCGGACTAAACCTCGCCTGGCAGATCGCGGCGGCAGAAGCGGGCGCAGCTGGGCAGCCAACCATTGAAAAAGAGCATCTCATTATTGGCATTTGCAGTTTAAAGAAAACCCTTGCCAGCAACAAGCGCGCAGATTCTGATCCGGCGGAATTGGCGGCACTGGAAGCTGAATGCGCGGCTATCGAAGGAGCATTGCAAACCCTTGGCGTATATTCAACTTCCTTTCGACGTCAGGTGCGGAGCAAGTTAGGGAAGAGTGATCGGAAATACGTTGAAAACATCGTTCATCGCAGCCCGGCATGTAAACAGGCCTTTGAGCGAGCTGAGGCACTGGCTGCATCCGAACGTGAAGTTACTTGTTTACATCTTCTGACTGCCATCCTGGAAGAACCTGGGGAACTTCTCGCAGAGTTGCTTCCAACCGCCAATGATACGCTGGATAATCTCGAAAAAAATCCAGATCCCGTTGATGATGTGCAGAAGAAAAACCCTGAACTTGACAGAAACCGCCAGGCAAAAGACAAAAAAGATGTAAGTGAAACACCGACTCTTGAGCGTTTTGGCCGCGATCTTACTGGCGAAGCTCACGCCGGAAAGTTAGGCCCCTTCATTGGAAGGCGCAAGGAACTGCTGCAAATCATTCAGACCCTGGCCCGCAGCGCCAAAAATAACCCGGTGATCGTGGGCGAGGCCGGGGTGGGCAAGACCGCTGTCGTGGAAGCGCTAGCCGT
The DNA here is from genome assembly GCA_026390035.1 of Chloroflexota bacterium. Lineage (GTDB taxonomy): Bacteria > Chloroflexota > Anaerolineae > Anaerolineales > Villigracilaceae > UBA5195. The sequence continues at coordinate 14,832 of JAPLGT010000314.1, forward strand.
GCGTGCCGCCCAGGGTAAAGACTCGGCCGTTCTGGGTAGTAAACGCATCATCCAATTGGATATGGGCGCTTTGCTGGGAGGTACCCAATACCGTGGCGAATTTGAGGAACGGCTGGCTAAAATTCTCGCAGAAGCGCGCGCCCACCCGGAAGTGATCCTCTTTATCGACGAGATCCATAATCTGATTGGCGCGGGCAAGATAGGAGATGGCAGCATTGATGCAGCCAATCTGATGAAGCCCGCGTTAGCTCGGGGCGAACTGTGCTGCATCGGAGCCACAACAGTTGATGAGTATCGCCGCTATATCGAATCCGATCCGGCCCTGGAGCGGCGTTTTGAAAAAATCGTGGTCGCCGAACCCAGCCCGGAGGAAGCTTTGGAAATCCTGAAAGGCCTGCGGCCAAAATGGGAAGAACACCATCAGACAAAAATTACAGATTCAGCGCTGCAAGCGGCGGTTGAGTTATCCATCCGCTTCGACAGCGAACACCAACTCCCTGATAAAGCCATCGACCTTGTAGACAAAGCCGCTGCGCGCGCACGTGTGCCATTGTTGAGCATGCGAGGCGCAGATCATGGCAAAAAGGCGGCCAACCCTTCCCTGTTCGCGGAAGTGACCGAGGTCACCATCGCGGAAGTTCTATCAGAAAAAGTCGGCCTGCCGCTGGAGATAACCTCCGGGCATCTGGAGGGTAAGCAGCAGTCCCGGCTGCTGGAGCTGGAAGCCTTCTTGAAATCCAGGCTGATTGGCCAGGATCAAGCGGTGGAAATTGTCAGCCAGCGCCTGATGATGGCCCACGCCGGTCTGAACAGGCGACGCGGCCCGCTGGCTGTCCTGCTGTTTCTTGGGCCATCGGGCGTTGGCAAAACCGAATTGGCGCGGCTGCTGACCGAATTTCTGTTTGGCAGCCAGGCGAACATGATCCGGCTGGATATGTCCGAATACATGGAAGAACATAGTTCATCCAAGCTGATCGGCTCACCCCCTGGATATGTTGGCTATTCCGAAGAAGGCCAATTGACCGGCAAACTGCGCACCCGCCCCTACTCTGTTGTTTTATTGGATGAAATCGAGAAGGCCCATCCGCGTATCTATGACTTGTTCTTGCAGCTCTTCGACGAAGGTCGCCTGACCGATGCCAAAGGCCGAACTGCCGATGGCAGAAACGCGATTTTCATCATGACATCCAATCTCGCATCTGGTAAAGATCAGGGCATAGGTTTTGGCGTACACAACTCGCAGGATGGGCAGGCTGCAGGCTTTAGCGAACTCAAAACCCGGTTCCGGCCTGAATTTCTTAATCGCATTGATGAACAGATTGTGTTCAGGGCTTTGGACGAAAATGACGTCAGTCAAATTCTTACCCCGATGCTTGAAGAGATATCGGCGAATCTGGAGACACAACATAAAACGAATTTGACTTTCACCCCTGAAGCTGTTAGCTTCCTCGTAAGAAAAGGTTACAACCCACAGTATGGAGCCAGGGAATTGCGCCGCACGTTAGAGCGTCACATACAGGTTCCACTCAGCCGATTGATATTGAGCGGCGAACTTTCTTCCTATAATAATTGGCATGTTGTTATGAACGGGTCGGAAACGAAAATCATTCACCTAGAAGTTGGTAGGGCGTAAACTGAGCGTAAATTGCTCTGTACTGTCTTTTTTTTAAACACCCAGTTGATGAATTAGTAGGCAAATACCAAATTAAAAAATCGAATAATATTAAGTAACTGCTCAGGCATAAAACAAACTGGACTTTAACATTGTCAAAAACGTAAAACACGAGCACAATCAAGAAATGGAACCTATCCAGCTACCCAGCGATGAAGAAATTCGTGTTGCTCATCACGAAGGAGAAGAAGCGGTGCTGGCACTATTTCATCGCACAATCGGGCAATTGGCTGCCCGCCTCCAGGTGCTGGAAGATCGTGTCTCAAAGAACAGTAAGAACAGTGGCAAACCGCCATCGAGTGATGGACTGAACAAACCTGCGCCGAAAAGTCAACGAAAACGGCATGGCAGGAAAACCGGTGGTCAACCAGGGCATGAAGGGCAGACCCTGAAAGCGGTGGCGCATCCTGATTATTTGCACGTGCACATCGTCGAACATTGTCACCAATGCCAAGCATCTCTGGAAAAGGTCAAAGCAAGTAAGGTTGAAAAGCGTCAGGTATTTGACCTGCCTCCCATGCAGGTGGAAGTGACCGAGCATCGAGCAGAGATCAAACGCTGCCCACGTTGCGGAACAAAAACGCGAGCTTGTTTCCCGGTAGGAATAACGCAACCTGTGCAATATGGAAATGGGATCAAGTCGCTGGCGGTGTATCTGAACCATTACCAGATGCTTCCTTTGGAGCGAGTACGTGAAACCTTTGCGGATGTGTTTGGGCATGCTTTGGCTGAAGGCACGATCGTGACAGCAGGTATAGAAGTGGCCGAACAGACCCAATCGGTGATGAAATCCATCAAGAAACATCTTACAGAAAGCGAAGCGGTGGTGCATTTCGATGAAACCGGAACGCATATCAACGGGAAACTACATTGGTTCCATTCGACAAGTACGGCGCGATTGACGTATTACCACGCTCATGCCAAACGAGGAAAAGAGGCCAGTGACGAAATAGGCATTCTTCCCGATCTGCAAGGCCGGGCAGTCCACGATGGTTGGAAATCCTATTTCCGCTACACCTCCATCCGTCATGCCCTATGTAATGTGCATCACTTGCGAGAACTGACTTTTTTGGAGGAACGTTACCCGCAAGGTTGGGAAACCCAGATGAAAGACCTATTGCTTGAGATTAAAAAGGTGGTCAATCAGTTGCAGGATCAGCAGATTGAACTTTCGGTGGGACAACTGACCACTTTTGAACAGCGCTACGATATCTTGATCGAGCAAGGATTGCTGGCCAATCCACTCTCCCCACCACCTGAAGACCAGCCCAAGAAGCGAGGCAGGGTCGCAAAAAGCCCATCCAGAAATTTACTGGAACGCTTGCAGGAACATAAACAAGCAGCGCTGGCGTTTATGTATGATTTTAAGGTGCCATTTGACAATAACCAAGCGGAGCGCGATATTCGCATGATGAAAGTCAAGATGAAGGTATCCGGTGGTTTCCGCTCAACGACAGGTGCAGAAATATTTTGCTCTGTGCGATCTTATCTTTCAACTGCTCGAAAGAATGGACAACGAATGCTTGAGGTTTTGCAAATGGCTATGGATGGAAAACCTTATTGCCCATCATTCGTTACCGTTCAAGCCTGAGCAGTTACAATATTAATCTATTGAGCCTGAATAACGAAAACCGAAACCAGTTACTGTGTCAAGATGGTAGTACCTGTTACGATCGACAAAACAAATGCAGCCATTGGCTTTGTTCTATTAACTTTTTATTTCCAAACCGATGCTCGGCCAAAATAGGCTTCGGCATAATCCGGTTTGAGTTTGATAGCTATAGAGAAATCTGAAATAGCCCCTTCTGCATCGCCTTTGAATTTGCGTGCATTGCCTCTGATAAAGTATGTCTTAGCATAATCTGGTTTGAGTTTGATAGCAATAGAAAAATCTGAAATGGCCCCTTCTAAGTCACCTTTAAATATTCTCGTTATGCCACGGATAGTATAAATGTCAACATTACTAGGTTCGAGTTTAATGATATCTGTATAATCTGCGATAGTTTTGTCTAAATCACCAAATGCACCTTGTGTAAATGAGCGGTAAAAGTTAGCAGTGGCATCTTTGGGTCTCACACGAATTGCTTCTGTGTAATCTGCGAACGCTCCTGCTAGATCCCCTTTTGATTTGAGAATATCGCCCCGACCTAGGAAGGCGGTGACATCATTTGGTCGTAAACGAATTGCTTCTGTGTAATCTGCGATCGCTCCTGCTAAATCACCTTTTGATTTGAGCATCTCGCCCCGACCTAGGTAGACTTCTGCATAATTGGGTTTAATCCGAATTGCTTCGGTGTAATCAGCGAACGCTCCCGCTAAATCACCTTTTGATTTGAGTATATCGCCCCGACATAGGTAGGCTTCTGAGCTTGGCAATCTCGGATAAGTCGATCCAGTTGGGGATAAAGAGAAATCACTGCCCGCTAAATCATTGTCAGCTTGATTAATCAAATCCCAAAGTAAATCATCAACTTCATCCAGGCCACCCCCTAATTTAAGGTACATCTTATGATCTGCTAAAGCTGCACCAGTCTCAGATTTTTGTTTTAGGACTAATGCACGATAGAAATATGCTTCAGGGTCGTTTGGCTGAATAGAAATAACTTTATTGTAATCCTTGGTAGCTTGGTCCAGGTTACATAACTCCCAAAGTATTATGCCTCGCCTTAAGTAGGCTTGGGCAAAATCTGTTTTGATATGAATTGCTTCAGTGTAATCTTTTATTGCGTCATTTAGCCAACCTTTTTCCTTATACACATCTCCTCGGTTTAAGTAAGCTGCAGCAAAGTCAGGTTTAATTCGGATGGCTTCCGAATAATCTTTTATTGCGTCATTTAGCCAACCTTTTTCCTTATGCACATCTCCTCGGTTTAAGTAAGCTGCAGCAAAGTCAGGTTTAATTCGGATGGCTTTCGAATAATCTTTTATAGCCTTATTAAGCTCGTATTTATCAAAATACGCATTTCCCCGGCAATAATAGGCATGCGTGTGGTTAGCGTCTCTTTGGATCGATAAAGTAAAATCTCGGATCGCGTCATCGAGATCACCTATCATCGCATATGCGTAACCCCGGCTAGAATAGGCAGCGGCATTTTCTGGAGCGATACGAATGACTTCAGTAAAATCTTGTATAGCACCATCGAAATCACCTTCGTCACTTCGTGCATCCCCTCGATTCATGTAACCACCAATAAAATAGGGTTTAAAGCGAATTACGTCAGAATAATCCTTAATAGATCCAACTAAATCACCTTTTGCTTGGCGTGCGATGCCCCTGCCAAAGTAGGCACCACAATAATCTTTATCAATGCGGATCACTTCTGTAAAATCACTTATAGCATTGATCAAGTCACCTTTTGAATTATAGGCACCGCCCCGATAGTAAAAAGCGTCGGAATCAGATGGTCGTAGACGAATAACCTCAGAGAAATCTTGGATAGCAAGATCATTGTTGCCAATATCTTTATATGCAGTACCTCGATTAAAATAGGAAATAGCATCATCGGATCTCAGGCGGATGGCTTCTGAAAAATCCTTGATTGCTCCCTTTAAATCACCTGCTTCCAAGAATAAATAACCTCTATATGAGTAGGCCGTGGCATAATCCGGGTTGCAACGAATAGCTTCTGTGTAGTCCTTTTTAGCACCATCAGTATTTCCTTTTTCGTTGCATGCAATGCCGCGATTTAAGTAAATAAAAGCATCATCTGGCCGGAGCCGAATAGCTTCTGTAAAGTCATCGATAGCCCCGTCCAAATTCCCTTTTTTCCTGCGATCATCGCCCCGATCGAAATAGGCATCGGCATCAGCCAAGCGTAAATGGGTTGTGCCGATGTCTTTTAGATCCGAATTATCAAACATCTTTATTCTTGCGTTATTGCATTCCCCCAAAATACCAATAAGTAATTCCTGGACCGACTGTGGCCGATTGCATGGATCAATTTCTAATGCCTTCACAATAGTTTCAGACAATGCTTCGCTTACGCGCGGGTTTTTACTATGTGGGGGTGCTAACGGAGAAGTGTTTACTACTCGTTGAACACTTTCCATCGGCACCTGAGCAGTCAACATTGCGTACGCCGTTGCACCAAGGGAATATATGTCGCTTCGGGCGTCCGTTACCCCTGTACCATATTGTTCTATCGATGCAAAACCAGGTGTTAATCCCCGCGCTCCTGTGAAAGTGCGCTGGCCAGATTCGTACAGTTTTGCCAGTCCAAAATCTACCAGGATGGCGTTACCACTTTGGTCGATGATGATGTTTTGGGGCTTGATATCGCGGTGGATGATCGGTGGGTTCTGGCTGTGAATATAGCTCAATGCTTCACAGATCTGCCGCAACCAAACTACTACCTGATCTTCTGGCAAGGGCTGGCGTAGCCGCTGAATTCTGGATGCTAGGTCTTCACCCTGCACAAAGTCCATCACCAGGTACAAACCTTTGTTCGGGATATCAAAGAAGTCCGTTACACGAGGCAGGTGCGCGTGCCGGAGGCTGGCAAGCATTTCAGCGCCACGTTTGAACTGGCGCGCGGCTTCTTCGGATGTGTCGAAGCTCTCCTTCACCGCGCACAACACGTTCAGTCGGGTATCGAAGGCGCGATATACCGCGCCAAAGCCGCCTTCACCCAATTTTTTGTCAATTTTGTAACGCTGTTCAAGTGTTTGGCCAAGGCTTAATGACATGTTTCACCCCGAGTAAAAATGAAATTTCGATGTTCAAATTATACGACAGATTACCTGACACCAATCGCCAGCGGATGAGCTTTTTATTGGCTTTCGTTATTACTCAGCCATATGGTCCGATTTGATTGCTGTTGGTGATTGGATAGTATAGCAAATCGTCATAGCGCGAAATGGCTGGTTTATGCAAATTGCCCCTATTTGTTGTTTTGAGATATGGTGTGCTATTTGTTAATTGTCAATAATAATTCTGCAACCCGCCATACGGAAATATAAAAAATCAAAACTATAAAGAATAACAACATTAGCATTTCAGGATTCCTGCAAGCGACCACAGCGGATACCTTCTTGGCGATAAGATCTATCATCTGATGTGTACAAGCATAGGGGGAACCACTTGATTTCCTCTACCGAAACGGTATTACAGACTGTTACGCGAGAACAAGCCACATATTAATGTGGCGTTCTTTGTACTTGGCAGCCATGCGCAGGTCGAGGTCAGCGCACTCGAATATGGGGGAGCAAGGCGCACCATCGCACCAGTACACCATCTTGCCAAGCATGGTTTCAGTAGAATTCGCTGAAGAAATGGGTAGGACAGGCAAGTCCGAAATTTCAGTATCCAAGTGAGAAATTTTGTTACCATATTGGTCGATGATCTTTCGGCACTCAGCCATGGCATTTTCTAGATTTGCATCAGCATCAATTACCCATTGAATTTCTTGCTGATTGTGTCTCACCAGAGCAGAGTTTGCCTCTTTCAAAATCGCAGCTTCTAGGATATCGGCGCCACCACTAACCATTTTAGAGCGGCGAACCGCTTCCTGGAACTTGGGATCGTTCGAGCCAGCTTCTTTAATGTCTTCGGCGTGAAGCTTCAGGCGCAGGTCAACATTCGCCATTGCAATTGTAAGAGCCGTTACACAGACATCCATGTAATTCAACGCAGCCTTCACCCGATCATCAGAAACTAAAATGACCTGTTTTAGATCTTCAATGAGTTGCTGCCGATCATCAAATCCCTTTCTTATTTTGTCAATCCGCATCAAATTTTCAAGCGGACTTAATTCTTTGGTTTCCGGACCTGTCTTTTGGCGTTCATCTGTTTCATGCCAAGGTTTCTCCCCCCCCACCGATAAGCCGTCCTTTTTTAATAAATTTCCAAAAAATGCGCTCGCGGTTTGATACCGGCGGCGCGGATCAATTTCCAGCGCCTGCATGATGGAATTCGAGAGCGGCTCGCTGATGCTCCTTATTAGGCAGTGCGGGGAGGGTAACGTTTCGGCATTCACCACCCGCTGAATACTCTCCGGCGGCACCTGGGCTGTGAGCATGACGTAGGCAGTTGCACCCAGTGAATAAATGTCACTGCGCGCGTCAGTCGCACCCGAACCATACTGTTCCACTGCTGCAAACCCCGGCGTCAATCCTCGCGCACCCGTGGATGTACGCTGTCCCGATTCGTACAATTTCGCTAGACCAAAATCGACCAGGATGGCCTTACCGTTTTGATCGATAATAATATTTTGAGGTTTGATATCGCGGTGAATGATGGGCGGGTTCTGGCTGTGAATGTAGCTCAGCGCCTCACAGATCTGCCGCAGCCAAACCACCACTTGATCTTCGGGCAAGGGCTGGCGCAGGCGCTGTATCCTGGTTAGCAGGTCTTCACCCTGCACAAAGTCCATCACTAGATAAAGACCCTTGTTCGGGACATCAAAGAAATCGGTAACACGCGGCAGGTGTGGGTGATGCAGGCTAGCGAGCATCGAAGCGCCACGTTTAAACTGGCGCGCAGCTTCTTGGGATGTATCAAAACTTTCTTTGACGGCGCACAGTACATCCAGGCGAGTATCGTAGGCACGATACACCGCGCCAAACCCGCCTTCGCCCAGTTTCTTGTCAATTTTATAACGGCGTTCTAGTGTTTCGCCAAGAGCTAATGGCATGCTTCACCCCGAGAAATGGTAGATTTGCGATGTTCAAAATTATACGACAGATAACCTCGCGCCAAGCAATTGAAAGATTTTTTAAGAGCTTCGTAATTACTGAGCCCTATGATCCAATTTGTTTCCGTAAGAGCATCGAGGTGATGTAGGCAAATCGCCATAACTCGGGATGGCTGGCTTATGCAAAAAATCCCCTCTTGTTTGGAGATATGGGTGTGTAATTCGTAAAGGGTCAAATAGAAAATTCCGTGACATACTGCGCAGGAAAATAAAAAACCGGAGAACAACACCACAGAAAAACAGAATCCCAGAAACCAGAATCCCAGAATTAAGACGAGCAGACGCAACGGAAACCATAGAAGATGTACGCATCGGTAGGGTTGAGCCTGTCGCGGTAAGCAGAGCGGACCACGTCCTCAACGTCGTTCCACGCACCTCCCCGTATCACTCTTTGTGGGCCTGAGGATGGCCCTTTCGGATTATAGGCAGGTGAACTCTGATAATAAGTTGCACTGTACCAATCCGCCACAAACTCCCAGACATTCCCTGCCTGGTCTGCGCAGCCATAAGGGCCATCTCCAGACGGGCTGTAGCGCCCAACCGGCGTGGTATATCTTACATTCTTACCAAAATTGCAGCGCTGCGCGTCCGGAGCCTGGTCGCCCCACGGGTAAATCCTGCCATCCGTGCCGCGCACAGCCTTCTCCCACTCTGCTTCACTCGGCAAGCGCACCAACTTACCGGTCACTTTACTGACCCAGGCGCAAAATGCGACTGCATCATCCCAACTCACACACACCACCGGATGATTTGCCTTACCTGGAGGAATCTTTCCATTTTCCCAATGCCTGGGCTCGTAATAAACAGCTGCCTGCACAAAAGACTGGTACTGCTGGTTTGTGACCGGGTATTTGCCAACCAAGTATTCATCCAGGTCGACCCAGTGTTGCGGTGTTTCATTATTACGTGCCATCGGGTCCTTCGTTTTGTCGCTGCCCATCAGAAATTCACCAGCAGGCACATGTACGAATTCCATCGTCACGCCGGAAGCTAGTTCAAGGGTCAAAGTATTCGCATGCCGAACAACTGCTTCAGGCGTTTGAAGTTTCTTGTGTACGACCACCAGGTTCAACGCGGGATCGTACACATCGGTTCCCTCGTTCTTGATGTCGTGAGCGGCAGCGATAACAGCCAGGATCTCTTCGTTGCAGATCATCGGAGCACCGTAACGGTATTTACCTTGCGCATACATCACGGTCTTGCCGATCAAGGAAGCCAGACCCTTGCCCTTCTTCTCTTTCGTCAAAGTATTCCCCTGCCGCATTACTACTTCAGGCTGCGCTCTCTGCTCGGCTGCCTTGCACTTCAGTTCTTCAACGGATAATTTTGCCGAAAACTCGCGCGCGGTCTGCGGGCGGCGGTGCGGGTCAATTTCCAGCATGACGGCAATCGAGAGCGGCTCGCTGATACTCATTTTTAGTCCGCGCGGGGATGTTATGGGTTCAGAATTCACTACGCGCTGAATACTCTCCATTGGGGCTTGCGCCGTGAGCATAGCATAAGCTGTCGCGCCCAAAGAGTAAATATCGCTGCGCGCGTCGGTTGCCCCTGTGCCATACTGCTCCAACGATGCAAACCCCGGGGTTAATCCGCGCGCACCTAAGGATGTGCGCTGACCAGCTTCAAAAAGCTTCGCTAACCCAAAATCGACCAGGATGGCGTTACCGTTCTGGTCGATAATGATATTTTGGGGTTTGATATCGCGGTGGATAATCGGTGGGTTCTGGTTGTGAATGTAAGTCAGCGCATCGCAGATCTGCCGCAGCCACACCACCACATGCTCTTCGGGCAGGGGCTGGCGCAAACGCTGGATTCTGGACAGCAGGTCTTCACCCTCCACGAAGTCCATCACTAGGTACAGACCCTTGTTTGGGATATCAAAGAAGTCCGTAACACGCGGCAGATGCGGGTGGCGCAGACGGGCGAGCATTTCGGCCCCGCGTTTGAACTGGCGCGCGGCTTCTTCGGATGCGTCGAAGCTCTCTTTGACGGCGCACAACACATTCAAGCGGGTATCGTAGGCGCGATACACCGCGCCAAACCCGCCTTCGCCTAGTTTCTTGTCAATTTTATAACGGTGTTCCAGTGTTTCGCCAAGAGCTAATGGCATGGTTCACCCCGAGAAAAGTGAATTTGAAACAGCATATGTCAGATTATACGATAACAAAACCGGAAAAATAATATGTTCGACTAAAGTGAACGCAAAAACCGCTGATAGTGTTTGACCGAATTAATCAAGGATACCATTCGTGAAGGCAGAGAAAAAGCTGATTGTTAATAATATCCGCGCCTGTCACTTATCCTTTACCTGCTCCAGCCCGCGAACCCGAAAAAAATACATTCCCAAATACACTACCGACGCACCCATTCCGCCCACAGATAAGACAAAAAGCGGCGGCACCAAAACCTGCCCCAATCCGCTTACACCCAATGCAGTTGTTCCCCAAAACAGACCGAACCAATCGGTAAACAAAAGTACACACCAATAGCCCCACAATTCTAACTCTGATTTTTTCATGAATTGCTCAAGCTTATCAGACAGCCCCTGCTGCTTAAGTTCTGCACGTTTTTTCTTCCAGCTAGTCTCCGTGCTACTGATTTCATTGTGCAAAACAGCCAGCCAGAATAACGACCCCACAAACAACCCCCAAGCGAACAGCCTGCCTATGCTGTAAGAGAAGGTAACCAGCATCAGCAGCATGAGCACCATGATCGAACCCCAATTCATCAGATCCAGTTTTGAGTAGTGGCGGAAAAACAGGCGGATTTTGGTAAGAAGGCGCACTTATTTTTCCAGCGAGGCGCGAATAACGCGCATTAAGCGCTTGCGCTCGCCTTCGTCCTTCGTTTCCAGAATCATTTTCAAAAACTGAGCAAATTCGGGGTCTTTTTTACTGTATTCACGAATACGGGTGGTGAATTCTTCGTCTTCGTCCATCGTGATCCAACCAACCAGGTTGTACATTTCGACACGTTGCATATTAAAGAAGTCTGCAATTGCATTGCAAACTTCCACGCTGATCGGGCGCCTGCCATTCAGGATGGCCGAGAGATGCGACGAACCAATCCCAACCCCTGCAGCCACCTGGCGCAGGGATAAGTTACGTTCCTGAGCCTTTTGGTTTACAAAATTCTTAAGTATCTCATTTGCATCCATGAGTTTCTCCAATTGGCTTGCCAAATTAGCAAATAGTGCTACAATATGCGCACATTTGTACGCATTCCATTCCCAAAAGGTGCGCATTTTCTTATGCAAGAATCTATTTGTTCCGACGACTTACCAAAATACATCACAGGTTTCTTCGCCTATCTCAAAGGCGTTCGCGATGCTACCGATTCTACGGTTGCGGCTTACTCACACGATATCGATATGTATCTGGAATACCTGGCCAGCAGGCCAGATAAAACCTCTGATGATTTCGAAATCAATGAGCGCACCCTGCGCGGGTTTGCGATTTTCCTGCGGGCTCGTAAAAATGCCAGTAGCACGATCCAACGCCGTTTGGATGGTGTCAGTGCGTTTTGGAAGTATCTCCATTTAGATCATGGTTTTAGCGAATCAAAGTCCGTAAAAGATTGCGGCATCCGCTTGAAGAACAAACGCAATCCTACAAATTCCATTCCTCGCAAGGAATACTTCTCATTCATGGAGGCAGTTAATGTTGACTTACGAAAAATCCAATAAATTCCGCTATTTCAGGGAGATGTCTATTGTCTGGTCGACTCGCAATTCAAATCTACCAGTCCAGCAAATCCTGCAAAAGAAGATGAGCGATTTCGATGAAATGAACAAGTTTTTCACCAACGACTTGTTGACGATCTATAAGGATTTGCGTGAAGAGCTCACGACAGACGAATCCTGGTTGTTTGCTACCGATGCTGGCAAGTTGTATATGCCCGGAAAATTCGCTCAAAACGTCCAGCGTCTGCTCAAAATCGCCGGCATGCCCACGAAACCGAACCACCCGGATAAGATGAGCCAGGCTCAACTTGATGCACTGTTAAATCTGCGTTTTTCCTATGAACGGCCGCTTTATCAGCAAACGCTTGCCGCGGCGTTCTTGGGGTTTCAAGCCTGGCGCCCTGAGGAAGTTGCCGGGCTTCTCAAAAAAGATATTGACCTGGATAGCCAAACCATTATGTTACAGGACACAAAAAGCCAGAAGCCGCAACCGGTCCCCATCCATCCTGACTTACTGGAGCCGCTAACCGCTTACCTGTCACACTTGAAGCCAGACGATGCGCTTTTTATTCGCAGCACCGGTAACCAGTGGGATCGCAAAGATGTTCATGATGCGGTTGGGAAAGTTGCCAATCAATGCAATCTCGAAAACATCAATCCGCGCCGCTTACGTTCAACCGTTGGGCATGAAATGGCTTCTGCAGGTGTTCCTATGAATCGCATCACCCAGCTGCTGCGCCACAGCGATGAAGCAACTGCCCCGCGTCACTACACCTATATTAATGATGTCTCTGTAGTGCGGGACATATTTATCCATTTTCGGCCCGGTATCGCCACTATCGAAAGCAAAGGATAAAGTTTATGCACACATTTTTGATTGGAAAGGTTCAAAACTGCATTCTGTCTTGCCTTAAAGGCGCCTCAGGCCGGCCTATAAGCCGCATTCTGTCCTCCCCATTGGGGATGGACGGCCATCTCTCTAGGCGGTCTACCCGGGACTCACTGAGACGAGCAGTCTCTCATCCCTGCTTGACCTTGCTCCCGGCGGGGGTTACCAGGCCGCCTGCATTGCTGCAGACGCCGGTGGTCTCTTACACCACCTTTTCACCATGACCCCAAAAGGGGCTGTTTGTTTTCTGTGGCCCTATCCGGCAGATTGCTCCGCCCCGGGGTTTCCCCGGCACCGTGCTCTATGGAGTGCGGACTTTCCTCGACCCTGGCTTGCAGAGCCGCGACCGTCCAACCAACCTGAGGCGGCTTTCATCATACCTTTTCCCTGCTCACCGGTCAATACGCCCGGGGGCCAATCGCCCAAACCGGGGGCAAAAAGCTTGATCCAGCCCGCCCAGCGCCCTGCTTTAGCGCCTGGGACCCTAAAGCGCCTTTCCAAAGCCGTTGATCTTTGCGCATTTGCAGAATTGCTAACCGTACCCTTTGACATTCTTGGGACGTAAGACTAAAATGATATACGCGGCGTGATGTGCCGTTTTATTGCGTATCTCCAACAGGAGCCGGATTTGAAGAGTAAATGGCCTCAAAAATATGTGATTGGTCTGACCGGGAACATCGCCACCGGGAAAAGCGTTGTGCGCAAGATGCTCGAGCACCTCGGTGCTTACGGTATCGATGCTGACGCACTCTCTCACCGCGCCATCGCAAAAGGCGCACCCGGCTACCAACCCACCATCGACGCATTCGGAAAATGGCTGATCAAGCCGGATGGAGAAATCGACCGCGCCAAACTGGGCCGGATGGTCTTCAACGACCCCGATGCCATGTTCCGGCTGGAAGAGATTATTCACCCGCTGGTCTCACAGGCGATTGATATCATGGTCAGGCGCTCCGGCCAACGGACGATCGTGATCGAAGCCATCAAACTACTCGAAAGCGACCTGCGCAACTCGTGCAACTCCATCTGGGTGGTGAATGTCCCCCAGGACTTGCAGGTGCAGCGCCTGATGGAAAAACGCGGACTGAGCCGCGAAGAAGCCATGACGCGCATTACCTTTCAGAGCGGCCAGCAACAAAAAATTAGCGCCGCCCAGGTGGTCATCCAGAATACTGGCTCTTATGAAGAAACCTGGAAAAATGTGGTCAACGCCTGGAAAAAGACCGCCCAGGTATCTGATACCACCCAGGTGGTTGTCAGACCGATCCAGGGCGAATTTGTCGTTGCCCGCGGGCGACCGCGCGATTCGGCTACGATTGCCGACCTGGTCACCCGGCTCAGCGCTGGTGCTCACCCTATGTCACAAAACGACGTGATGGCCGCCTTCGGCGAAAAAGCCTTCATGCTCTTGCAAATTGGCGCTAAAAATGTCGGCATCGCCGGCTGGCAGGTCGAAAACCTGGTCGCCCGCACCACCGAATTTTATATCGACCCGGCCGTGGAAACCGAGCGGGCCCTCAAAACCCTGTTGAGCGAGGTCGAACGTGCCTCACTCGACCTGCAGTGCGAAGCCTCAATCCTGTTCCTGCCCAAATCCCTGGCAGCCCTGCAATCCACATGGAAACAACTGGGTTACGAACAGCGTGACGCTCACATCCTTGGCGTCCAGGCCTGGACAGACGCAGCCCTGGAATCATCTCACCCCAATACCCTGCTGTTTTTCAAGCAGCTACGTCAAGACCGTGTCCTACGCCCCATTTAAGGCGCCAGGGAACAGGTAATCAGGGTCGAGGGCTGATTACGATTATCCCAACCTGGTTGCCAACTCTCTGATATGACCGAGCTTCTTAACGATCTTTTCTTCATCTTCCAGCGCATAAACTGGCTCAGTGTCATCGACATTGTGCTGGTAACATTGGTATTCTTCAGCCTGTTATATATCGTCAGAGATACCCAGGCAATGGTGCTCTTGCGCGGAGCCATCTCGCTGATGGTCCTGCTGGCCCTGTTGACCGCACTGGTAGACCTGCCAGCCTTCTCCTGGCTGGTGCGCACCACCCTGCCAGCACTCCTGCTGGCCATCCCGGTCATCTTCGCCCCCGAAATCCGGCGGGCACTGGAACGCATCGGTCGTGCCGGCACCTTCATCCGCGGCAACAGCCAGACCGAAGACCTTAAAATCCAGGCAGCCATTCAGGCCATCGTCAGCGCCTCAGCCCGGTTGTCTTCGCGCCAGCACGGCGCCCTGATCATCATCCAACGCCTGGACAGCCTGGACGAATACGTCAACACCGGCGTGATCATGGATGCGCGCCTGACCCCCGAACTGCTCTTGCAGGTCTTTTACCCCAACACGCCCCTGCACGATGGGGCCGTCATCATCGATAAAATGCGAGTACTGGCCGGGGCCTGCGTCATGCCACTTTCGGCCAGCGGCATCCTGGTACGTTCACCCGAACGCCAGATGGGCCTGCGTCACCGCGCCGCACTGGGCATCTCTGAAGCCTCAGATGCCATCGCGGTGGTCGTCTCAGAAGAGACTGGCTCCATCTCCATCGCCCACGCCGGGCGCTTGATCCGCAGGTTAGACCCGGAACGCCTGGAAAATATTCTCAGCGCTTTTTATCGTCCCGAGCAGCGCAGCAAAGGCTTCTTCCAGCGCCACTTCCCTTACCTGTTCAAATTGGAAGAATAACTTTTCAACATGGACTGGTTTTTCCGCAACTTACGCTTGTTTCTTCTGGCCTTGCTCCTGGCGCTGGCCGTCTGGGTCTCCGCGGTCACTTCCGCCGATCCGGATGAAGTCCGCGATTACCCACAACCTGTGCAGCTCGAGATCATCGGCCAGGACCCAGGATTGGTGATCGTCGGCAGTGTGCCGGCCCAGGTTACCATTAGCCTGCGCGCCCCACATTCAGTCTGGGTCCAGCTAACCGCCAGCCCGAACCAGGTACGCGCCATCCTGGATCTCTCCGGGATGCAATCCGGAATACATGCTCTGGAGATCCAACCCCAGGTACTGGTGCGGCCGGTGCGCGTTGTCTCCGTCACCCCGAAAAACCTGCAGATCAGCCTGGAACGCCTGGCTACGGCCTCCCTGCCGATCCAACTCGCCTTGCGCGGCGAACCTGCCGTAGGGTATGAGGCCGGCACATCCAGCCTTGAGCCGCTGGATGCCGTACTCTCCGGGCCACAATCACAGATCCAACGAGTCGCCCAGGTCCAGGTCGATTTGAGCATTGCCGGCTTACGCCAGGATGTTCAGAGCACCCTGCCGCTGCGTGTTCTGGATGTCAACGGAAATATCGTCAGCGGGCTGACGATTAACCCTGAAACCGTTCAGGTTAACCTGCCAATCACCCAACAAGGCGGCTATCGTGATATCGCCGTCAAGGTGACAGTTCGCGGGCAGCAGGCCGGTGGGTACCGGGTTACTAATATTTCGGTCTTTCCACCCGTTCTGACGGTTTATTCCAAAAACCCGTCGATCGTCAATGACCTGCCGGGTTATATCGAAACAGAACCGCTTAACTTAAATGGAGAATCACAAAACGTTGATATTCGTCTTAAACTCAATCTCCCGCAGGGTATCACTATCATTGGAGATCAGACCGTCCAGGTGCAAGTTGGGATTGCCGCCATTGAAGGCAGCCTGAGCCTGAACGGCATCCCCGTCGAAGTGACCGGGCTGGCACCCGGCCTGGAGGCGCACATCTCGCCCGGTCTGGTGGATGTGATCCTGACCGGCCCCCTGCCCATTCTGGATAAACTGACCCCCGGCGAGGTAAAATTTGTAGTCGATCTGACCGGCCTGGAAAGCGGCACCCATCAGGCAACACCCCAAGCACAGATCCTGATCAAAGATATTCGAGTACAATCCATTAACCCTGGGACGATCGAAGTGATCATTAGCCCGGGTAAAGCGGAAACTCTCACGCCAACTCCGACCCCCACGCGGACGCCAGTTCCATAATCAGCGTCCCTGCTTTCTCAGTACGAACC